>CAZGDM010000026.1:0-27051 GCA_964525275.1 uncultured Thermodesulfobacteriota bacterium | reverse complement strand
CCTCTTCCACCCTCATGTTCCTCACATCGTTCATGTCTCGCATGATCCCCATGAAGTTCTGATGAGACCAGGTGTCTGCATAAACATGCAGGAGGATCCCCAAACGGTGGAGGGTATAAGGCTTGAGTTCAGAGGCCAGAAGCTCTTCGATCATCCTCTGGGCGATGACGCTGTTGGCCCTCACAAGGAGGCGTTCATAAAAGTCAACGCCTAAGTTTCCTGGCAGAAAATGAAAGGGAAGCCAGATTCTGTAACAAACCTCTTTCGATATCACCCGTGGATCAAAAAAGCGGTGGGCGGTGAGGACTTGTTGGAACCTCCCTCCATTTTCGAACTCAAGGGCGTGGTCATATTTGGCGTCATCGGTATGCTGGGAAGAATAGGCAATGATATGAGCCCCATCAGGGCCAAACCCTGCCGCCCGCGCTAAGGCATAAATGGCGTAAAAGTGAAAATCTTCCTGCATTTTGTTTTCTCCTCTTTCTTATATCAATTTCTTTAACCATTCTTTCATAGCTTTATTTATAGACTTTCTTCCAATTCGAACGTTGGCTATTGATCTGCCATATTTATCCCTCGCAACGGTTTCAATGATTACTTCTTTCCCTTCGATCAGTTCCTTTAATAATTCTTTCGCCTTCATACTCCTTGGCTGGCCTTTTTCAGGTGCATCGACATTTGCAAGCCGTACGGGATTTTTCCTTCTATTTGTGCGAAAGGTGTCTCCATCTATGACCTCTGTTACTATTTCCTTTCGTGCCATTATTTATTAACCTCCCTCAGTTTCTTTTTAAATCGAAAAGGGTTCGATTTAGAAAGGTATATCTTCGGCAAAGGGTTCATCGCTAATTTCCTATGGTGTGTCATCAACTACTGCTTCGATTAATTGTTTAAAAATATCCGGAAATTCGTCAAACTTTGAAAATTTACTAAAATATTTTAATGCCTGGATTTTATTAAGTTTTCTTTCTAAGCCAAAAGCGCCTTCCAAATCTGGATGCATAATAAAGCAATGCTTCTCACCAATAATGTTTCTAATCTCGGTATTCTTTGGTTCTGTTGGTTTCGAGGGGTCACTGTCGCAAAGCACATAACAACTGATTTTAAAAGAGTTAAGTATCCGTGCTATAAAAGGAATTTCATTAATAGAACCACAGACAAGGATGGAGATATTCTCCTTATTTAAATTTATTCCTTTGACTTCAAAAGCACGTTCTAATGCGATCTTGTCTGTGTCTCCCTCAACTAAAATGGCTTTTCTGGCAAAAAATACTTCAGAAAAGCTAGAGTCAAATTTGGACACAAACTTTAATTTTTCCTTATCTGTCATTTCTGTATGCCGATAAACTTTAGTTTCAGTTTCATGCTTTACCAAATAGATCATGCTTGGATTTTCAGGATCGATGAAATACGGACTATGGGTGGAATAGATTATCTGAGTACCAGACAGCGATAGATCGTTTAAGATGCCAAAGAAGTGACGACAACTATGAGGGTGCAAAAACACTTCTGGTCAATCTATTAGGATGATGCTTGTTTCCTCCTCAGGGAGGTCTTTATAAATGCGCATTAATGCAACAATTAAATTGCTTTGAATACCCATCCCGAGATTCTCTGGATCAAATTTTAATGCTCCTTGCTTCAAATATGGTCTTACAGTTCTGTAAAAATTGACTGGATCGACTAAACTAAATTCTAGAGTTGTTTCTCCAAGTCCCGTTTGTTCTTTAACAAGTTTATTTAACTCACTTTCAACGTACTTCATTTTGCCAGTCTTTAAAATATCCATTGCTTCCTGGATGTGTGATTTAAAAACGTCTTCTTTGCCAGAGTCTTTAAACTTTTCGGTCAGAAACAATAAAATCCTGCCATATAATGTCCATTTAGTTGGCCTTAATTGTGAATAGGCAGTACGATCAACAGGAATGTATATTAAAGGGATTCTTTCTCTCATCTCGTTAGATACCCGTACTGGATTTCCATAGTAAGACCAAAGCGGATTTCCTGCAGGATCGGTAGCAAGATATTCAAGAGAGTTATTATCAAAGGTTAACAAGAAACCTCCTACATTATTTCCTTTAGAATCTGTAAACGGTTGGTCAAATAGGACTCCTATCTCTACTGGCTTGGAGTCGTCATAGTTTCTAAAATCCTCATTTGTAAAAGTTCTAACAGAGGGATAACTTTCTCCGAGAATTACATTAAGTGCCCGTAGTATATTTGACTTCCCAGAGTTATTTGGGCCTATAAAGGCACAAATGTCTCCCATTTCAATTTCTAAATCTCTAATCGAACGAAAATTCTTTATCTTCAATTTAGAGAGTTTCATCTTGAATCCTAAAGAGCTTCGATATTTTGACTGCTTACATGCTTCTTGCCTTAACCAATCTGTTTTTCACCAGCTCCACCACGGCTCGGTAGACGGCGAGTTGTTCCTCTTCGGTTAGACCGAGGACTTCAAAGATGACGGCGTCCAGTTCCCGCCGATCAGGAAGGACTTTGTCGAGGGAAACATTTGCGGGTTCTATATTGCTATAGTCTGTATTGAGCTCAGAAAGACCGAGTTCCTCAAAGATGCTTTTGATCTCCCGGTTTGCCATTTGCTCAAAAACTTTAAGCGCACGCTCACGTTGTGAGGCACTAAAGTCAAAGGGGTTTAGGATGGTATATTTTACGAGATCTACACCTTCGTTTTTAATTGGGCCGCTGCCACCGCCATATTGCCTGCCAAATAATTCCTTTATAAGGATGGCTAATGTAGATACGCATATAGCAGATAAACTAATCGATATGTTCAAATTTTTAGTGAAAATTTCGAAAAAATTATGATCAAGCTCGACCTTTACCGGGTTGTAGTGCACATTATGGCGCTCAGATTGAATCATTGCCCATGCTGTCAATTCTGAATGCGATCCACCCAAATCCCACCATTTTGGCCTGCTTCTGCAAGTGGAACGTCGTTGATATTCCTTAAATTCCCCCCAGCAAATGTACTCCAAGGCATGAATTTTCCCTTGCTTCCGAAGCTCTTCTTTTGATAAGTGACACATAAAAACCAAGTAACGCAAATCCTCCAGGTGCACCCGGATGGTTTTGATCTCACGGGGGCTTTTGATGACGGGCTTCAAAAATTCGGCTTCTATTTCTCCCCTCCAACCGGCGCCGTTTCTAACCAGGACAGGGGCTAAGGGATCTTCCTTGCTCAGCTTTGCTACTTCGGCCACGCTCATCTCTAAAGGCTGTAGGTAGAAAAACTCGTTTGCACCGGTTGTGAAACCTCTGCGCACCTCTGCAATATCCCCCAGCCGCACCAGTAAAGGCTTGAGTTCGTCCTGCTTGACAAGGAAGTAACGCTCGCCATCCCGCTCTTTGACTATGCAATAGCCAGCTTTCTTAACCTCTTCCAGGCTATTAAAACCAGGATTATTCACAATCTGATCTCGGATTTCAGCGAAGCGCATCCCATCCCTCTTTTTTCAAGATTTCCGTTACCTCTCTTTCAAGCTTGGGGATTTCTTTAGACCTTACGGCCCATACCACTTCAAGATTTACCCCAAAATAAAAGTGAATCAGTTTATCCCTCATACCTGCTATCTTTTTCCAATCAACCTCAGGATACTTTTCCCTTAATTCCTTTGATATGTTCTTCACAGCTTCACCAATGATTTCCATGTTTCTTATGACTGCATCTTGTTTTTCTTCATTTTTGAGAAACTCATCATAGCTTAAATTTTGAGTGTAAATTGTTATTCTCCTACACGCCTCAAGGATGTCTAAGAGAAGCTCTCGATCTCCTCTACGCATATACTATTTCCTTCTTTATCTCCTCCCTTATATGAGGGATCCTGATACTTTCGACACCGTCTTTAGTGACCAGGTCTATTTTTTTATTAAACAGCTTCTCCAGGTACTCTATTAGTCGCAAATATTTATCTAAATCCAGCTCAGTCAATTCAAATTCTACATAAAGGTCTATATCGCTCTTTTTTGACTCAGTTCCCTTGGCAAAAGAGCCAAATACACCTATTCGTCTCACTGCAAAATCCCTTCTTAAGGTCTGACCGTGAAGCCGCAAAATTGCAACAATATCTTTTACGTCCATAAATTCATTCCTCAATTAAATCTGTAACATCCTCCACAATAACAGGCTCGCCCTCGTAGATAAAGCATTTATAACGCTTTGCCTTCTCCAGGATAGTGAAATAAATGTCCGGTGCCCTTAGGTATTTACCTCCCCATTTGTTGCCTATGTATTTTCTTTGACTAATAATGAGACTTTCCTCTCCGCCTTCATCTACTTCTAAGCCCTCCAGCAAAAGCTCCTCCTCCTTAACCGCTTTACGTATCGCATCCAGGTCATATTTCTCAGCAGGAAGGGACGGTAGCTGTTCCACAATAGCGTCCCAGTCAACTTCATCCTCAACTTGATCATCTGCACTCTCCGCCTGGAGCCACTTGCGGTACGCTTTGCTGTCAAACAGACGGCCTTGATCCAAAGCACGAAGAAAGGCTTTTTGAAAATCCCGCTGGCGATGCAAAGAGATACGCAGAGCCTCTACAGAGGATTCCAGGCGCTTCAGATAAAGGACACGCATGATGTGAGCAAGAGAAGTCTGGCGCCCTATGCTCATTACAAATTTATGCGCCTCTTCTTTGCTCCAGCCTTGACTGACCAAGCGTTGAATAAGGGGTTCCTCTTCCTTTCCGATATCAAATAGCTGGAGTTGCCCTACTTGAATGCTCCGTGCAGCCATCAATTCCTTTCGGTATAGATCCACCTGGTATGGCGCAAGAAAGAGGTTTTCGATGGCTTGAGCTACTTTGCTATATAGTTCTCCATTGTAAGTTTTCTCCAGGGAATAGCTTACATTATGAAGCCTACGTTCAGGGAATCGAATAGGCTTCCCTTCAATGTAAGCCTCAGGGAAATTATTGCGTATGAAAGAACGACTGCGACGTACTGCAATGGCCTCCAAAAGTTCGTAAAGCGTGTCCCTATTTTCCTCCGCCCGTTTAAAATAACTGCGAAGGTTTGAGATCCCTGCATCCGCAAAGAAATCATCGGGGCCCTTGGTAATAAGGGAAAGCTGATGGTACAAATCGAAGACTGTATTGTTGACGGGCGTGGCTGTGAGAAGAATAACCTTTCTTTCCGTATCCCCCTGACTTAACAGCCTAAATAAATTCTCCCAGCGATTGGCATTGGGGTTACGAAAGTTGTGGGATTCATCCACTACAATTATTTTATGGGCAGCAAATTCTTCAAATGGGAAGTCGCTCTGGCTGATTTTTTCCATAGATAAGATACGATGGGGAATAGCATGGGCGTTAAGTAATGGTTCCCATAGCGTGTCACGTAAAGCAGCAGGACAGATAATTAGAGCGGTCTCCCGCTGTTGGTAAGCGTAATCATCTAAGAGGCGAAGAGCTAAATATGTCTTTCCAAGCCCCACAGAGTCGGCGATGAGAACTCCTCCATAGTGCTCTAAAATCTCTTTGGCTGCGAGATAGCCATCATGTTGGAAATCTGCCAAGGCGATTGGTGAGGGTTTATCTTCTTCCTCTTTTAGATCTGATTGGAGACGATCTTTGGAGGCCTCGTAAAGTACTTTGATATAAAGCTCATAAGGTGAGTAAGAGGATGTAAAATCCGAAAGCAAAGTAAGGAGTTCGGCTTTGTAGTCTTCGCTTTCATCCCAGATGGCATTGAACCAACGTTGAAGTTCCTCCACAGCAGCCGTCTGTTTGAGCACTGCGTTGAGCTCCAGATTGCTCTGTAGACCTGCACCAGTAAAATTGGATGAACCTACGATACCGACTTTTCCTAACATATGGACGCCGTCTATTAAATAAGCTTTGCCGTGGAGGAAGCCTTTTGTGTAAAGACGAATTTCTACGTGGCTATGTTCCAGAAAGCTCTGCCAATGGCGAAGAGCAGACGATAACCGGAGTTCTCCACGTGAAGCTCGGTCTTCCAATTCTCGACGCAGGCGTTCCGTGAGGACAAAGCTCTGTTCTTGCTCCTTCCCTATTAATAGTCGTAGTGTATTGACGCACTCTATCTCCGGGGATAACTCTTGGAACGCCTCAAGGTTGAAGTAGGCAGTGGCAACTGTTAGTGAGGGACTTTGATTTTCGCTTAAGATTTGTTTTAGGACATCTTTAAGAGTGATATTAGTAACTTTACGATTATCTATCAGGTCGGGAATGCTCATGGAGCATCTCCTCTTTCAGTAAAGCTCGTCCCCCGCAGGGTTACTCTTCCTCATTGCCTCCTCGTGCCGATAATTCCCTACCCGTTGATTTTTGCTTTTTCTTCTCCTGGCCATTCGTGGGCCCTCCCGATGTCTCAAAATTTTAAGCACATTCCAAAAAACGTGTCAATTTCAAGCGGATTTGAAAGCCCCAAGGGGCTGTGATAAGGTCCTCCCTCATGGGAGGTTACATCTGTGTGCACGGCCACTTCTACCAGCCCCCCAGGGAGAACCCCTGGCTGGACATGGTGGAGGAAGAGTCCTCGGCTGATCCCTGGCACGACTGGAACGAGAGGATCACCGCCGAGTGCTACGCGCCCAACTCCTGGGCAAGGATCTTCAGCCCCCAGGGGTGGCTCGAGGAGCTGGTCAACAACTACGGCTGGATCAGCTTCGACTTCGGACCGACGCTCTTCAGGTGGCTTGAGCGCCGTGCCCCCGATGTGTGCCGGGCGGTGCTCGAGGGGGACCGGGTTGCCCAGGAGCGCTTTTCGGGCCACGGTTCGGCGCTCGCTCACCCCTGGGTCCATGCGATCCTGCCACTGCTTTCACGTGAGGACAAAGAGACCCTCGTCCACTGGGGGATAAGGGATTTCGAGTATCGCTTCGGCCGAAGCCCTGAGGGGATGTGGCTTCCAGAGTGCGCGGTGGATCTTGAGACCCTCGATGTCCTGGCCTCCTCGGGGATCGGCTTCACCATCCTCTCCCCCCAGCAGGCCCTGAGGGTGAAGGGACGCGACGGGCACTGGCGTGAGGTCAAAGGCGCCAAGGTAGATCCCTTCAGGGCCTATCGGCTGCGCCTCCCCTCAGGGAGGGAGATGGCGGTCTTTTTCTTTCACGGTGCGCTCTCCCACGGCATCTCCTTCGGTGACCTCCTGAGGGATGGGGCGAGGATGGCTCAGAGGATGCTCGAACCCCTCTCAGGTAGGGACGGGCTCCTTCACGTGGCCACAGACGGTGAGACCTTCGGCCATCACAGGACCTTCGGAGAGATGGCCTTGGCCTACGCCCTGAGGGAGATCGAGAGGCGGAAGGAGGTCTCGCTGACCGTTTACGGGGAGTTCCTCGAGCGGCATCCCCCGGAGGACGAGGTCGAGATCATCGAGAACACCTCCTGGAGCTGTCCCCACGGGCTCGGGCGTTGGCAAACCGATTGCGGATGCTCCACCGGCAGGCACTCGGGTTGGAGCCAGGGCTGGCGCAAGCCCCTGAGAGTGGCAATCGACTGGCTCAGCGCGAAGCTTCGGGAGGCCTATGGGGCCGAAGCCGAAGGGCTCTTCCAGGACCCACGGAGGGCCAGGGAGGATTACATCGAGGTGTTGCTCGACCCTTCCACAAAGGAGGCGTTCCTCAGGCGCCATGCCTCAAGGGACTTCAGCCCTTCGGAGCGCACCCGCTGTTGGCAGCTTCTGGAGATGGAGCGACAGCGGTTGTTGATGTTCACGAGCTGCGGGTGGTTCTTCGACGATCCCTCGGGCCTCGAGACGGTGCAGGTGCTGAAGCACGCGGCCCGGGCCATAGACTTAGCCGAGAGGGCCCTGGGCCTTGAGCTCGAGGAGGGCTTTCTCGAGCGCTTAGCGGAGGTGAAGAGCAACCGCCCCGAGGTCGGGGACGGGCGCTGGATCTACGAACACTGGGTCAGGCCCCAAAGGGTCAGCATCCAGAGGGCCTCAGCGCACTTAGCAATGACGTCCCTTCTCGAGGGGCCGCGGGAGGAACTCGGCCCCTTCCGGGTGAAAGAGCGGCAGCAGAAAGTCCTCGAGACGGGAAGGGCGAAGCTCGCCCTGGGATGGATGAAGGTGCAAGAGGGCCTTACCGAAGAGCTGGAGGAGCTTTACTTTTCGACCCTCCATTTCGGCGACCACAACCTGCTGTGTGGGATCTCCTCCGGTGCCCCGGAGGGAGTGGAGAGGCTGCAAGAGGCCTTCAGCAACGGAGACTTAGCCCTGGCAGCGGCCCTTCTTAAGGAGGGGTTCCCTCACCTCTTCACCCTCGCCTCCCTTACGAGGGATGGACAGAGGGAAGTGATGGACCTCCTTCAGGAAGAGAGGCTCTCCAGGGCCCAGATGTTGATCGAGGGAATTTATGAGGAGAACGCCCCCATGGTGCGGTTTCTCTGCGATCTCGGTTTCCCCCCTCCCCGGATCCTCGAGGCAGCAGCTGCGGTGGCCCTTGAGGGGAGGGCGACCAGGGCCGTGAGGGAGCTCGACCCCGAAGGGTTGGAGGCGGTCCTGGAGGAGGCTCGGGCTGAAGGGATCCGTTTGGAGCTCGGCCACCTGCGGCACAGGTTCCGTTTGGGGCTTGAGGCCCTGGCGGAGGAGCTCGTGGCAGACCCCGATGATTCCGAAGTGGCCGAAACGCTCCGCAGGGGGGTGGAGGTGGCCTTGAGGCTGGGGGAGGTCCCCCTGGGGAAGGTACAGGCCTCTATCTTGATGGCTGCAAACAGGCTTCATACCAGGGCACAGGAGGACCCTCGAGCGGAGGAGGCCATAAAGGGCCTTATGGTCCTTGCCCAACTCCTCAAGGTGTCACTCGGCGTATGAGGCGGGGAAGCGGCATATTGCTTCATGTGAGCTCCTTGCCCTCCCCCCACGGGGTGGGGGATCTGGGCCAAGAGGCCTACGAGTTCGTGGAATTCTTGCAGGAGGCCGGCCAGACCTACTGGCAGATCCTTCCCCTCGGGCCCACCGATCCGGCCCAGGGAAACTCCCCTTATCTCAGTTCCTCGGCCTTCGCCTGTAACCCCCTCTTCGTTAGCGTCGGGCTCCTGAAGGAAGAAGGGCTCCTGGAGAAGGGGGACCTCGGAGCGGGACCGTCCTTACCGGAGGGCCGGGCGGAATACGAGGCCGCCATCACTTACAAAGAGCGGCTGCTCGAGAAGGCGTGGCGGAACTTCCGCAGGGGGAGGACCCCATGGCAGTGGGAGGCCTTCCTTGAGGAGAACGCCTTCTGGCTCGAGGACTATTGCCTCTTCAGGGTGTTGAAGCGCCGCTTCGCCCAGGAGCCGTGGTACAAATGGCCCGATGAGTTCAGAAGGCGGAAGCCCGATGCCCTTAAGCGGGCAAAGGAGGAATTGAGGGAAGAGCTTGAGCGCGAGGCCTTCTTTCAGTACCTGTTCTTTCGGCAGTGGCACGCCTTGAGGTGTCGCTCTAAAGACAGCGGCATCCAGATCATCGGTGACATCCCCATCTACGTGACCCTGGACAGCGCCGACGTCTGGGCCCATCCCGAGATCTTCCGCCTCGGCCCCGATGGGAGGCCGGAAGCGGTGGCCGGGGTGCCGCCTGATTACTTCAGCCGCACAGGACAGCGGTGGGGCAATCCCCTCTACCGCTGGGAGGTGTTGAAGGAAGGGCGCTACTGGTGGTGGCTCGAGCGCATCGAACATAACCTCAAGCTCTTCGACCTGGTAAGGCTCGACCACTTCAGGGGCTTTGTGGCCTACTGGGAAATCCCGGCCTCCGAACGAAGCGCCCGCAGGGGCCGCTGGGTGAGGGGGCCGGGGGAGGATTTCTTCCTGGAGCTCCAGAGGCGTTTCCCCTCCTTACCTTTCATCGCCGAGGACTTGGGGGTGATCACGCCGGATGTAAGGGAGCTCATGGCCCGGTTCGATCTTCCGGGTATGAAGGTACTGCAGTTCGCCTTCGGCGATGACTTCCCCCTAAGCCCCTACCTCCCCCACAATTACCCTCGGAACTCCGTGGCCTACACCGGCACCCACGACAACAACACCCTGGTAGGCTGGTTCACGGAGGAGGCCACAGGAAAGGAGAGGGAGCGCCTCTTCCGCTACTTGGGAAGGGAACCGTCAGCCGATGAGCTCCCGTGGGAGCTCATAAGGCTGCTCATGGCCTCCGTGGCGGACTGCGTCATCGTCCCGGCGCAGGACCTGCTTGGCCTGGGATCCGAGGCCCGCATGAACCGCCCCGCAAGCCGTAAGGGGAACTGGCGATGGCGTCTGAAGAAAGGGACCCTCTCGAAGGATCTGATCCTGAGGCTCAGAGATCTCGCTGAGACCTACGGGAGGATTTAGCCCCCGAGGATGGCCTCTATCTTCTGCAGCTTCTCCTCCCGCTCCCTGTAGAGGGCGTGGGCGGTTTTGAGGTCCACCCTCTGGAAGCGTACCTTCTCCCCGGGCTTTGCCTGGGCGAGGCGGTCCATGTCCACGGTGATAACGGTGGCGATCTTGGTGTAACCCCCGACGGTCTGCTCCAGCCCGAGCACTATCGGCTGTCCGTCGGGAGGCACCTGCACCGCTCCCGGCATGCTCGCCTCGGAGATGATCCCCTTGGGCATCCCCTCCTTGTGGCGCACTTCGGGGCCCTCGAGGCGGTAACCCATGCGGTTCGCCCTCGGGGTGATGACGAACTCCGCGCTGAAGAAGACATCGAGGCCCTCGTCGAAGTGGTCGTCCTGGGGGCCGGGGATGGCCCGCAGCTCCCACTGCCGGGGATAGGTGGGGACGAGGTCCTCCGGGAGGATGCGAGGTTGCTTGAGCAATTCCCCGTCGCCCCTACGGAGGACATCCCCTTTGGCCAGCGGGCGGCCCTCGTATCCGCCGATCCTCGCACCGACGCAGGTGGAACGGCTCCCCATTACCAGGGGCACATCTATCCCGCCGGAGACCGCCAGGTAAGCCCGACAGCCGCTCCTGAGGGGGCCGAAGCTCAGAATCTGCCCGGGCCTCACCCGCACTGAGGCCCATCGCGGGACTTCCTCGCCGTCAAGCAGCAGGGGGATATCGGCCCCGGTCACTGCCACATCTGCCTCGGAGAGCACCTCCAGCCTCGGCCCAAAGGCGGTGATCTCAAGGGCTGCTGCCCCCTGGCGATTTCCCACCAGGAGATTGGCCACGCGGTAGGCGAACTGGTCCATAGCCCCGGATATGGGCACCCCGAACTGCTGAAAGCCATAGCGGCCCATGTCCTGGACCGTAGTGAAGGGACCGGGGTCAAGCACCCTGAAGACCTCCATTCAGCCCTCCTCTGCGATCCTCCGGAACTCCTCCGGCTCTATGGGCCTGAACCTGACCAGGTCCCCTGCCTTGAGCAGAAAGGGGTCCGGGCGATTCGGATCGAAGACCTTGAGGGGTGTGCGCCCGATCAACTGCCAGCCCCCTGGGCTTTCTATGGGGTAGATCCCCGTCTGTTCCCCCGCTATCCCCACCGACCCCGCCGGGACCCGCTCGCGAGGGGTGGGGCGCCTCGGGGTGTGTAGCTCCTTGGGCAACCCTCCGAGGAAGGGAAAGCCCGGGGTGAAGCCCACCATGTAGACCTGATAGAGGGGCTGGCAGTGGAGCCTTATCACCTCCTCAGGGCTCAAGCCGTGGCTTTCGGCCACGAAGGCCAGATCCGGGCCGAACTCGCCCCCGTAGCAGACGGGGATCTCCACCTCCCTTGGGGGAGGGATCTTTACCTCCGTGAGTCGCTCCTCCAGCTCAAGGAGCGCCGCCTGCAGCTCCTCGGGGGAGGTGGTCATGGGGTCGTATAGCAGGAACAAGGACCTGTAGGTGGGGATTACCTCTATCACCCCCCTAAGGGGCTGGGCCTCCAGTGCCGCAGCCACCTGGCGGACCTTGCGGTTCACCTCGGGGGAGATGGTGTCCCCGTATTCGGCCAGAAGCCCTCGGTCCCCGGTCAGGCGGAAGCGGACCTCAGGGTAAAGACTCATTCAGCCGATGACCTCCTCCATGGGGCGGACTTCGATCCCCTGAGCCTCGAGGCGCTCGCGGATCCTCTTAGCCAGGTCCACCGCCCCCGGGGTGTCGCCGTGGACACAGAGGGTCTGGGCCTCGAGAGGGATCTCGGAGCCGTCCACCGCCCGGATCTTCCCCTCCTTGGCGATCATCAGGGCCCTTTCGGCCACCTCCTCAGGGTCCTTGATCACCGCCCCGGGGAGGCGTCTGGAGAGCAACCTCCCCTCCGGCGTGTAGGCCCTGTCGGGGAAGGCCTCGTAGACCACCCTCAGGCCGATCTCCTCGCCCACCCGTCTCATCATCTCGCCCCTCTGCCCGGCGAGGGCCACGTAGAGGAGGTTCCGGTCCACTGAGGCCACCGCCTCCACGATGGCCCTGGCCAGTGCCTCATCTTCCACCGCCCTGTTGTAGAGGGCCCCGTGGGGCTTCACGTGGCTGAGGCTGATACCCTGGGCCTTGCAGAAGGCCTGAAGGGCACCCACCTGGTAGATGACGTACGCGCGGATCTCTTCAGGGGTGCAGTCCATGAACCTGCGCCCGAAGCCCATCCTGTCGGGATAGCCCGGATGGGCACCCACCCGGACGCCGTGCTCCCGGGCGAGCCTGACCGTCCGCTCCATCACCAGGGGGTCGCCAGCGTGCCAGCCGCAGGCCACGTTGGCCGAGGTTATGTACTTGATGATGTCCTCGTCCAACCCAATCCGGTAAGCTCCATAGCTCTCCCCCATGTCGCAGTTGATATCTATCTTCATCTCCGCACCTCCTCTGTTGTTCCCTCTCTTCTTAGCGGAGGATCTTAAGCTTGACAAGGGGCAGATTTGTGATTTAATGAACAAGCTCACAAAAGAATCCAAGGGGGTGAAGGATGGGACAGAGGGTTGCCATCATCGGGGTAGGGCAGAGCGCCTTCGTCCGTGGATACCCCGGCTCCATCAGGGAGCTGGCCTTCGAGGCCTTCCGAGAGGCCATGGAGGACGCAAAGCTCGAGGCAAAGGATATAGATGCCTCCATCGTGGCATCGGCCCCGGAGTACGATCGCCAGCGTTCTCCGGCAGGGGTGATCGCCGAGTATCTCGGGCTGATTCCCCAGCCCACCTGTTACGTCGAGACGGTCTGTTCCTCCTCGACCACAGGCGTCATCATGGCCTACAGCATGATCAAGGCTGGGCTTTACGATGTGGTGGCGGTCATAGGCTTCCAGAAGATGTCCGAGATCTCATCCATGGAGGTCCAGGAGCGGATGGGCCGCGGGGCGGACATCCAGTGGGAGTCCCCCTTCGGCACCATGATGCCGGCCTACTACGCCATGTATGCCAGGGCTTACATGGCAGAGCACGGCTTGACCCTTGAGGACCTGGCAGCGGTGAGGGTCAAGGCGGCGACCTATGGCCAGATCAACCCCAAGGCCGTCTACCGCAAGCCGGTCATGATGCAGGACTTCACCGATCCCGAAAGCCGCCTGGCCGCCCCCGTGGCCTCTCCCCTCAGGGTGGGCGACTGCTGTGCCAACGCCGATGGCTCCTCCTGCGTGATCCTGGCCTCCGAGGAACGGGCCAGGGCCGTCTGCGAAAAGCCCGTGTGGATCCTTGGGGTGGGGTCCGCGGCCGAGGCCGTGACCATGACCGGCAGGCCGGACCTGACGCAGGGGCTCAGGGTGGCAGTGGAGGCAGCCCAGAAGGCATACAAGATGGCGGGCGTCGGCCCCAAGGACATCGATGTGGCCGAGGTCCACGATTGCTTCACCATCGCCGAGATCATGGCCTACGAAAACCTCGGCTTCGCCAAGCCAGGGGAGGGGAAGGAGCTGATCCGCTCGAAGGAGACATATAAGGAGGGGAGCATCCCGGTGAACGTAGATGGAGGGTTGCTATCCAAAGGGCATCCCATCGGGGCCACGGGCGGCTCGCAGGTGAGGACGATCGTGCTGCAGTTGCGGGGTGAGGCCGGGGAGATGCAGGTCCCGAAGGCCGAGATCGGGCTCGTTCACAACATCGGTGGGGTGGGCCTTTACGGCAACGTCATCATCATGGGGAGGTAAGGATGGGCAAGGAGAAGGTAGAAGATACCCGCTTCAACCGCTTCGGAGTGGTGAGCTTTACCGCCCTGACCAAGGTCAACGACTTCATCGACTACCTGGAGCAGGGAAAGCTCATGGGCACCAAGTGCAAGAGGTGCGGTAAGGTCTTCTTCCCCCCGCGGGCGGACTGTTACGCATGCCTGGGGAGCGAAATGGAGTGGTTCGAGGTCAAGGGGAAGGGTAAGCTGCTGTCCTTCACCAAGCTATCCTACGCCCCTGTTGGTTTTGAGAAGGAGCTGCCCTACACCCTTGGGCTCCTCGACTTCGGTGACTACAAGGTCTTCGGCTGGGTGAGCAAGGAGATCCCCGAGGAGGAGCTCGAGGTGGGGATGGAGATGGTCCCCAGGGTGGTGAAGCTCGATGGGGGCAGGCTACTGTACGAGTTCGTGAGGGCTTAGCTTCAGGAGGCCTTCACTTCGTAGTAGATACGATGGTCGAAGATGCGGGACCCTACCTTTCCCTCATCTGTCAACTCGTCCAGCAGCTTCAGGGCCTCCATCTCGTGAAGCCCCAGGCTCCGTGAAAGGTCCTCAAGGGTCAGGGGGCGCACTTCAAGGGTGCGGAGGATCCTGTCCTTGATATCTTCGGCGGGAAGGGAGGGGGCCTTGCGTGGAGGCGAGGTGATCACCTCAGCGCCCTCTCCCAGCTCCCTGGCGATCTCCTCGAGCTTCTGGTGGGACAACGGTGAGGCGTATTCCTCCGCCCCCGGTCTCACCACCGTGTTCAGGTGGACGGCATCGGGCCCTATCTCGGCTATAGCCTCCTTGAGGGCCTGGATGTCCCTCGGCCCGTCGTTGATACCACGGCAAAACAGCACCTCAAGCCAGATCTCACCTTTGAAGGCTCGCCGGAAGTCCTTCAGGCCCTCTATTACCCTGCGGAGTTCCAGGTCGTGGTGGGGCCGGTTGATGGTCTCGAAGACCGGTTCGGTGGCGGCATCGAGGGAAGGCAGAACCACGTCTGCCCCGAGCAACGCCTCGGCTACTTCCTCCCTGAAGAGGAGAGAGCCGTTGGTGATGACGGCCACGGGACACGGTGCGAGGTCCTTTATGTGCCTGATGATCTCCCCGATCTTCGAGTGCAGGGTCGGTTCCCCCGATCCCGATAGGGTGACGTAATCGGGGGGGACCTTCTGCTGGGTCAAGGCCACCTCCACGTCCTTGAGGATGGCATCGGTCGGCAGGTACTCCCTTCGCTCGAGGGTCTTGGAGGTGGTCCTGCCGAGCTGACAGTAAATGCAATCGTAGGTACAGACCTTGCGTGGCACCAGGTCCACACCCAGGGAGAGGCCGAGCCTCCGTGAGAGCACCGGGCCATAGACGTATTTCATGACAGGACCTCCTTTAGGAATCTGCGGTGGCTTTCAAAGGCCACATCGGGCACGTCCTCGGGGAAGAAGAAGGCCACCTCCTCGGCGTCGTCGCCTGCGCGTAGTTCGCCTCCCACGATCTCCATCCTGTAGCCGATGATGATGAGGGGGCCGTAAAAGGGGCTTTTCTCGTAGAGGACGTCTATCAAGCCCTCGATCTTCCCCTCCAGACCGGTCTCCTCCCGGAGCTCCCGTTTAGCCCCCTCCCGAGGTGTCTCGTTTCCTTCGAGGAACCCCCCGGGTAGGCTCCACTGCCCGCGGGCTGGTTCCACTGCCCTTTTCACCAGGAGGACTTCTCCGCGGCCGTTCAAGGCCACGGCTGCGGTGGCAGGGAGGGGGTTGTCGTAATGGTAAATGCCGCACCGCGGACAGAAGGCCCTTCTGGATTCCTGGATGAGTTTGGTGCCACAGAGGGGGCAATAGATCTTCTTCATCCGCCAAAGGTCTCCCGGTAAAGGAAATCCGCCACCTCTTTGCGCTTTGGGGGCGAAGGGACCTCGGCTGGCACCCCAACCGGCACGAGGACCACCACCTCCCTGTCCTCCGGCACCCCCAAAAGGGAGGCGGCCTTTTTAGCGTCGAAGGCCCCGACGATGACCGTGCCCAGACCGCGGTCATGGGCGGCCAGGCAGAAATTCTGGACAGCCAGGGCTACATCGAACATCAGCCAATCCCCTTTGTCTGTCGAAGGCCTTCCTTTGTAAAAGCCGGCCTTTCCCCTCTGTCCGAGGAAGACCACCACCCATGGGGCGCTGCGGGTGGCCTCCCGGGCGGGGTTTCCAGGGGTGAGGGTTTCAGCGAGGGTCTCCTTTAGATCGGCCCTGGAGACGAGGACCACCTCCCAGCACTGGGTGTTGGCCCAGGAGGGGGCCCATCTGACCGCTTCGAGGAGTTCAAGGATCGCCTCTTCTTCCACTTCTTCCTCCCGGAATTGTCTGATGGTCCTGCGACCTCTTATGGCTTCCCACAGCTGCACGGTCACCCTCCTCTCCAGACGAGCCGGGCTGTCACGGTGATGGGGGACGGCGATGGTTGCCTTAAGGCCTCCAAGCACCTTTTGGCGATCTCCTCTAAGGCGTGTGCATAGGGGGAGCCGGGGTGATGCCACAAAAGGGCCTCGCCCCTTTGAGCACTCTCTTGGATCCTTCGGTCGAAGGGAAGCGTTCCCAGCAGGGGGAGATCTATCTTCCCCTCGCCCTGGGGCATGTTCTTCACCCACCCCAGCACGGGGATCTTCCCCTGTTGGAAAAGGCCGCGAAGCCTTTCGGCTTCAAGCAGAGAAAGTCTACTACCCGTGGCCACCAGCAGTGCCTTTCCCTTGCCCCGGAGGAGGTGCATCAGCGTGAGGAGTTCCTCGCCTATGCCTGGGGGGAGGTCCACCACCAGCAGCTCCAGATCGCCCCAGTGGGTCTTCTCTACGAACTGTTTGAGCACACCGTGCCTTACGGGCCCCCGCCAGCTTACAGGGGTCGAGGGGCGGTGCAAAAACAACCCCATGGATACCACCTCAAGGCCCTCCACAGGACTTGAGGGCTCTATCCCTTCGATCAGCCCCTCTATCCCTTGGGAGGTAAGCGCCAGAAGGGCAGGGACGTCAGGGGAGGAGAGGTTTGCATCGAGTATCCCCACTCGCAGTCCCTTTTTGACCCAATGCACGGCAAGACTTATGGCCAGGGTCGTCTTCCCTGTGCCCCCCTTTCCAGCTATCAATAAGGCCCGCTTAAAGCCCATGCCGTTCACACTTCAATCCTCATTCCGACAAAGCTGGGGAAAACCGTGGCCTCCAGTTCCTCCTCGAGCAAAGGCAGGCTCTCAAGGCCGGTGCAATGGGCCACCCCCATTGCCCTGATCTCGAAGGACTTGAGACCCTCTATGACCTCCCTTCTCCGGTCTTCGGGTAGAGGGCCGAGATGGGTTCCTCCGACGACCAAGGCGAAGGGCCTCCGCCCCACCATGCCCTGGACGTGTTCCATGATGCGAACCACACCTGCGTGGGCACAGCCGAGGATGAGGACAATACCTTCAGGGGTCTCGGCGAAGAGAGAAAGATCGTCCCGCAGGGGATCTGGATCGAAACCCTGAGGGGTCTTAACCAGCAGATCCCTGTCCATCCTCTCGCCTGGGACTTCGCCGGTGGTGAAGACCCCTGGGATCACCTCCACCGGCTCCCGCACAAGGCGCAGCTCCGCCCCCCACCCCTCCAGGGCCTCCTTGGAAAAGGGGATGCCTATGTAGTGGGGGCGGCCGCCACGATTGGAGTACTTGGGGGAGAAAACCTCTGGGTGGGCGGTGATACGCAGCCCCTCGGCCCCTTCGAGTAAGGCCTGTAGCCCTCCGGTGTGGTCGTAATGGCCATGGCTGAGGACCACTTCATCGATCTCCGAGAGGTCAACCCCCAAGGCCCTGGCGTTGGAGGTGAGTCCCAACCCCTGTCCGGTGTCGAAAAGCAGGATCCTCCCCTCGGACTCCACCAAAATGCTCAATCCGTGTTCGCCGAGGAGTCCCCTTCCTCCTTGGACGCTGTTTTCGCAGAGAAAGGTGATCTTCAACCTCTCACTTCCTCATCGGCCTGCTCTATCTCCCGGCGCCTACCTCTTTGATATTCTATCACCTTTTCCTTCACCCCTTCGTCCTTCAGGCCGATGATCTTGGCCGCTGCCAAGGCGGCGGCCTCCGGCTCCAGGATCACCAGTGGAGCGATTCCAGAGGGCATGCGTAGACTTGAGAAGATGTCGGCTCCCCCAAAGCGGTCGCTGGGGGGAGGACAGGCGATGACGGGACGGTAGGTCTGGCCGTCCACCATGCCGCTCAGAGCGTTGGACCTGCCCGCCACCGTGATAAAAAGCTCCACTTCGTCTTCAAACTCTTTCACCATCTCCAATAGCCGCTGGGGGGTCTTGTGGGCAGAGGAGACCCTGAGGACTACCTCTATCCCAAAGCCCTCCAGGGCGGAGGCTATCCTCCGGCAGTGATCGAGATCGCTTTTGGACCCCATCAAGATGGCGACCTTCATCCCGCCCCCAGCCTCTTGTCTATCGCCTCCTTGATCATGAAGGAGGCGTCTTTGTTCCCGAAGAGGCCCACCCGGATCTTGACCACGGTGAGCTTTGGCCCCTTGTTTTCGACCTTTACCCTCACACGAGTGCCGGTGTGACGCTTGGCCTTGATGGTGCCCCCCAGGGCATCCCTAGCCTTTTCCTCCACCATGATCCTGCAATCGCGCAGGGCCCCGAGGGTGGCGTTCCAGACAGCGTCGTAACTATAGGGGTACTCCACCTTCAGCTCCCCCTTGACGTAGGCGTAGGTCGCCACTCCGGCCCCCGCTCCGGCCCCTGCCACCACCAGATAAGTGCACCCAGCCAAAACCAGGGGTAGGGAGAAGAGGACTAAGATCCTCAAGACCTTCATCGGCTCCTCCTTACGGGTTTTGTCGAAGATTATCACGCCCCCTTCAGGGCTTCAAGGAGAGGCCCTCGAGGGCTGCGCGGCATATCCTGAGGTCTTCCTCCGGGGTGCCTCCCGCGACCCCTACAGCCCCTATCACATTTCCGTTTACCTCAACGGGGATTCCACCGGGGAGGGTCGTCAGGCGGTCGTTCCAGTCATGGGGGGTGAGGCCAAATCCCGGCTGCTTGGGATCCCCAAAACGGCTGCCGACCTCGACAGTGGGCATCCTGAAGGAGGCGGCGGTCCAGGCCTTGTCGCGGGCGATCTCCACAGTGGGAGGGGGGGCGCCGTCCATGCGGTGAAGCGCCACCAGCCATCCCCTGTCGTCCACGATGGCGATGGAGAAGGCCTTCCCCACCCTCCGTGCCTCCTCCACGGCCTTTTTGAGCATGGCTTTGGCGACTGAGAGGCCCAATTCCATTTTCAATCCTCGAAGAGGGACACAATGCCGGCTTGGCTGACGGCGGTGTCGTTGATAGAACCGAGTCCCGCCGGAATGCCGCTGCAGCCTATCCCCCCTATGATCTCCCCCTCCTCGTTCGTCACGGGGATCCCGCCGGGGATGAGGCATAGGCGCCCCTTACCTCTGCCTATCATGCCGAAGGCGTGGTCCCCGATGTGCTGCCCGACGTTGCGGGGGTCAAGCCACCGCGAGCCCAGCATGGTCGGCATCCCCCACGCGACGGCGGTATAGGCCTTCTCGATGGCGATGTCGGTGGTTGCCATGGCCGCCCCATCCATTCTATGAACGGCGATCAAGGCTCCGCTGCGGTCGACCACCGCTATGGAGCAGGGGAAACCCGCTACGTCCCTGGCCCACCGCTCCGCCGCTTCGAGCATTTTCAAGGCCAATTCCAGAGTCAGTTCCTTCAACGCCATGGCCGTCCTCAGTTCTCGAGGTCCCTGGTAGCAACCACCGACGCTCCGGTCCCCAGGAGGTCCTCGATCAGGACCGCGCCGGCCTTAAGAGGCGGCCTTGCCCGCATCCTGGCCAGGACCTTCATCCCTTCGAGCATCTTGTCCTTCGGGATGGGGCGATCAGTTCTAACCGGTAAAAGGGCCGTTCGGCTCCCCTCCGTGAGGACCGTGGCGGTGAGGACCCTCACCGGATTGCGGAACTCCTCGATCACGTAGTTGCGCCCCTCCTTGCACCTGCACCCCTCGACCTTGATCACCTCTCCCTTTTGGTCCACCCGCACTAGGGCCCTACAGCCCATGGGACATCCTACGCAGATGATCGTGGTTTCCTTCATCCCTTGAGCCTCTCGCAGGTGACCTCTATCTCCTTCACGTCCTCGGGTAGCCTTTCCAGGTCCTCTGCCCCCAGGTCCACCCTGATTTGTTCGCTCGGCTTGACCACTCGGAAGGCCTTGGACCATAGGTCTCCCACCTTCACCCGCACCCCTTCCTCCATCTCCTGCACGCGCAAAAACAGGGTCGCAGGCCCTCGGCCTCTGAGCCGCTGGGGTACTACGTAGCGGATGTTTCGCCCTGGTCTTAAGTTTATCTCCCTCCCCTTGGCTCTTTCCCCCCGGGCGAACCTCACCGCCCCTTCAGCGGCGATCTCCGCCTCCCAGGAGCAGTTGTCCACCAGATCGTGCACATGCAGCACGTTTCCCCCAGCGAAGACCCCCTCCACCGTCGTTTGGCGCCATTGGTCGACCACCGGGCCTCCGGTCAGGGGATCGAGCTCCACCCCGGCCATCTTCGATAGCTCGTTTTCGGGGATGAGGCCTACCGACAAAAGCAGGGTGTCGCATTCGATGTCCCGCTCGGTGCCCGGGATGGGTCTTCGATCCTCATCCACCTGGGCTACAGTGACCCCCTCGAGCCGCCTCTCGCCGTGGATCCAGGTCACCGTGTGCCGGAGCATAAGGGGGATGTGGAAGTCGTGCAGGCACTGCACTTCGTTCCTGATGAGACCACCTACATACGGGAGGATTTCCACCACCGCTTCGACCTTCGCCCCCTCCAAGGTGAGGCGCCTGGCCATGATCATCCCCACGTCGCCTGAGCCGAGGATCACTACTCGCCCGCCGGGGAGGAAGCCCTCGACGTTGACCAGCCGTTGGGCCGTGCCGGCGGTGAAGATCCCCGCCGGCCTCCCCCCAGAGATGCCGAGCTGATCCCTGGTCCGTTCCCGACAGCCCATGGCCAAAACCACCGCCTTAGGCTGAAAGGTGGCCGTACCCTGGGGGCTAACCACGGTGATCTCCCGTTGAGGCCCGAGGTGGGTCACGGTGGCACCGAGGAGCACCTCCACATTGAGGTCCTTTACCTTTTCGACGAACCTGCGGGCGTACTCCGGGCCGGTGAGGTCCTCACCGAAGTAGAGGAGGCCGAAGCCGTTGTGGATGCACTGGTGCAGCAGCCCCCCCAGCTCCTCTTGGCGTTCGATGAGAAGGACCCGCTCTGCCCCTTCTTCCCTGGCCTTAACGGCTGCGGCCATCCCCGCGGGGCCCGCCCCGATGACGGCTACATCCACCCCTTCAAACTTCACCCTTTTCCTCCAGGAGCTCCTTGCTCCGATAAAGCACTAACTCCGATCCCTTGCCCTTCTTGGTGACCTGGGTCTCGGGGATGCCGAGCTCCTTGGCCAGGATCCTCAGAACCCGCGGCGTACAATATCCTCCCTGACATCGCCCCATCCCGGCGCGCGTCCGGAACTTGACACCGTCGAGGGTGGTGGCCCCCCGCCTTATGGCCTCTACCACCTCGCCCTCGGTGACCGTCTCACAGCGGCAGACTATCCGCCCGTAACGCTGGTCCCTCTCGATGAGGGCCCTTTGCTCCTCAGGAGGAAGGTCGGCGAAGGACGGCGGTGCCTCCCTCGTAGGGTTGAAGTTGGGGTCCTCCTCAAGCTTCAGCCCCTCGGCCTCCAGCAGCCTGAGCACCTCTTGGGCCGTGGCCGGGGCTGCACTGACTCCTGGATAGCCTATGGAGACGTTGATAAAGCGAGGGACCCTCCTTGAGGCCTCCACGACGCACTCGTGCCATCCAAGCTCCCAATTGCGGAACATCATGAAGCCAGCAAAGGTGTGGATGACGTCCCGCTCCGTGACCCACGGGAGGACTTTGCGGAGGTTTTTGAAGGCTATGTGCGCCATTTCCCGCGTGGCGGAGTTGTCCCCCTTTCTGCCGAGGCGCAGGACCACTCCGTAGAAGGGGTTTCCGTAGACGCTTGGCACGACGATGTTCATCTCCCCCGGGGCCTCGGGACGCATATGGAGCTCGTGGGAGATGGCACTCCCCAGCTCTTTGTCCAATATCCCGATGAAGCCCTTGACGGGGTACAGGACGAACTCATCGGCGTTGACAAAGCGCGCCACCCGGTCCACATGGATCCCTGCTGCGTTGACGATGAACCGGCACCGAGCGGGGCCTCTGTTAGTCTGGACCTGAAATTCCCCCCCTTTCTCCTCGATCCCCAGGACCTCGGTTTCCAGGTGAACCTGCACGCCGTTCTGCTGGGCGTTCTCCGCCAGGGCGATGGTCAGCCTCACGGGATCAACGACAGCGATGGCCGGGTTGTAAAGGGCCCCAACCACATCCCGGGTGATGTTGGGCTCCATCTGCAAGAGCTCATCTCGGCCGATGAACCTCAGATCGGTGATACCAACCCTTTCGGCCCGCGTCTTCAGCTTCTGGTACTTCGCCCGCTCTTCGTTGTTCCTGATGAGGGTGAGTTCGCCGATCCTCTTGAAGGGCACCCCCAGCTCCCTACAGAGGGGTTCCATCATGGGGATGCTGTCCCATACCAGGCGGCTCCTCTTGTACTCCGGGCGGAACTCGAGCGCATCCCCTCCCTGGCAGACGATGCACATGTTGGCCTTGGTGCTACCCCAACCGAGGTCGGCTTCCTTCTCCAACAGGGCCACGTTTACTTTGTAACGACTGAGCTCCCGGGCCACCGCCGTCCCGAGAACTCCCCCGCCTACTATTAGGACTTCGGTCTCAAGCCAGGCCATAGTAGAGATTGTGAAATACTACACTTTCCCGGGCTGGTCAAGAAAAAAGAAGGCCTCCTTGCGGGGAGGCCGTGATCAAGGAACCTTCGACTTTTTCGTCAAGCGAGTTCGAAGTCCTTCAGGACGTCCTCCCGTGGAGGTTTGGTGAGGAGGCTTACCACGATGACCACGGCGAAGTTGAGGATGAGGCCCCAGAACCCCGCGTGGAAGGAGATGCCGAAAAGGGTCTTGACCTTGGCCAGTAGCATCCATATAGCCGTTACCTCTCCCACCAGCAACCCGGCGATGATCCCCGCCTTGGTGACCCTTTTCCAAAAGAGGCCGAGGAGCACCCCGGGGAACATCTGGGTGATGCCGCTGTAGCCCACCAAGAGGAGCTTCACCAGCAACTTCGGTGCAAAGAGGGCAAAGAGGAGTGATATCACCAGCAGCGGCAGTGTCAGGGTCTGGGTGATCTTCGCCACCTTGGAGTCCTCGGCTCGGGGATTGATGAGGTCGCGGTATATGTTTTTACCGATCAGCCCGGCGGGGTTCAGGGTGAGGGTATCGGCGGTGGACATGGCTGCGGCCAATCCCCCCGCTCCCACCAGGCCCACGAACCACGCCGGGGCAGCGAGCTTTATCATCTCCATCACCGAGAGGTCGGGATTGGAGAGCTTCAGCTTCAACACCGCCCCAAAGCCGAGGGTAGCCGTGACCATGATCAGGTAGGTGTAGAGGGGGGCGATAAAGGCCGAGCGCTTTATCTCCCTGTCGCTGGAGGCGGCGTAATTGTTTTGAAAGAGGTGGGGCCACATCCAAAAACCCAGACCGCTCAGGACTGTTACGGAGAAGAACCAGGAGTAGCCCATGGTCCCTTTGGCCCCTGGGAGGGTGAGGTGTTGAGGAGATTTCTGAGCGAGTTCCTGAAACATGGGGCCGAGGCCGCCGAACAGTTTGGGGATGATGTAGAAGACCCCTGCCAGCGCTGCCACGATCATAACCACGGCCTGGATGATGTTGGTCCAGGCGATCCCCCTCAGGCCGCTGGTGTAAACGTAGATTCCCGCGACGACGAAAGCGATAACCATGCCGAGCTTCTGGCTGATGGCGCCGTAGCTGGCGGCATTGAAGATCAACCCCCCTGCCATGATCTGCAGTTGGAGATAGGGGATGATGAAGATGACACCGATGATGGCCGTCAGGAGCCCCAGAAATTTGCTATCATAGCGGGCCACGAAGAAATCGGGCTCGGTCACGAAACCGTGTTTCTTGCCGAAATACCAGATCTTGGGTCCCAGGATGTAAAGCATCATGTAGGCGATGGCCGCATAGGCGGGGATGAAGAAGACCGGTGCACCGAACTTGTAGGCCCAACCGCCCGCCCCCAAAAAGGCGAACCCTGAGTATATATCCCCCACCAGCAGGAAGTAGATGAGGAAGAACCCCAGGGCCCTGCCGGCGACGAGGTATTCGGCCAGGGAAAACTTTCCCTTTACGCGGGCGGCGACGCCCACCACCAAGACCACGGCCAGATAGAGGAAGATCACGAACAAAGCCATCTCATCACCTCCTTTACCTCTGTTCGAGGCGGTAGACGAGCCATATGGTTACAGAGGTCAACAGGATCCACAGGCAGGACCAGAAGTAGAAGAAGGGCATGCCCATGACGAAGGGTTCTACTCTGTTGGCCAGAAAGACCCCTGGGATCACATAGGCCGCAAAGGGTATGAGAAAAAGCCACTTTGCGCTCATCGCGACACCTCCTTTCCTGTTTTAGAACGCCGTTACAGAGCTAATTACCACACGTTGAATTTCGGGGACAAGCCCCCTATACTGCCATTCTCCCAGATGGTAGCTGGTGTGGGGATCGACCTTGTAATGGTGGGAAGACTTGAAGCCGCCCTGAGGAGGTGGGGCGAGCGGCTCGCAGGGAGGATCTTCACCCAGAGGGAGCGCAGAGAGGCAGAGGAGGGGGGGCAGTCCATGGCAAGCCTTGCGGCCCGCTTTGCGGCCAAGGAGGCCTTTCTTAAGGCCCTGGGCATGGGGCTCTTCCAGGTCCCCTTCAGGGAGGTGGAGGTGCTCCGGGAGCCTTCTGGGAGGCCCATGGTGCATCTGCACGGCAAGGCCAAGGAGATTTGTCAGGGGCAGGGGGTGAGGAAGGTCCATATATCCCTGTCCCACGACGGGGGGATGGCTGTAGCCGTGGTCATCTTGGAGGTGTGAGATGAAGCTCGTGACCGCTGAGGAGATGAGGGAGTTGGACCGTCAGACCATCCAGGAGGTGGGGATTCCCGGGGTGGTCTTGATGGAAAACGCTGGAAGGGGGGCTGCGGAGCTGATCCGCCGCCGTTATGGACCGAAGCCCCGGAGGGTGGCGGTGCTCGCCGGAAGGGGCAATAACGGAGGCGATGGATTCGTCATCGCCCGTTACCTCCGGGGGTGGGGATGGCCGGTGGAGGTATTTCTCTTTGCCGAGAAGGGGCGTGTGGGCGGCGATGCCCGGGTGAACTTGGAGATTTGGCTCAAACTCGGCGGGCATTTGAGAGATGTCCCGTCGGAGGAGGCCTTCGAGGCCGCAAAGGACGACATCGCCCGGGCTGAACTCGTAGTGGACGCCCTCCTAGGCACCGGCCTCAACTCGGAAGTGAGGGGGTTGCTGAGGGGAGTGATAGAGTTCGTCAACGAGCTCGGCCGGCCGGTGGTAGCTGTGGACATCCCCTCTGGACTCGACGCCTCCACGGGGCACATCCTGGGGGTCGCCGTGAAAGCGGACCTCACCCCCACCTTTGGCCTGGCCAAAGTAGGGCAGGTGCTCCACCCCGGGGTGGAGTTGGTCGGGGAGTTAGAGGTGGTCGACATAGGGATACCTCCTGAGGTAGTTCAAGGGGCCGGATTGAGGACTGCCCTTTTAGGGCCGGAGGAACTCGACTGCAAACCCCTTGGCCCCAGACCGCGGGATTCCCATAAAGGGACCTACGGACATCTACTCGTGGTGGCCGGTTCTCCGGGGAAGACTGGGGCAGCGGCCATGGCCTCGGAGGCTGCATTGAGGGCCGGAGCGGGCCTGGTAACCCTGGCCATCCCTTTAAGCCTCAATCCTATCTTAGAGGTCAAACTCACCGAGGTGATGACCGAACCGGTGCCCGAGGAAGAGGGGACCTTTTCCTCAAAGTCCATCCCAAGGCTCTCGGCGTTGCTCGATGGAAAGACCGCCCTTGCCCTCGGTCCAGGTATCGGGACCAGAGAGGGGACAAAGGAAGCGGTCCTTGAGTTGTTGAGGAAGGTGCAGATCCCTGTAGTGATCGACGCTGACGGCCTCAATTGTCTGGTGGGGAAGCTCCAGGTCCTGAAGGAGTGTAAAGCCCCAGTAATCATGACCCCCCATCCGGGGGAGATGGGACGTCTATTGGGGATCTCCGCCCGGCAGGTCCAGGAGGACCGCCTGCAAGTGGCCCGCCGCTTTGCGACGGAGTACCGGTGCGTGGTGGTTTTGAAGGGGGCCCGTACGGTGGTCGCCTCGTCCGACGGCCGGGCTTTCATCAACCCCACTGGCAATCCGGGTATGGCCTCAGGGGGTACTGGGGACGTGCTCACCGGGGTCATCGGCGGGTTCCTGGCCCAGGGGGTGGAGCCCCTGGAGGCCGCCAAACTGGCCGTCTATCTTCACGGCCTCGCAGGGGATTTGGCAGCCGGGGAGCTGGGTGAGGTGTCTTTGGTGGCTACGGATCTCCTCGAAGCGCTTCCCTGGGCCATGGAGGAGGTTAAGGGTGCAGTGGACCTTTCTGAGCCATAGTCCAGAGGAGACCGAGAGACTGGGGGAGGAGCTTGCGGAGTTGCTTCAGCCCGGGGACGTGCTGGCCCTCTGCGGTGAACTCGGGTCGGGGAAGACCTGCTTTGTCCGTGGGGTCGCCCGTGGACTGGGGGTGGATGAAGGGCTGGTGGCCTCGCCATCCTTCACCCTGGTGAACGAATACCCGGGCAGGATGCCCCTTTACCACGTCGATTTCTACCGCCTGCGGGGGATGGACGATGTGGAGTCCATCGGCTTCCGGGAGTACCTCGCCTCGGGAGGGGCCGTGGCTGTGGAGTGGGCTGATAGGGTTCGAGAGGCCATCCCCCCGGAGGCGTTGTGGATCCACTTTACCTTCAAGGGAGATACCACCAGGGAGATCGCCATGAGGGGGGAGGAGGGCAGGGGAAGGGCCATAGTTGAAGCCCTGTACAAAAGAGGTTAGAATTCTGCGAAATTTCAGGGGAGG
>CAZGDM010000025.1:0-28122 GCA_964525275.1 uncultured Thermodesulfobacteriota bacterium | reverse complement strand
CTTACAAGACGCTCCTCGGTCCTCCGTTGGGCCTCGGCCAGCTTCTTGACCTCTTCCGACAGCTCTCTTACTATCTGCTTCAGCTCGTTGAATTCCCTCTTGGTGACCGATTCCTCCCTCTGTCGCTCGAGTTCCTCGACGAGGTCAAGGAGCACCTCCCTCAGGTCCTTGGGTACCGATTCGAGTTTCCGGATGAGGGACACGCTTATAGGCACCTTTTACCTCCCGGAAATTCTTATTTTCAGATTATAATCGAGACCGATAAAAAAATCAGGCCATCACCACTACTCCACCACCTGCCTCAGCTCTCCGGACTTCTCGCCCGGGTGAGTGCGGGTAGGGTATGCTCCAAGAGACGTATATTTGTAAAGGTTGTCACGTGCCACCTGTGGGAGGAAGCGATGATCGTTTTCTGGAGCAGCTCCAGCCGGAGTAGAGGAAGACCGAAGTTTCCTGCACGAAACCGACCGGGAATGGGGCCGCTTCGGCTCTGGCTTTTCACCTTCCCCGGAGCAGAAGCAGCTGAACTAAAGCGCGGAGGAAGATTGCGGCATCGAACCAGAGCGATTGGTGTTTGATGTAGTAGAGGTCATATTCGAGACGAATTTTTGCGTCCTCAACGGTGGCCACATAGCCGTGGTTCACCATGGCCCAGCCGGCCATCCCGGGCTTTACACTGTGTCGGAGCTCGAAAAGGGGGATTTTTTTTCGCAATTCCCCTACGAACTCCGGCCTTTCAGGCCGGGGGCCGATGATGCTCATTTCTCCTTTTAGGATGTTCCAGCACTGAGGAAATTCGTCAAGTCGCATTTTCCTCAGCAAACGTCCAACAAAGGTCACCCTCGGGTCATTTCGTGCGGCCCAGACCGCCCCTCCCCTTTCTGCATCCTGCCTCATCGTGCGAAGCTTCACGATGGTGAAGATTCTCCCCCCTTGCCCACCCTCTTTTGGCGGTAGAAGACCGGGCCAGGAGAGGTGAGCTTTATCGCCACAGCGACAAAGGGCAAAAGCATGCCCAGAAAAGCCAAACCCAGTATCGCTCCGAAGACATCAGTTATTCGTTTGACCAAAGGATAAAAACCTCCGGCCTCTTTGCCCCCCGCGGAGAGGAAATACCACCATCCAGCACTGATATATTCAATTGGCACACGTCCTGTGAGTTCTTCATAGAGGTGAGGAAAAGGGGTAATGCTTATGCCCTTTTCCGCCAGGGGGAGGAGGGCATTTGTTAGGGATGGGTCGCTCAAGGCCGATGGGGTGAGGATGACCTCTTCGATGGAGTGGGCCGTTTTTAACAGCTTTGGGTCGTACCCGTTTGAGCTCCCGACGATTTCAAAAAAGGGGTAGCTGGAGAGGAAGGAAATGGCATCCTTCAGGTCCTCGTCCTTTCCGATGACCATACACCTTCTGCGAAGAAGGGGGTTGTCGTGAAGAAGCAACAGTAGATATCTCCAGCCCCCCACCAGGCTTATGGAAAGGATCGAATGGTAAACCACCACTCCCCGAGGGAGCGAAAGGTAGGGTGAGAAGAAGAAGTAAAATCCCGCATAGCCCAGGGAGACCACCGCACCGCAGGCAACGGCACCCCTCAGGGTGTTGCGGAGAGAGATGAGGTTTCTGTAGTCGTAAAGCCCCCCTGCGGCCGCCAGGACGAACCAAAGAGGGGGAAGGACCATCCACGCCTTCCTTTCGAGGACGAACTTCCAGCTAAAAGGGTTTCCCCCCTTCAACGCCCAGATGAGATAGGAAAGGCCCAGGGCCAGCCAGAGCAGGAGGAAATCGCCCACCATCACCAGGGCCTTCCTCTCGGAGGGGGTGAGGGACGAAGGTCTCAAGAAGGGGGGCCTCCCGGTTTTTTTCTGCCGAGGGCTTAAAATAACACAAAAGGGCCGACCCACAAAGCTTTCAGACCCGGTTGGGCAATCGGTAGAATGACGATCCGGGGCTGTCGCCACGGGCCCGGGACGTCATCGCCGACGGCGCTGACATGACGTTCTTCAGCGCTGCAAGCGGTTGGGAGATAGCCATCAAGGCCAAACTCGGCAGCCGGTTGAGTTCTGCAGACGGTGTCTTCCCTTCAAACCCTCAGTGTCAAATAAACCAACTTGCAAAGCGGTGGGACCAGAAATCTGTAGCTCGGATTTTACAGGGCAAAAGAGATCGTCCTACCGTCAACACGCCTCGGCCAGGAACTGGGCGATAGAAGGGAGGCCGTCGCGGCGCGGCGTCTGGTTCCACTTGGCGATGAGGTAGTACTTTTCAGCCTCCATGATCCGGCACTCCTCCTCCAGGAACTCCTCGGCCTCCTTGGTGTCCATCTGGCCGGTCGAGTTCACGAAACTGAGGGTCCGGATGTAATAAATGGGTATAAGGGAATTTAGCAATACGGGCCGCTCCACCACGCTGTCCCTGAAGGCGACGATGTAATCGAATAGGATCCTGGCCCACAGGTCTGCGGGCACCTCCACTTCCTCCACCCGCTTCTCCTTTACCCTTAAGAGGTCTTCAAGGTTGAGGGGGGCTATCACCTTCTGCCACACTTCGCCGTACTCCTCGAGGCCGCGGAGGAAGCTCTCATAGAGCTTGTCGCAGGACACGCTCACAGGCGGCGGATCCTCCTTCACCCCTAAGCCGAAGCCGAAGATGCTGGTGGGGAGGCTGTCGGTCACGTCCTTCCAGAGGTATTCGAAGTCTATGGCGAGCTGAAACATCGTCCCCACCACCTGGTAGAACATGGGTCCGAGGTGGGCTGCGGGGTCCTTGGCACGATGGGATTTGGGGGCCCCGAGGAAGGTCTGGCAGACCTTGAAACGGCGGGCGATGGCGATGGAGGTCATCCAGATGTCGATGCCGAACTGATAGACGTTCTCATCCCACGTCTTCTCCGTGAGGTAGGCCCGGGCCAGGCGCCCGGAGAAGGCGAAGTCGCCCGCTATGGGCTGCCGCGTCCTCAGCCCCCACAGCACCCGGGTGAGGGGGTAGGTGATGTTGTTGGTGATGGTGCCGTCGTATTTGTGCCTCACGTAGATGGGGATCACGTAGTCGTAGCCCATGAGCACGGGCTCCGCCAGGTACTCCATCCAGCGAGGGGTGATGCTCTTCAAGTCCGCGTCCACCATGATGACGACCTCTGCCCCAAGCTCCACGGCCGCCTCGAAGAGGTTGCGGATGTTACGGCCCTTCCCCTTCACCCCCGGGGGGGTGGAGATGTAGAGCTTAGGGGTGCGAGTGGGGGTGCAGAGGAAGGCCCCGCGGGTGTCGTCGGGGGAGTTGTTGTCGACGTTGACGATTACCGCATCCCGCTTCCAGAAGTAACGGCTCAGCCCTTCGTCAACCTTCTTGACCACATAACCGATGGAATCGGCCTCCTTGTAGGAGGGTATCCCGACCACGATCTCCGCCTTTCTCACGCCATCGGGGTTCTCCATGAGCCTGTCCATAGCTCCCTCCTATCGGGGTTGATGGGCCTCCCGGAGGAGGTCGTTGACCACCTTCACGGGGTTAAAGGTCTCAGGGGGTACCTCCACGAAGACCGTAAGCCACCCCGCCATGGCCCCGTTCCAGAGCCCGGGGCGCTCCAAGGCCTTGAGGGGGCGGCCGTCCTTGGATTTGGAGGTGATGATAACGGCCCCCGGGTCCACGAACCTCTCGAGGTCGAAGGGGTGTCCCTTGAAGTCTCTGAGGCTACAGACGATATCCACCGGGTTGAAGTGGGTGGATCGGCTCCAGATCTCCCGCTGTTTAGGCGATGTCATGTCTATCTGGGCCTCCTCGACGATCTGAAGCCGGGCCCTTCCGTCTCTGTCCCTCACCCAGAAGGGGCCACCCCCCGGCTCCCCCTCATTGGGCACGACGCCACAGACCCGCAAGGGGCGGTTGAGCTCCTCGAGGAGGAACGCTCGCCGCTCGCCATCCCCCATCCCCTCCCAGCCCTCGGGGGGCTCGATACAAAAGCACTCCCTGGCGAATTCCAGGATTTGGCCGAGATCCCCCCCTCCATCGGCCATCTCGGCGAGGTATCCGTGGAGCTCCCTTTCCATCTCCACCAGATACCCCCCGAGGACCCGCTTCCAGTGGACCGTGGGGGGCTTGAGGTGGTCTGGGACCACGTTGTCGATGTTCTTGATGTAGACCAGATCTCCCTCCAGGGCCTGGAGGTTTCCGAGCAGGGCCCCGTGCCCCCCGGGCCTCAAAAGGAGGGTCCCATCTGAGAGCCTGAAGAGGTTACCCTCGGAGTCGAGGGCTATGGTGTCCGTGGAGGGCGACTGTTCGGAAAACGACACCTCGAACTTCGCGCCGAAACGCTCCTCGTAATTCGGCCGTACCTTTTGGTAGAGCTCCTCGAAGGCCCTCCTGTGTTCGGGGGAGACGGTGAAGTGGAGCCGGCAGATCCCCTGGCCATCCCTCACATAATAGGCCGCCTCCACCAGGTGCTCCTCGAAGGCCGTGCGCCCCCCCTCCGGGTAGCGGTGAAACTTCAAGAGGCCCTTGGGCAGCGATGCGTAGTTCAGCCCCTTGGGCCCGAGGAGGTATTCGAGGACGGTCAGACCCCTCCCTTTGGCGAGCTCCTCCTCGAGGCTCAGGCCGTCTGCGGCCATCGCATCCCGGAGGTCTTCGTAGAAGGCGAAACGCGGAAGGCCTTCGAAGAAGGTCAGCAGTTCCCTCGCCTCCTTGTCGCCTGTGGAGGCGCGCCGTCCGATCTCGTCGAGGGTCAAGCCATCGCCCCCCTTCCAGAAGGAGACCAGGGTCCTGAACATCCGGGTGGCCGCCCCTGAAGCGGGGACGAACTTGGTGAACCGCCCTGCGGAGGCCGCCTCTTCGTGAAGCTCAAGCCATCTTTCGTGCCATCCCTCGGGGAGCCTCTTTATCCCGTCCCCAACGGTGCAGGGTCGGATCAGCTCGATCCGAGGCGGCGGGTTCCTCAGGAGCTCGAGCTGCCTCAGGACCTCCCCTTCGCTTATCCCGCGAGAGGAGAGCAGGCGCTTATCTTCTTCGGTGAGAGCAAAGGAGACCATGCTGATAAACGTATCGGCTTTTCTGCGAAAAGGATGAAGTTCAGGGGGACCTCCGGAGCTTCTTCCTGTCCACCTTGCCCGAGGCGTTCCGAGGCAGGGCCTCGACCACCTCCACATAGCGGGGGATCTTGTACCTGGCCATGCGGCCGCGACACCACTCGATGACCTCCTCGGGGGCAATTTCCTCCCCCGGCTTGGGGACCACATAGGCCTTCCCCACCTCCCCCCAGCGGGGGTCGGGGACGCCCACCACTGCAGCCTCCGCTACCTTGGGGTGCTCGAGCAGGATCCGCTCCACCTCCGCGGGGTAGACGTTCTCGCCGCCGGAGATGAACACGTTCCGCTCCCGGTCCACGATCCAGTAGAACCCCTCCTCGTCCCTTCGTGCCAGGTCGCCGGTGTGAAGCCACCCGTCCTTCATCACCTCGGCGGTCTCGGCGGGGCGTCGCCAGTAGCCGGACATAAGGATGGGGCCTCCTACGACGACCTCTCCCACCTCCCCCGGGGGCACTTCTTGACCCTCTTCGTCCACAAGCCTCACCTCACCGTGGGGGACCGGCACCCCTACGGAGCCCATCTTTCGGGCGGCGTGCTCCGGAGGGAGGAAGGTGATGGTGGAGGTCTCCGTCTGGCCGTAGAGCTGGCAGAGGAGGATCCCCCGTTCCCTGTATGCCTTCAGGAGGAACAGGGGCACCACTTCCCCACCGGTGAAAAAGCATCTGACAGAGGATAGATCGTGGCGATCCAGTTCTCCCTCCTGGAGGATGAAGCGGTACATGGTAGCGGAGGTCTCGAGGACCGTGACCCGGTAGCGCTCCACCGTCCAGAGGAGCTCCTCGGGGTCAAAGCGGCGCTTCATCACGACCGTGCCCCCCGTGTAGAGGAGCGGGAGGGTGTCGACGATGAGCCCCCCGGAGTGAAAGAGCGGCCGGGAGAGGACCGCCACGTCCTCCGGACGCAGGCGGTAGTAGTGGAGGGCGTTGAGCACATTGAAAAAGGTCTTACGCTTGCTGAGGAGGGCCCCTTTGGGAAAACCCGTGGTGCCCGAGGTGTACATCAGGATGTGGGGGGCCTCCCAGTCCGCCCCGTTGACGGAAGGAGGGGTTGAGGAGGCTTCGGCCTTGCCCCTCGAGTAGTCGAGAGCCCAAGGGGGCACCTCTTTCCCCAGGCATATATAGTGCCCGCTGGGCACCGGGAGTTCTTCCCTGATGGAGGCCACCGCTCTGCAGAACTCCCCGCCGAACAGCAACGCCTGGGCCTCGGCGTCCTTGAGGACGTAAGCGATCTCCGAGGGCTCGAAGCGGAAGTTGACCGGGACCATGATCGCCCCGATCCAGCTTATGGCGAAGAAGGCCTCGATGGACTCCGGACAGTTGTAAAGCAACACCGCCACCCTGTCGCCCCGGCCGAGCCCAAGGCCGAGCAGCAGGTTGGCCGTGCGGGAAATCCCCTCCAGGAGTTCGGCATAGGTGATGGTCCTTCCGTTGTGGATCAGAGCGGCCTTGTCAGGGCAAACCCTGGACCACGCCGCAAGCCAGTGAACCGGTTCGGTGGTGTGAAAAGACAAACCCCCTTTCGCCATCGCCCCTTCACTGTAAGGGAGCTCCCCAGATGTGTCAAACGCCCCCTTCACCTGAGGGCCCATAGAACCTTCACCTGGTAGAGCTGGAATTTTTCATCAGCGGTCACTATGGTCAGCCCCTCGGTCTTGGCCTGGGCTATGAGCATGCGGTCGAAGGGATCCCGGTGGTGCAAAGGCAAGAGACCCGCCAGCTCGCCGTGTCGCAGACCGATGGGGAGCTCTGTAAAACCCTCCTCTTGAACGATGCTCATGATGTCGTCAGGGGCCTCGAGCTTGCCGAGGGCCTTCTTTATGGAGATCTCCCAGGCGGTCGCGGCGCTGACGAAGACCTGGTTCTGGGGGTTGGCTATGGCCGCCTTTGCCCTTTTGCCGAGGGAGGGGTGGTCGGTGAGCCACCAGAGGAAGACCTGGGTGTCTAAGAGCAGACGCCTCATTTCCCTCCCTCGAAGGCCGACAGGATCTCCTCGGGGGTCTCGTCGAAGTCGGGGGCTATCCTGATCCGTCCTTTAAAACGGCCGGGTGTGCGCGGTTTGGGACGGCCTTCGTAAGGGACGAGGCGGACGAGGGGTTTACCGGCTTTGGCCAGGATTATCTCCTCTCCCGAGAGGACGTCCTCTACGAGCTTGGAAAGGTGCGTCTTCGCCTCGTGCATGTTCACAATCCGCATCCCTCACCTTCACTCATGTTTATTGGACTAAACTAAGCTTAGTCCGAAAATTTCGATTGGTCAAGGTGCTCAAGCCCCGGAGGCTTTCCGTCGAAAAAGTTAAAGGGAAGATTATGGATCTCACCACCGCCGGCGGGCTCATCATCGGGATAGGGGCGGTGATGGCCTCCTTCCTCTGGGAGGGAGGGCATCTCAGCGCCGTCGTTCGTCCCCCGGCCCTGGTGCTGGTGATCTTCGGCACCATCGGGGCGGCGACCGCCACGACCTCGTGGCGCCAGTTGCGGAGCCTCCCTTCCTTCCTGCGGCTCGCCTTTTTCGCCAGGGAGAAGTCCCCTACCAAGTTCATCGAGCGCATATGCGAGATGGCCTCCAAGGCGAGGAAGGAGGGCCTTCTGAGCCTCGAGTACGACCTCATGAGGACCAAGGACCCCTTCTTCCGCAAGGCCCTGGGGTTGGTCATCGACGGCATGGAGGCGGACAAGATCCGCGAGATCCTGGAGACGGAGATGGAGGCCATAAGCGAGCGTCACGAGGCAGGGGCCCTCTTCTTTCAGAAGATGGGGGGGTTTTCGCCCACCATGGGGATCCTGGGGACAGTTCTCGGCCTGATCCACGCCCTGTCCAACATCACCGATGCCCCCAACATGGCCCGGCACATCGCCAGTGCCTTCATCGCCACCCTGTGGGGGGTGGGCCTGGCCAACCTAGTCTATCTGCCCATCTGCGATAAACTCCGCAATCGCTTCCAGGAGGAGATGCGGGCCCTGGAGATCATCCTGGAGGGTGTGGTGGCCCTGAGCCGGGGAGAGAACCCCCGCATAATCCGCACCAAGCTCTACTCCTATCTCCTTCAGCAGCCGAGGGAGGAGAGGCGATGAGGAGGCTCCGCGATCCCCACAAGGAGAACCTGGACCGCTGGCTCCTGACCTATGCCGATCTGATCACGCTGCTGCTCTGCTTCTTCATCATGATGTACACCTTGAGCCAGGCCGATGCCGAAAGGTTTCGCTCCCTTGCCAAGGCCCTGGGCCAGATATTCTCCCAACAGCGGGTCGCCCCTCAGGACGAGCTCCTGAGGGTCAAAGAGGAGATGGACCGTTACATAAAGGAAAAGGGGCTCGAAGGGTGGGTGAAGGCGGTCCGCGAGGACAGGGGGCTGGTCATCAGGATCATGACCACGAGCTTCTTCCGCGAGGGCAGCGCCGAGCTCACCCCTGACATGAAGGCGGTGCTCGACGAGCTCGCCCCCATGCTCAAAAGGATCTCCAACTTCATCCAGGTGGAGGGACACACCGACAACAAGCCCATTCGCAACGCCCGCTTCAAGTCCAACTGGGAGCTCTCCGTGGCCAGGGCCACTGCGGTGGTCCAGTATTTGATCGAACGCCACGGGATACCCCCTGAGCGGATCGCGGCCATCGGCTACGGGGAGTACAGGCCCATCGCCCCTAACGACACGGAGATCGGCCGGGCCAAGAACCGCCGGGTGGAGATAGTGATCCTCGACAGAGGAGGTGGTCGAGGTGCTGATAGATCCCAAGGGAGCCCTGGAGCCCACAGTCCGCCCGGAGAAGCGGTCTCCCAAAAAGGAGGAAACCCCCTCCCAGGGGCGGAAGAAGGGGCGGAAGAAGCCTCCGCCCCCTGAGGTAGAGCGCCCCCGGGGGGAGGGCCGCAGGGTGGACCTCGTGATCTGAGGGGAAAAATCTTCCCCGGCGGGAATCCCTGACCTTTCGTCAGGGGCTTTTCTACCCCGCTCCCCTTCCCCCATCCGTGGCACAACCCTTGCTGAAAACAAAGGCAGGAGATCGCCATGACGGTGGAGTTCATATCCGGGATAGTCTCAGGGGCTGTGGCCGTTGAGCGGCGCATGGAGGAGATCGCCCACAACCTGGCCAACGTCGATACCCCCGGCTTCCGGCGGGAGGTCATGGCCTTGAAGGTCGTATCCCCCACGGGGGACATGTATCCTCAGACTGTGGAGATAGCCCTGAGGGCCGCCGACCTCAGCCCCGGTCCCCTCAAGCCCACGGGCAACCCCCTGGACTTGGCCATAGGTTCAGAGGGCTTTTTCGCCGTGGAGACCCCTCAGGGGGTCCGCTACACCCGGAGGGGTTCCTTCAGGATAGATCAGGAGGGCTACCTCGTCACCGACAGGGGATACCGGGTCCTCGGACAGGGTGGGCCCATCGTCATCGAGGGAGGGCAACCGGTGATCAACGAGGAAGGAACGGTGATGGTCGGCGACGAGGTGGTGGACACCTTGAGGGTGGTCTCCTTCGCGGACCGGACACGACTCGTGGCAGAGGGGGACGGTCTCTTCAGGTACGATGGTCCTGAAGGGGAGATAGCGGAGGTGGAGGACCCCCAGGTCAAGCAGGGGTTCTTGGAGGGGTCCAACGTCGTCCCCGTAGTGGAGATGGTGAAGCTGATCGAGGTTACGAGGATCTTCGAGGCCTATCAGCGGGCCCTTCAGACCATCGATGACCTCTCAAGGAGGGCCCTCGAGGAGGCCGCGGGACCATAACTTTATGGGAGGTGTGGGATGCAGGCCCTTTGGATAGCCGCCACCGGGATGAAAGGGCAGGAGCTGAGGATCAACGTCATCTCCAACAACCTGGCCAATGTCAACACCCCGGGTTTCAAGGCCTCGCGGATCGACTTTGAGGACCTGATCTATCAGACCTTCAAGGCCGCAGGGGCCACTTCGGCGGGCGGCAACCAGGTCCCGACGGGCCTGGAGGTCGGCCTCGGGGTGAGGCCGGCGGCGGTGCAGAAGCTCTTCCTCCAGGGGGATTACCACCAGACGCAGAACCCCCTGGATCTGGCCATAGAAGGCAGGGGCTTCTTCAAAGTGACCATGCCCGACGGCACCGTGGCCTACACCCGCTCAGGGGCCTTCAAGCTCGACAGCGAGGGCAGAATTGTGACCTCCGATGGCTATCCAATAGATCCGGAGATCGTCATCCCCGCGGAGGCCACCTCGGTCACCATATCGAGCGACGGTACGGTGAGCGTTACCATCCCCGGCCAGACCCAGGCCCAGGAGGTGGGGAGGCTGGAGCTGGCCGACTTCGTGAACCCCGCGGGCCTCAAGGCCATCGGCAAAAACCTATTCCTCCCCACCGCTGCCTCGGGAGACCCCACGACGGGCAGTCCCGGAGAGGACGGCCTGGGGACCATAGCCCAAGGGTTCCTGGAGCTTTCCAACGTGGACCTGGTGACGGAGCTGGTGGAGATGATCATGGCCCAGAGGGCCTACGAGATCAACGGCAAGGTGATCCAGTCCGCGGATGAGATGTTGCAGACCGCGGCCAACCTGAAGAGGTAGGCCATGAGGAGGTTTTTGATCCTGCCACTGTTGTTGCTGCCGATTCTGGCCCATGCAAAGGTGGTGGTTACCATCCCCCCTCAGGTCGAGGTGGAGGGGGAGTGGATATTGCTCGGGCAGATCGCCCGGGTCGAAGGGGACGATCCCCTCACGGTGAAGGAGCTCCAGGGGACGGTCCTCGGCCGATCCCCCCTGCCCGGCAGCTACCGTTACCTGAGGAGGGCCCAGATCCAGGCGAAGCTTCGTGGGGTGGAGTTGAGGTGTCCCCTTCGGGTGAAGGTGACCAGGGCCTCCCAGCGGATTTCCCCCCAGCGGGTGGCTGAGATCGCCGTAGCGTACCTGAGGCAAAGGCTCTCCTTCGCCAGGCGGGTGGAGGTCCTTAACGTCAGGGTAAGGGGTGAAGTGGTCCTCCCCCGCGGCAGATGGACCTACCTGGTGTTGCCCTCTTCCTCGAGGTCCCTGGGAAGGACCTCTCTGGTGGTGATCTTCAGGGCGGAGGGCTTCCAGAGGCGGGCGGTGGTGGACCTGGAGGTGAGGGCTTGGGCCAAGGTGGCTGTGGCGGCGAGACGCCTTCCCAGGTGGCATCTGGTCCAAGAGGGGGATGTGGTGCTCGAGGAGCGCGAGCTTTCGCGGCTCCTCGGCTTCGTCACCGATTTCCGGAAGCTCTTGGGCAAGCGCACCAAGGTATCCATCCCGCGGGGGACGGTCCTCAGGTGGGATCAGTTCGAGGTGCCGCCGCTGGTGAAGAGGGGCAGGGTGGTCACCATGGTGCTGGAGACCCCCTACCTGCGGGCGACGGCCCTCGGGGTGGCGGCTGAGGACGGCAGACTCGGGGACCTCATAAGGGTCCGAAACCTGAGCTCCCAGAGGGAGGTCTTCGCCGAGGTGGTGGACCGCTCCACCGTCAGGGTAACCGCCTTTTGAAGGAGGGGAGTGGATGGGGAGGAAGGTCTTTTTGGTCCTTTCGATAGCGATGCTCCTCGGGTGTGCAGCCCACAAGGAGGAGGTGGCTTGGGTTCCCTCTCCCATGGTTCCCACCCCGCCGCCCGAGCCGCGGGGCGAGGGATCGTTGTGGATCGATGAGGGGGGACGGAACCACTTCTTCCTGGACAACAAGGCCCGCTGGCTCAACGACCTGGTGACGGTGAAGATCGTGGAGGTCAACCAAGCCAAGGGCGAGGCGTCCACGGAGTCGGGCAGAAAGTCCTCGGTGGATGCGAGCATCGACACCTTCTTCGGGGCGCCATCCCACTTCGGGCTCAAGCACATCTGGTCCGGGGGCTTCAAGCCCGAGCTCAAGGCGGGCATCGAGAGCTCCTTTGAGGGCTCGGGAACCACGAGCCGGAGCATGAAGATCCTGGCCACCATCACCTGCAGGGTGGTGCAGGTGCTGCCCAACGGCAATCTGGTGATAGAGGGCCGAAGGGAGGTAAAGGTGAACAGGGAGCGGGAGTACATCGTATTGAGCGGGATCGTCCGCCCCGAGGACATCGCCCCCGACAACACGGTGCTGTCCACCGCTGTTGCCGATGCCAGGATAGAGTACTCCGGCTCCGGTGTCATCAGCGACCGTCAGGGGCCGGGGATCCTCACACGGGTCCTGGACCTTATATGGCCCTTCTGAGGGTGGGATGAGGAGGCTTTGGGTAATCCCGCTTCTGCTCTCGGTGCTGTTGCCGCAGGTCTCCCATGGGGCGACCCGGGTGAAGGACCTCGCCTACGTACAGGGGGTGCGCCCCAACGAGCTCATCGGTTACGGGCTCGTGGTGGGGCTCAACGGCACCGGAGACAAGCGGGGTACGCGCTTTACTGTGCAGTCCTTGGCCAACATGCTCACCCGCATGGGGGTTACGGTCAGGGCCTCCGACATCAAGGTGAAGAACGTGGCCGCGGTAGTGGTGACCGCCAAGCTCCCCCCCTTCGCCAAGAGGGGGACGAGGATCGACGTGCTGGTTTCCTCCATCGGGGATGCCACGAGCCTGCAGGGGGGGACGCTTCTGCTGACCCCGCTGCGCGGGCCCGACGGGCAGGTCTACGCCGTAGCCCAAGGGCCGGTGTCGGTGGGGGGGTTCGCCGTGGGGGGGGCGGCAGGGGGCGGTGTGCAGAAGAACCACCCCACCGTGGGCAGGATCCCCGGCGGGGCGATCGTGGAGCGGGAGGTCCCCTTGGAGCTCGAGGGCAGGGACAGGCTGAGGGTCTACCTTCTGAGACCGGACTTCACCACCGCCCTGAGGGTGGCCAGGGCCATAAACGAGCACCTCGGCTCGGAGCTCGCCCGGGCTGAGGACGCCTCAACGGTCCTGGTCCGCGTCCCCGAAGGATACCGGGGCAGGGTGGTGGAGTTGATAGCCAGGCTCGAACAGGTGGAGGTGGAGCCCGACGCGGTGGCCAAGGTGGTCATCGACGAACGCACCGGGACCATCGTCATGGGTGACAAGGTGAGGATCAAGACCGTGGCCGTATCCCACGGAAACCTGACCGTTCAGATCAAGGAACGTACGAAGGTCTCCCAGCCCGCCCCCTTCGCCCCACCTCCTCCCGGTAGCAGCGGTCCCATCGTCACCGCCCCCGGAGAGGGGGTGGTGACGGCCCCGGGAGGCCAGACGGTGGTGGTCCCCGAAAGCGAGGTCAAGGTGGAGGAGGAGAAGGGGCATATGGCCCTCATCGAGGAGGGGGTGACCATCGGGGAAGTGGTCAGGGCCCTGAACGCCCTGGGCGTCAGCACCAGGGACCTCATCTCTATCCTTCAGGCCATAAAGGCAGCCGGGGCCCTGGAGGGGGACCTGGAGGTGATGTGATGGAGGTGCTCTTCCCGCCCCATCCCGTCCCTTCCCTCTCCCCGGAGCCGAGGAACCTCGAGGAGGCGTGTCGGGAGTTCGAGGCCCTTTTGCTCGAGAGGCTCTTCGAGGCCATGGAGAGGACCGTGGATCGCTCGGGGCTCTTCGGCAGAAGCCATGCCCAGGCCCTCTACCGTTCCCTGTGGTATCAGGCCCTGGCGAGGGAGATCGCCCGCAGTGGGGGGCTGGGCTTGGCGGAGCGGCTCATGGAGCACTTCGGGGCTAAAGTTTTCGAGGGATCTGCCGATAAGGTAGAAAACCCGGGAGAGGGTTTGGTCTACATCAGGGAAGGGAGGGCATTGAGATGAGGATTGAGGACAAGACCAAGGTCGGAGTTGAGGCTTATGTCCACGAGATCAAGGACCGGGTGAGGGTCGAGAAGACCTCCCCGAGGAAGGGACCCGAGCGGGGCGAGGGGAAGGAGAGGGTTGAGCTCTCGGCCCGTGCCAAGGAGGTCCTCAAGGCCAAGCGCCTCCTGGAGACGGTCCCCGAGGTGCGCGTCGGAAAGGTGGCCCGTTTGAAGAGGGCCATCGAGGAGGGGACCTATGAAGTCCCCTCCCGGGAGATCGCCGACAAGATGTTGCGCGAGGCCCTGCTCGATCAGATCCTGTGATGAGCCCCCTCATCGAACTCCTCAAAGAAGAGGTGAGCCTGTTGGAGGAACTCCAACAGCTCCTGGAGAAAGATCGGGAGGCGGCGGTTCAGGCCACCCCCGAGGCCCTCGAGGAGTTGCTCGAGAGCAACAAGAGGAAGGAGACGCTTCTTCTGAAGATCCGCATGGTGGAGGAGGGCCGAAGGCGTCTTCCCCCTGGAGGCGAAGAGGTGGCCGAGCTCGAGGAGCGGGTGAGGGAGCTCGCTTCGAGCATTGGAGAGCAGGGGATGAGGAACCGCCTGCTCTTCGAGGGGTCGCTTCAGCTCATTCGATCGATGCTCGGGGTCCTGATGCCCCAGGGGGTTTACGACGCCCAAGGACGGTTGAAGGGACCTGAGCCCAGCCGTCCCCGGGGGAGGGTCTGATGGGGTACAGCGCCCTTGACATCGCCAAGACCGCCCTCTTCGCGCAGCAGATAGGCCTTCAGGTCACCTCCCACAACATCGCCAACGTCAACACCCCGGGCTACAGCCGTCAGCAGGTCACCCTCGGCCCCTATCCCCCTATCCCCTATCCCTTCGGTAACGTGGGTCGAGGGGTGAGGGTGGAGGGGATCAGGAGGTTTTACGATCGTTTTCTCACCCTGCAAGTGGACAGGCAGCGCAGCTCCAAGGCCTACTGGGAGACGCGCCACGGGGTCCTGGGGCACCTCGATGCGGTCTTCAACGAGCTGGATGACCAAGGTCTGGGGCGGGTGCTCGATCAGTTCTGGCAGGCATGGCAGGACCTCGCCAACGACCCCCAGGGCTACGGGGAGAGGGCGGCGTTGCTCAACACGGCCAGGGCCCTGGCTGAGAACCTCAACTACAAGGCCAGGCAGCTCATGGAGATAGCCGAGGACCTGGAAGGACAGATGGTCCAGGTGGCCGAGGAGGTCAACCGATTGGCCGCCCAGATAGCCCGTCTCAACGTCCAGATCGTGGAGGCCGAAAGCAGCGGCCAAGGGGCCAATGACCTGCGAGACGAGAGGGATAGGCTTCTCGGCGAGCTATCCGAGTGCGTCAACTGCACGATCTTCGAGGACGACCAGGGGAGGGTTTCGGTCTTCATCGGGGGTAGCCCTCTTGTGGAAGGGGCCAACGCCTACTGGCGAATGGAGGTCCAGGAGGTGGCCGCCGATGGGCGGATGAAGGTCGAGCTGGTGAGTTCCTCAGGGTCGCGAGTGGATGTCACCGATTGGATAAATGGGGGTAAGCTCGGGGGGCTGTTGAGCCTGAGGAACGGAGAATTGGTCGAGGTTCAGACGCGCCTCGACGCCTTCGCTCGGGCCCTCATCTTCGCCGTGAACCGTGTCCACAGCCAGGGGGAGGGCCTCGAGCGCTACAGCGAGGTCACGGGTGCCTATCGCGTAGAGGATTCCACCGTCCCCCTCGAGGAGGCGGGACTTCCCTTCGAGGTTCAGGCGGGCAGCTTCTGGATAAGGGTCTTCGACGGAGACGGCAACCTCGTCGCCGAAAGGGAGATTGAAGTCGATCCCTCCACCCAGTCCCTCGAGGACGTGGCCTCGGCCATAAATGCGGCCTTCAGCGGAGGGGAGGTGGTGGCCACGGTCCAGGATGGCCGTTTGACCCTTCAGGCGGCCTCCGGCTACGAGCTGTCCTTCGCTTCGGAAGGGGGAGCGAGGCCGGATACCGCCGGGTTCCTCGCTGCCCTGGGGATAAACGCCTTCTTCACCGGGCAGAGGGCCTTGGACATCGCGGTGAACGCGGATCTCGAGGCCTCGCCCAACTTGATCGCCACCGCCAGCTACGCTTCCACCCCGGGGGACAACGCCATAGCCCTCGGGATCGCTGACCTCGAAGGAGAGCCCCTTCTGGAAGGGGCCACCCCGGGAGACTACTACGCCGGGATCGTCGGCTTGGTGGCGGTGGCGACCCAGGACGCCGATCGGCGGACGGAGTTCGAGGAGGCGATGTTGCAGAGCCTGGAGAACCGCCGTTCGGAGGTGTCCGGGGTGAACCTGGACGAGGAGATGATCAACCTGATGAAGTTTCAGAGGGCCTATGAGGCGGCGGCGAAGGTAATCACCGCGGTCGACGAGATGCTCGAGACCCTCATCTCCATGAGGTGACCCATGGCCATAAGGGTTAGCGATCAGATGATGGTCTCCACCGCCCTCTACAACCTGAGGCGAAACAGCCGCGATCTGTTCCGCCTTCAGGTCATGGCGGCCTCGGGCCGCAAGATCCTGACCCCGGCCGACGACCCCTTAGGTGCGATCAAGGTCATGGGCTTTCACAGCCAGCTCGCCCGCTTCGAGCAGTATGGACGCAACATCGAGCACGGCCTGTCCTGGCTCAGCTATACGGAATCGGTCCTCAGCGACCTCGAGGGGGTGATCAGCCGGGCAAGGGAGATAGCCGTAAGCCAGTCGTCCGATACCGCGGATGCCGAGAGCCGCAGGGAATGTGCCCCCATCGTGCGGGAGCTCAGGGAGCAGGTCCTTCAGCTCGCCAATGCCAAGTTCGGAGACCGCTACATCTTCGCGGGGTTGAAAAACGACAGCGCCCCCTATACCCAGGACGGTGCCTTTCACGGGGATACGAGGGCCTTCGAGATCGCCGTGGGCCACGGGATAAGGGTGGCCATAAACCTGGTGGGGCCCGAGGTCTTCTCCTTCGATGGGACGGATCTCTTCCGGGAGCTGGAAGGGCTGGCTCAGGCTTTGGAGGAAAACGACTCAGAGGCCATTGCCTCCAAGCTCGACACCCTGGACCGGGCCCTGGAGGTCGTCATCAGGGCGCGGGCGGAGCTGGGGGCCAGGGTCGAGCGGTTGGAGTCCTACAAGGGGATCCTCGAGCAGACCTCCCTCAGGCTTACGGAGCGGCTGTCGGAGATAGCGGATGCGGACATCGCCGAGGTGGTCACGGAGCTCGCCACCCGGGAGGTGGTCTATCAGGCGTCGCTTCTTGCCACCAGGAGGCTGCTCGAGACGAACCTGGCGAGCCTTTTAGGATGATGAGGAAGGGAGGCATCCTGGCCTTATCCCTCCTTTCCCTCCTTTTGCCTCCCTTCCCCTCCCCCTCCTTTTCAACAGACCTCCCGCCGGAAATCAGGGAAGCCCTGAAGGACGCCGGTGGTCTGATCTCCCCTGAGGACATCACGGAGCTAAAGGAGCGGGGGGTCTCTGACGATGTAATACTCAGGATGCTGGACAGGGCGGAAAGGGAACGGGCGAGGTATTCGGGGATAACCCATGTGAGGAAGAGGGCCGATGGCCAGGAGGTCATCGTCTACGGATCCCCGGATGAGCCGCCCTGGCCGGATACGGGATATTACTACGTTGGACCGAAAGGGGAGGTCTACATCTTCAGGGACGCCCCCCGCGGCGAGGAGAGGGAGGCTTGGGACCTCCTTCGAGACCTCCATTTAGAGATCAACCTTCAGGAGGAATGGAGATGAAGATCCTGATCGTGGACGACTTCGCCACCATGCGGAAGATCCTCAAGAACATCCTCAAAGACCTCGGCTACACGGATCTGCTTGAAGCCGAAGACGGCAAGGCCGCCCTGGACATCCTGAAAAAGGAGAAGGTGGATCTGGTGATATCTGATTGGAATATGCCCAATATGGACGGCCTGAGCCTGCTCAAGGCCATCCGTGCCGACGATGCCCTTAAGGACACCCCTGTATTGATGGTCACCGCCGAAGCCCAAAAGCAGAACGTCATCGAGGCGGTCAAGGCGGGGGTGAACAACTACGTGGTCAAGCCCTTCACCCCCGAGGTGATAAAGGAGAAGATCTCCAAGATCTTCGCCTCCCGCTAAAGGCATCCAACATCCTTGACGATAAGGGGATTGAAATGGAAAGGGAGAAGGTCTCCCAGATACTGGAGGATCTTGCCTTCCGGGTGATGACGGTCGACTCCGGGGATCTCCCGGCCCTCGGGGAGGTGCTCAAAGGGTTAGAGGAACTCCTGGGGCTCCTTGAGGGGGAGGCTAAAGAGCTCGCCTCGGCCCTGAAGATGGCCCTTGAGAGGGTGCTCCTGGAGGAACTGGACGGGCAGAAGGGCCTCGACTTCGTCGCCAGGGGTGTGAAGGCCCTCCAGAGGCTGGTGCGGGGAGAGGCTATCCCGGGAGATATCCTGGAGGAAGCCCGCACCCTCGGGGTCTTGCCCAAGGGCGAGGGATCGTCCCCTTCAGCCCAGGAAGCCGAGGAGGGCCACGAGGAGGTGAAGGAAGGGGAGGTGGCCCTCGGGGATGACCCCGAGCTGTACCAGAGCTTCATCACCGAGGCGCGGGACCATCTCGCCTCGGTGGAGGTCAACGTGGTGGAGCTCGAGACCCGTCCCGATGATGCCGAGGTGATCAACGCCATCTTCCGTCCCTTTCACACCATCAAAGGGGTGGCCGGCTTCCTCAACCTCACCGCCATAAACCGCCTTGCCCACGCCCTGGAGGACATGCTCGATGCGGCACGAAGCGGCCGGCTCACCATCACCTCCGCAGTGATAGACCTGATCCTCGAGGGAGTGGATGCCCTCAAGTCCATGATCGACGACCTGGAGAGGGTGGTCGCCGGTGAGAAGCGGGCCCTCGAGACCCCTGGGGTGGAGGACCTCATCGCGAGGGTCCGCGAAATGGTGGAAAGCGGGGGGAGCAAGCTCCTCGGCGAGACCCTCGTGGAGAAGGGGGTGGTGAAAGAAGAGGATGTTGAGGAGGCCTTGGAGATCCAGAAGGAACACCCCGAGAAAAAGGTGGGGGAGATCCTGGTAGAGAGCGGCAAGGCCCGCGCCAAGGACGTGGTCCACGCCCTGAGGGAACAGCGTCCGGTGGAGGCCACCATCAAGATAGAGGCCCACAAGCTCGACAACCTCATGGACATGGTCGGGGAGCTGGTCATCGCCCAGTCTATGATAAGGCAGAATCCGGCGCTGCAATCCCTGCCCGACCCCAAGCTCCAGCAGGACATAGCGCAGCTGGCGAGGATCACGGCGGAGCTGCAGAAGACCGCCATGGCCCTCAGGATGGTGCCCATCAGGCAGACCTTCCAGAAGATGATCCGCCTCGTGCGGGATCTGTCGAAGAAATCCGGCAAGAAGGTCCGCCTCCTCATGGAGGGGGAGGACACGGAGATAGACCGCAACATGGTGGAGGAGATCTACGAACCCCTGGTCCACATGGTCAGAAACGCCGTGGACCACGGCATTGAGCCCCCCGAAGAGCGCCTCTCGCAGGGGAAACCGGAGGAGGGGACCGTCCTCCTCAGGGCTTACCATAAGGGGGGCGATATCGTCATCGAGATCTCCGACGACGGTCGGGGGCTCGACAAGGATAAGATCCTCCACAAGGCCATGAAGCGGGGGCTCGTGGAGCCAGGGGAGGAGCTCTCTGAGCAGGAGGTCTTCCACCTCATCTTCCGCCCCGGCTTCTCCACTGCGGAGAAGATTACCGACGTGTCCGGAAGAGGCGTGGGGATGGACGTAGTCAAAAAGGCGGTGGAGAAGCTCAGGGGGAGGATAGAGATCTCGTCGGAACCGGGGAGGGGGTCCACCTTCACCCTCAGGCTGCCCCTGACCCTGGCCATCATCGACGGAATGGTCCTGAAGGTGGCCGATCAGCGCTACATCCTGCCGACCCTCTCCATCCAGGAGACCCTGAAGCCAGACCGCCGGCAGTGCTTCACCGTGGCGGGGAAGGGGGAAGTGGTAAAGGTGAGGGACGAGCTGCTGCCCCTGGTGAAGCTGTCGAAGCTCTTCGGACTCCTCGATGGCCGTCCCCCTTGGGAGGCCTTGGTGATCGTGGTGGAGAGCGAGGGGAAGAAGAAGGCCCTGCAGGTAGACGAGGTCCTGGGGAAGCAGGAGGTGGTCATAAAGAGCCTCGGGGAGGCCTTCGAGGGGGTCAAGGGAGTGGCAGGGGGGGCTATCATGGGGGACGGAAAGGTGGGTTTGATCCTCGACGTAGGGGGGATCTTCAAATTGAGTGAGGAGATGGGGTGATGCAAGAACGTCGTCGCAGGACCAGGGTGTCCTTTGGAGGGGAGGTGGAGCTGCGGACGCCGGATGGCTCCCAACGGGTCTTGAAGCTGAAGGACATAAGCCTTGGGGGGCTTTACGCCTACGCCGACGAGGCCATCCCCGCGGGGACCAGGTGCGAGATGAAGATCAGGCTGGAGGGGGCGGGGGAGGACCTCACCCTTCATGGGCGGGTGGTGAGAACTGACCACCAGGGCGTAGGGGTGGTCTTCGAGGAGATGGCCCCCGAGGCCTTCGTGGTGCTCAAGAGGCTGGTAGAGCTGAACGCCACCGAGCCGGAGCGCATAGAGGTGGAGCTCCAGGGGCCGAGGTCCTGAGATGTTACCGCAGATGACCGAGAGGGAATTCAAGAAGCTGAGCGAGCTGATCTATGAGCGCTGCGGCATAAAGCTCGGCCCGGAGAAGAAGACCCTGTTGCAGGCCCGCCTCGGCAAGGTCCTGAGGAAGGAGGGATTGCCCTCCTACGAGGCCTACTATCGCAGGGTGGTGACGGATCGCACCGGGAGGGAGCTGATCCGACTGATCGACCTCATCACCACGAACTTCACCCAGTTTTTTCGTGAGGCGCAGCACTTCAACTTCCTCAGAGAGCACGTCCTCAAAGAGATGAAGCGCATGGGGGCAAGGGGCATCTACATCTGGTCTGCCGCTTGTGCCACTGGTGAGGAGCCCTACAGCATCGCCATCCTGTTGCTCGAGAGCAAGGAGATCGCGGGATGGAGGAGGGAGGTGCTGGCAAGCGATGTCTCCGCTCAGGCCCTGGAGTTCGCCAGGGAAGGGGTTTATCCCCAAGAGAGGCTGAAGGGGATCCCCCCGGAGTGGAGGGAGAAATACTTTGAGGAGGTGGAAGGGGGATACAGGGTCAAGGAGAAGGTGAAGGAGATGGTGGACTTCCGGAGGCTCAACCTCCTATCCCCTCCGCCTTGGCGGAGCTGCTTCGACGTGATCTTCTGTCGCAACGTCATGATCTACTTCGATAGGCCCACCAAACGACGGGTGCTGGGCCATCTTTGGCAGGCCCTGAAGCCGGGAGGTTACCTCTTCGTGGGACATGCGGAGAGCCTCTTCAACCTGGGAGACGGCTTCCGCTATGTGAGGCCTGCTATCTATCGGAGGATGGGATGAACCTCGTAGTCGGCATAGGGGATTTCAAAGTCACCAAAGACCCATCGGCGACCCTCATAACTTATAGCCTGGGGTCCTGTATAGGTGTCACGGTATACGACCCAGTGGCAAAGGTGGGGGGGATGCTCCACTTCATGCTGCCCGACTCCAAGATCAACCCCGATAGGGCAAGGGAGCGCCCTGCGGTCTTCGCAGACACGGGGGTCCCTCTGCTCCTGGAGGAGTGCTACAAGCTCGGAGCCGAGAGGCAGAGGATGCAGGTGAAGATAGCCGGGGGAGCACAGATCCTCGACTCCAGCGACTACTTCAAGATCGGCAAGCGAAACTACGTGGCCTTGAAGAAGGTCCTCTGGCAACACGGCATCCTCATCCAGGGAGAGGAGGTTGGGGGATCGTTGAACCGCACCATGGCCCTGGAGATGGCCACGGGCAAGGTATGGGTCAAGATATCAGGTGATGGGGTGAAGGAACTATGAAGAAGATGACGGATATAGTAAAGGCCATCGACCGACTCCCCCCTTTCCCCCAGGTGGCGATGAAGGTGATGGAGTTGGTGCAGGACGAGGACGTCTCCTTCGGCGACTTGGCCAGGGTGATCGAGCTGGACCAGTCCATGACCGCCAACTTGCTCAAGGTCTGCAATTCCCCCTTCTTCGGTCTGAGGCGCAAGGTGTCCTCGGTGAGGGAGGCCCTCGTATACCTGGGGCAGAAGTACTTCATGGAGGTCATCTGGGAGATGGCCTCGGCCAACTATTTCCAGGAGGGACAGCGGGGCTACGACCTGGACAAGGGGGAGCTGTGGCGTCACGCTGTGGCCAGCGCCCTGGCGGCGCGGATCCTCGAGGAGCGCCTCGGCCGCGAGGAGGACCCCCTGCTCTTCACCACGGCGTTGCTTCACGACATAGGGAAGGTGGTCCTGAGCGAATTCGTGGCCGAGGCCTTGGGGGAGATCCGTCAGCGGGTAGCCGAGGGGGCCTCCTTCCTCGAGGCGGAAGAAGAGGTCCTCGGGGTGGATCACGCAACCCTGGGGGCGATGATCGCCGAACAGTGGGCCTTTCCCGAGGAGATGGTCAAGGCCATCCGCTTTCACCACCGTCCGGAGGAGGATCCCGAGGGGCTTACCCCTCTCATCTACCTTGCGGACACGGTGAGCCTGCAGATGGGGATAGGGACGGGGCTCGATGGCCTCCAGTACAGGGCGAAGGACGAGGTGCTCCGCCGGTTCGGTTTGACGGACCACGACATGATGGAGGTCATGGCGGAACTCGGCGGTCGGCTCGAAGAGGCCGAAGCCCTGATAAGCTTGAACTGAAGGGGGGACTGAAGATGGCTTTCAACGTCCTCATCGTGGATGACTCCCAGGCCATGAGGAAGATGATCCGCAAGGTGATCGAGCTATCGGGCTTCGATGTGGGGGAGATGTACGAGGCTTCCAACGGCCGAGAGGCCCTGGATGTACTGGCGGATCACTGGGTGGACCTGGTGTTGTGCGACGTCCACATGCCGGAGATGGACGGGATAGAGTTCCTGCGGAGGGTGAAGGCGGAGGAGATCCTCAAAGGGGTGCCGGTAATCATGGTGACCACCGAAGGCCGCGAGGACGTGCTGGAAGAGGCCCGAAGGCTCGGCGCCAAGGGGTATGTGAAAAAGCCCTTCAGCCCCGAAAGGCTGAAGGAGACGATGACCAAGGTCATAGGAGAGGAATATGCACGGGGCGCTCAGGGATAGGTTGAAGGCGGTGGTCTCAGAGGTCCTCGAGGAGATGTTCTATTTGGTCCCGGACGAACTGGAGGGGGAGTCCAACCCCGGCGAGGGCCAGTACCTGGCGGAGATCACCCTCAACGGCCCCAGACGTCTGACGGTACAGCTTCTGTTCTCCCAGGGGCTGGCCGAGGAGATGGCCTCCAACTTCCTCCCCGACGGTGACATAGACCCCTCCTTGGTCCGGGACGTCCTCAGGGAGATGGCCAATATGGTCGGAGGGAACCTGGCCAGCCTCCTGGACGGAGACTGGGATCTCAGCCTCCCGGAGGTCTACGAGGGGGTGGAGGCCCAGGGGGCCGTGCTCGGGCGGGAACCTATGGGGGAGTTCGACGTCGAAGGGGAGCCCCTCTACCTCTACGTGGAGGTGGAGTGATGGCGGGCAGAGTCCGGGTGTTGGTGGTGGACGACTCCGCCTTGGTGAGGAAGATCGTCAGGGAGGAGCTCTCCAAGGAGCCGGACATAGAGGTGGTGGGGACCGCCCCCGATCCCTACATCGCCAGGGACAAGATAGAGAAGCTTAAGCCCGACGTCCTGATCTTGGACGTGGAGATGCCGCGGATGGACGGCATCACCTTCCTCAAGAAGCTCATGCACTATCGGCCCATGCCTGTGGTCATCTTCAGCTCCCTCACCCCCCAGGGGAGCGAGCTCGCCATGGAGGCCTTCCGGGCGGGGGCGGTGGAGGTAATGGCCAAGCCAGGCGGTCCTCTGACCGTCGGAGAGGCTGCCCTGCAGCTGGCCGAAAAGGTGAGGGCCGCCTCACAAGTGAGGACCTTCAAGAAGCCCTCGTCATCGGAGGTCAACTCCCGTGCCCCTTCCCCTGCCGAAACCCCCTTGACCTTCAGGACCACGAGGAAGGTCATCGCCATGGGCGCCTCCACCGGGGGCACCGAGGCCTTGAGGACGGTCCTTCAGGCCATGCCCCTGGGGTGTCCCGGCATCGCCATCGTGCAGCACATGCCGCCCGGTTTCACGGCCGCCTTCGCCCGCTGGTTGAACGAGGTCTGTAAGATCGAGGTCCGGGAGGCCTCCGACGGTGAGCCGGTCCTGCCCGGTACGGCCCTCATCGCCCCCGGCGGATATCACCTCGTGCTGGAGCGCAGCGGGAGCCGCTACTACGTCAGGGTTAAGGACGGCCCCATGGTCTGCTATCAGCGGCCGTCGGTGGACGTGCTCTTCAGCTCCGTGGCCCGCGCCGCAGGGCCCAACGCCATCGGCGTGATCATGACGGGCATGGGATCGGACGGGGCCAGGGGGCTATTGGAGATGCGTCGGGCCGGGGCGAGGACCATCGCCCAGGACGAGGCCACCTCGGTGATCTTCGGGATGCCCCGAGAGGCCATAAAGCTGGGGGCTGCGGAGGTGGTGGTCCCCCTTGAGGAGATCCCCAAGACCATCATGAGGATGCTGGAGGAGGAGGATGAAGGTCGAATACATAAACCCCTTTCTCAACGCGACGGTGAAGGTCCTCGAGACCATGGCTCAGTTGAAGGTGACGCCAGGCAAGCCCTATCTCAAGGATAACTCCGACGCCCCCGGGGACGTCTCGGCCATCATCGGCATCACCGGCGACACCGAGGGGTCGCTGTCCATTACCTTCTCGGCCGACTCCATCAAGGAGGTGGTCTCGCGGATGCTGGGCGAGGAGGTGATGGAGATAAACGACGACGTAAAGGACGCGGTGGGGGAGCTGGCCAACATCATATCCGGGGACGCCCGGAGGGAGTTGGAGGAAAGGGGCTTACGGCTTCAGGGGTCCATCCCCACCGTCGTCGCAGGTCCCCGCCATGAGATCAAACACATCGGCAAAGGCCCCACCATCGCCATTCCCTTCGAAACGGACGCCGGTCCCGTGACGGTGGAGGTCTGTTTTAACCGCTGATGGCCTTCGTTTAATGCCTGAAACACCTCTGGCCTGTAAAGGCCATAGCCACCGGGGGGGAGGCGGAGTTACAGGCCTCGATGGATTCGTAATCCCTTTCAGAGCCCCCTGGTTGCAGTATTGCGGTTATCCCCTCCCTTATCGCCCGATCCACCCCATCCCGGAAGGGGAAAAAGCCGTCGGAGATCATCACCGATCCTTTGAGCCCTCCGCGGTCCTCCACGACCTTTCTGTCTATCTCCTCCTTCTGCTCCCTGGGCCTTTTGCCCTGGGAGACCTCTTCTTCAAGCTGGCGATAGGGGATGCCGTAGGCCTTGAAGGCCAGTTGGTCGGCGTACTTGGTGTAGGCCTTGAAGATGGCTATCTCCACCACCCCCACCCGGTCCTGCTCCCCAGTGCCTATGGCCACGGTGGCTCGATCCTTGACGAAGATGACGGAGTTGGAGGTGACCCCCTGTTCCACCGCCCATCCGAAGATCATGTCTTCGGCCTCGCGCTCATCGGGCTCCCTCAAGATGCGGTATTCGGTCCCTTGATAGTGGGCGACGGCTGGTTTCAGATCCTCCTTGGAGCGGACCTTGTTCTGGAAGGAACGCTGTAGGATCAGTCCGCCGTCCATCAGGGCCTTGAACTCGACGAAGGGCAGGTCGGCGTACTCGGCGAGCCGATCGATGCGGTCTATCCTGATGATCCTCAGGTTCTTCCACCGCTCAAGAAGCTCTATGGCCCCCTCCTCGTATTCAGGGGCCGCCACTACCTCGAGGTAACTGCGGGCCAGAAGCTCAGCGGTGGCCTTGTCTACGGGACGGTTCAGCACCACACAGCCGCCGAAGGCGGCTATGCGGTCGGCCATGAAGGCCCGTTCGAAGGCCTCGGCGATCTCGGTCCCCTGAGCCACCCCGGAGGGGTTGTTGTGCTTCATCACGCAGGCCGTAGGCCTGTCCATGAGGTATTTGAGGATGTTCAGGGCGCTGTCCACATCGGTCAGGTTTATCTTCCCAGGGTGCTTGCCGAATTGCAGGAGATCCCCCTCCCTCAAAGCGCTCACCAACCCCCTGCCGGGCTCGATGAACTTGCAGTCCCCCAGCACCAGGTTTCCCCCCACAAGCTCGTACAGCGCTGCCTCCTGGTCTGGGTTCTCACCATAACGCAGGCCCCGCTCCACCCATTGCCCCTTCTCGGGATCGTGGATCTTCCAGGTGCGTTTTCTGTAGCGGAGGACCTGCCCTCCGAAGGAGATGGTCAACTCCTCGGGAAAGGGGTCGTGAAGGATCCTTCGGTAGATCTCCTTGTAGTCCTGCATCGCATCACCTCTTCCCTGACCGCTTTGACCAAGGCCCCTTCGTCGAGGCCTTGGCTCCTGTATAGCTCCTCAGGTGTCCCCGAGAGGCCATAGGAGGTGATCCCCATCCTCCTGAACCGCACTTTCCATCCCTCTTCGGCCAGCACCTTGGCCACCTCAGCCCCAAGGCCCGTCTCGACGTGGTGGTCCTCGTAGGTGATGATGAGCCCCGTGGAGGCCGCCACCTTGAGGAGCTCCCTGTCCGGGTCGAAGGGACAGGGGATGTTTATGACCATAACCTGGATTCCCTCTTCCCTCAGGGCCCTCCAAGCCCTCAAGGCCCTTGATACCATCCCCCCCATGGTGACGATGGCGCCCTCGGAGCCCCTCCGAAGGAGGTCTCCTTTCCCGTAATGAAAGGAATAGCCACGGCCGAAGAACGGGCTTCCGTCCTCCGCCTCCACCACCGGTTCCCGTTCCCTCCCGGTGGTGATGACGAAATTGCCCCACTGAGAGGCTATCCAACGGACGGCGTGATCCGTCTGGTTGGGATCAGCGGGCACTATCACCTTGAAACCGAATAGGTTGCGAAGAACCCCCAGGTAATCTATGCAGTGATGGGTATGGCCGTCCTGGCCTACATCGAGCCCGGTATGGGTGCATATTACCTTTAGGTTGGTGTGGTTGATGTCGTTGAGGCGCTGTTGGTTGTAGACCTCATCGATGCCGAAGACTCCGAAGTCGGCGAAGAAGGTGAGGATTCCTTCCTTCGACAACACCCCCGCCACTGTGGCGGTGTTGTGCTCCTGGACCCCTCCCTCGATCAGGTGATCGGGGAACCGTTTCCCGAAGGCATCCACCCTCACCGAGCTCGCCAGGTCACAGTCCAGGGCCACCACCGGTACCCCGCGGGAGATGTTGAGTTCCCCGAGGTCGAGCAGCACCTGTCCCCACGCCTTCCGGTTCCCCACCTTCTCCCCCGGCGCGTAGATACGGTGTCGTCCCACCTCTACCCGGGGCAAATCCTTCCTCGGGCCCAGAGGTGGGGGGTAATCCCCTTCGGCTCTCCTTGTGCGGTAGCGATCCAGGTCCACCTCGAGCCCAAGCTCTTCCATGGCCCGCGGGAACTCCTCCGCCGTGAGGGCTCGTCCGTGGAACTGGTTGTCGTCCTCCATGAAGCTTACGCCCTTGCCCATCACCGTGTGGGCGATGATGGCCACGGGCCTTGGCATCCGCTGGGCTTCCCGCAGGGCCTGATAGATCTGCTGCAGATCATGGCCATCGATCTCCAAGACCTCCCAGCCGTCCGCCTCGTATCCCTCCCGGATCCTCTGAGGCATCACCTCATCGATCCTGCCGCTTATCTGCAGGCGGTTGTAATCTATGATGACCGTGATGTCCTTTAGACCGTATTTGATGGCGAAGCGCCTTGCCTCTGCCACCTGGCCCTTGGTCTGTTCTCCGTCGCTCATGACGACGAAGGTGTGATACCCGAGGCCCTTGAGCCTCGCCGCCAAGGCGAAACCGCAGCCCGCTGAGAGCCCCTGTCCGAGGTTTCCGGTGTCCCATTCCACCCCGGGGACCTTGGTGGAGACGTGGCCCTCAAAGGGGCTTCCCGCCAGGCGAAAGGTGGCCACTGCTTGCTCCACGTCGAAAAATCCGAGGCGTCCCAGGACAGCGTAGACCGCAGGGGACACATGCCCATGGCTGACCACTACCCGGTCCCGGTCGGGCATGAAGGGGTTTCGGGGATTTAGGTGGGCCTTGGCGTATATCACCAGCAGCACGTCAAGGGAGGACATGGCCCCTCCCGGATGGCCTGAGCCGGCCAGATGGGTCATGGTGAGGATGTCGCCCCGCGCTAAGCGAGCAAGCTCCTTCAGTTCCCGGACTTCTCCCTCCGTGAGCCTTTCGGCCTCGAAGCCCCGCTGCATCGCCCTCCCCCTCAAAAAAAGTTAGCCCTCTCAGAGGGCCCCCTTTTATATCTCACATCCTCTGGCAAAAGACAAGGATC
>CAZGDM010000024.1:0-28145 GCA_964525275.1 uncultured Thermodesulfobacteriota bacterium | reverse complement strand
GCGAACTCCGGGTCGTTGATGTGCAGGTCTATTTCCCTTACAGCCGCCACCTTGAGTTCCCCTTTCAAGGCCATGACGAAGGCCTTGTCCGCCTCGGGGTCATAAAACGGCCCTCCCTCCCTGTCCCAGGCGGAGAAGCCCTTCAGGGGGATTACCACCCTCACCGGACCCCGGGAGCGGTTGAGCTTCCGGGCGATGGTCCGCCCGAGGAGCTCCATCTCCCCTGCTTCGAGCCTCACCGTGGTGGCCTGGGGGTTGTGGCGGTGGATTCTGCGGTTCCGGTAGCGTTCTGGAACCGTCTCGGGGGAGAGGAAGTTTATGAAGTCGGCGTTCCCCGGCGTGACGATCTGGGGGATACCGAGCTCTCCGGCCACCTCCATCCTCCGGGGGCCAGCCGAGGCAAGGCCTCCGAAGAGGTAGTTGCCGATCTCATTTACGGCGAGCTCCACCACCGCCTCCGCCCCTTCCTCCTGGAGGAATTCCTCCATTGCCCTGCCCCCCACCCCCAGGGCGTGGAAGACCACCACCTCATAGCCCCGGGACTCGAGCTCCTCCTTCAGCCTGAGGCCGCAGGGGGTGGTGGTGCCCAGCATACTCATGGTGATGGCCGGACGCCCTGTCTCAGGACCTTGGGCGACGGCCTCCACCATCCCACAGATGGCCCCCACGGCGTTTCCCAGCACCTTCCTGGTCAGACGGTTAAGCCCTTGGATGTCTGCCACCGATGGGATGACCACAACATCCCTCGTTCCCACGTAGGCCCCTGCCCCTGCCTGGGCCACCTTCGTGGACACCAAGACCTTGGGAAATCCCACAGGCAGTTTCTGTAGTCCTTGGGCCACCATGGCAGACCCCATCCCACCACCTATGGCCAGGACCCCGTCTATCTTCCCCTCCTGCTGGAGCTCCCGAAGGAGGATGGCCAGGCCCTCCGCCATCCGCTCCGCTGCCTCCCCCTCCTCACCCTTTTCAAGGAGGGACTCGAGCTCCACCCCCACCTTCCGCAAGACCTCCTGACGGGGTATGTCGGGGGGGAAGGGAGTGGGGCCGAGGAGGCCGATGTCTATCACGAGGGGGTGGTGCCCCCGCCTTTGGACGAGTTCCCTGAGGTAACGGATCTCCTCCCCTTTGGTATCGAGGGTTCCTATGATGGCGATCTTCATCCGAACAGTTCCGGGAATTTGGTCTTCACCCTTTCCCTGAGCTCATCCGGGGCCCTGTTGACCGGAGGGAACCGGTCCTTCCAGTGATAGGGCCTGCAGGCGTTGATGAAGACCTTGGCGGTGGTGAAGTCCCGCTGCTCGCGCTTTTCCGGCGGCAGCATGGGATCGAGGGGGCTGGTGAGAAACCCAGGTACGATGTCAATGTAACGTTCAGGGTCACATCGGGTACACACAGCCCAGAGCACCTCTTCCCAGTTGGAAGGGTCTACGTCCTCGTCTACCGTGATGATGTACCTGCCGGTGCAGGCCCCTCCCTGCAAGATCGCCCCTGCAAGGGTGGCCACCTGTCTGGCGTGTCCGAGATAGCGCTGCCTTAAGGAGATGACCACCACCACCCGGTTCCCCGGGCCGTGGATGTAAACACCACGGATGTCGGGGATGCCCAGTTTCTCCAGCTCTATCCAGAGGGGTACGGCTGTATGCAGCGGTATGGGGAACCAGGTGTTAACCGGGGGTTTTATCGGGGGTTGGCCATGGAGGATGGGGTCCTGGCGGAAGTAGACCCGTTTGACCCTAACCACGGGCTCGTTCCTGCGTCCCGAGGCATAGTAACCGGTCCATTCCCCGAAGGGGCCTTCTGGACGCCCCTCCACCTCAGGGGGTGGGGAGAAGCCTTCGATGGCCACCTCCGCCGTAGCGGGGATCGGCAGCCCGGTCTCAGGGCCGGTGATCACCTCCACCGGCTTCCCCTGCAGGTGTCCCGTCATCTCGAGTTCGGACACACCCCAAGGCAGGGCCATGGTGGAGACACCGAACAGCAGCGGTTGTCCCCCGAAGCACATGACCACCGGACATTCCTCCCCTCGGGCCCAGTACTTCTCCCTCATGATGGTGGCGTGTTTGCCTGGGGAGGCGTAAAAGGAGAGGGTGCGGGAGTCGTGAACCATCACCCGGTAGGTGCCGAGGTTGACCCATCCCTCCTCGGGATCACGGGTTATGGTGACCACACCGGTGCCTATGTAACGTCCTCCATCCCTGTGGTGCCACTTAGGGACGGGGAACTTGAAGAGGTCCACCTCGTCGCCCTCCATAACGTTCTCCATCACCGGGCCTTCGGTGACCTCCTTGGGGGGCACGGGGGCAAAAGCCTCCCATTTCTCCTTCCAGTACTTGACCGCCTCGAGGTCGCTCAGTCCCTCGGGGATGCCAAAGGCTATCTTCTGGAAGTCAGCCCGGTGTAGGATGTTTGTGGCTATGCGAAAACCGGGGGGATATCCCTTCACCCGGTCGAACAGCAGAGCCGGTCCCCGCCTTTCGGCCATCATCTCGTTTATAGTCCCTATCTCCAGATCCCAATCGGCCCCCTCCACCCTTTTGAGATCCCCCTTTGCCTCCAGGATGGAGAGGAACTCCCTCAGATCTGCAGGTACTCTTCCCATGGCATCCCTCCTTTTGTCCTTTCAATATCCCATTTTATTTTCGACCTTTCCCCTGTCAAATATAAAAAAGAGATCACTCGATAACCTCCGGTTATCGTTGCGTTTGTCGTGGGGGATGATACAATGTTTAATGTGGACGAACGGGTGGCCTCCTCCCTTCCCTACCTTCGGGTCTTCTACGAGGTGGCCTCATGCAGGAGCTTCACCAGGGCCGCCGAGAGGTTGCACATTTCGCAGCCCGCGGTGACGCGGCAGATCAAGCGTTTGGAGGCTATCCTGGGGGTATCGCTCTTTGATCGAGGGAACTCCCCGGTGCAACTGACCCCTGCGGGGAGGTCGCTACTGGGCTTCGTCGAACGGTCCTTATCCCTTTTAGAGGAGGCCCACCACCTCCTCGAGAGCTATCGCGAACCGACCTTGAAGGTCGGTGCCACGAGGGGTTACTCCAAGACGACCATGCCCCGCATCCTGGCGGGCTTCCAGGAGGAAAACCCAAAGGTGAGGATAGTCCTATCCGTGGACAGCTCCCAGGGGCTGGAAAGGGGGGTGTTAGAAGGGGTCATCGACCTCGCTTTTTTGGCCAATCCCGACCATCGACGCCCTCTCCTCTTCCTCCCCTTCAGGGAGGAAGAGCTGGTCTGTATAGCCTCTCCCTCCTTCGTGGCCGACTTGGGGGAACGGGTCTCCTTGGCGGACGTGGTGGATTACCCCTTCATCGTGAGGGAAAGGGGGTCGGGCACCCACAAGGTGGTGATGGAGGCCTTTGAAGCCATAGGCCGCAAGCCGAAGGTCTTGGTAGAGGCCTCAAGTCCGGAGTTTATCAAGGAGTGGGTCAAGGCGGGGAAGGGGCTTTCCATCGTCACCGCCAGCTCCGTAGAAGAAGAGCGGGAGGAGGGGAAATTGAGGGTCCTGCCCATTGTGGAGGGCCTTCATCTCGACGTCTACGTCGCCCTGTTGAGGGGACGCCGAGATGAGTCCTTGATTTCCGCTTTCCTCCGTTACCTGGGGGTGAGGTAGGTCTCGACGAGGGAGGAAAGCCGTTCGAGAAATACCACCCTTTTGAGGGACCAAGGCAACTCGCCGAAGGGGCGTCTTTCCGGTGGGTGGTGATCCGTCACACGAAAGAGGGCATAGCCATCGGGTAGCTCCAGCACCGGACTGAGCTGTCCATCCTTTAACCCCCAGAGCACGACGGCCAGGTCTGCTCCCCGGAGGAGGAAGAGCTGTCCCGTCCTGAGCCCCCCCATCTGCCTGGCAACGCGGAGGAAGTCCTCCCCCTCCTTTATCCTCTTCCTCGCTTCCTTCAGAAGTGTTAAGGCTTCCCTGCGAGTGCAAGGGCAGTCCTCAGGGTGGATGTAGCGGAATATGGCCTCGAACTCCACCCTGGGGGGTATCTCAACCGTGTCCCCATCCCGGGGGAGGGCCTTGGGATAAAGTCTTTCGGTTATGGCCTGCAAGATCGGCTTGAGGGACCTGATCCTCCTTTCAAGGGGTCTTTGGAGCCTCTCGAAATCTCTGGAGGAGAAGGTCTGTTTTTTCAGCAGGGCCATGAACCCCTTGGGAGCAGAAGAGGAGAGTTCGTTATGGATTGCCTTGGGCCAGCGTGCCCCCTTAGAGTGAAGGGCTGAGGCGATCAGCGACAGGTAATCGGGACGTTGTTCCTTCATGCCCTGCCAGGAAAAGTAGCTGAAGCCCTTCACCCCCATCCTCCTCAGAGATCTGACCTCCTCAACTATGACCTCCGGAGGCTTATGCCAGGCCCCAAGCCCGGCGAAGACCGTCCCATGGAGTGAACGATCCATGGCTGCCTCCATCTGGGCCTTTATGCGGCAGAGGTCCCCCGTGTAGGCCATGGGGACGGCAAGGTCGAGCAACCCCCTTTCGAGCCAACTTCCCCAGTCCTGACCGCGCTCGAAGTAGGCCCTGTGAGGGTCTGGCAACACCGCTGCAGACAGCAGCATCTCTGGGTGCCTCCTTCTGAGGAAGCGAGATACCGCCTCCACCAGTCGGGTTACGTAGCGGCTCCTGTGCTCAGCCCAGAGGGACTGGTAGTAGTAGCTCCAAAGCAGGCAGAAGGGTATGTCCTCCCGCAGCAGAAGGGACGGATCCGGCCTCCTGGTCCGTGGGTCGAGGAGCCGAGGGTCAACCGTCCACCGTCTTTTGAAGTCCTGCACGGCCTTGGGGTTGTAACCCCACTCGGGACCGGGATAGCGGATGAAGTCGAGGTGGACACCATCCACCGGATAGCCCTCGGTCACTTCCTTTACCACGCGGAGGAAGTAGTCCATGACCGAGGGATTGGAGGGGTCCAGGAAGAGCCCCTCTATCGGTTCCCGACGCCTTTCGGCGGGGGAGTAATCCAGCAGGGTTCGGCCCTCTTCGTCCTGGATCAACCATTCGGGGTGGCGGTTGACGATGTGCTCCGGGGCCTTGGGCAGGGGAGGGGGATAGGGCCATACGTAGTAGACGTTAAGCCAGGCGTGGACCCCTAAGCCCAGCCCCCGGGCCAGGCGAAGCACCTCTCCCAAGGGATCGAAATCCGCGGGGGACCCCTCCAGGGCCTCCGAACGGGGCACGAAGGTGGATCGCCAGTAGGCATCGCCCCTGCCGTAGACCTGGGCGAAGAGGGCGTTGAACCCAGCCCTTTTGGCTTCCGAGGTGACCTGTTGGATGAGTTCAGGGGAGGTGAGGCGGAAGCGGACTACCCAAAGAGCCCTGCCCTCCTCATAGGGAAAGGGCATGAGGAGCCCAAGGGCGATCGACAGGAACAAGACCTTCCCCTTTACAGGGCGCGGTACCACTCGGGCCTCAAGAGATTGGGGTCCCTGCGCCTGAGGACTGCCTCTATGGCCCTCAGGGCTTCTTCTTTCTCCTCCGGCATCTTCACCTTCAAAGGCAGGTAGTTCGAGGCGTGGTTGGAGGTGAAGAGACCGTGCATATCCGTATGGGAGAGCATGAGGTGGAGCTCCTCGAGGAGTTCGAAGGGGGAGGGCATCTGGAACTCCCCTCGTAAGTACTCTTCGTAAAGCGGGGTCCCGGGGACGAGCAGAAGGGTCAGCGCCCCGGCGTAGTGGGGATCGACCTCAGTGAGGATTTCCCCCGTGGCTACGGCGTGCTCCTTACTTCTTTCCCTTCCTCCTATTCCCAGGAGCACCGTGACCGAGAGCTTCATCCCCGCATCCTTCACCCTTAAACAGGCCTCCACGAGCTTCTCCCGCGTGGTGCCCTTTTTGACCCTGTCGAGCACGACCTGGTCGCCGGATTCAATCCCCAGGTAGACTATCCCCAGCTTTCGCCGGCGGAGCTCCTTTAGTTCCTCAGGGCTCTTACGTAGCACCCCCTTTGCATTGGCGTAGATCCCCACCCGCTCAAGGAGGGGGAACTTCTCGTCGAGGTAGTCGAGGACCTGAAGGAGCAGTTCCTGTTTGACGATGAGGGCATCGCCGTCGGCCAGAAATACACGCCTCACGTAGGGGGCAAGACGGGGGGCGACCTCGTCGATGTCCGTCTTGACCTCTTCGAAACTCCTTATACGGAACCGCTTGCCCTTGTAAGAAGGGCAGAAAGTACAGCGGTTGTGGGAGCAGCCGATGGTGAGTTGGAGGATCAGGCTTTTCGCTTCACTCGGTGGTCTGTAGATCTCCCCTTCGTACCTCATCGCCGCCTCCCACTACGATGAAAAGGAGTTCTCCCTTCCGCACCATCCCCAGTTCCCTGGCAAGGCGCTCCAGGTAAAGGGGGTCCTCTCTTATGCGGCGTATCTCCTCCTGCAAGGCTTCGTTTTCACGGGAGATCCTGGCGATTTCCTCCCTCAAGGCCCGCCGCTCTATCTCAAGGGAGAGCAATTGTCCGAGACCACGAGGGCTGAAAAGGGCCTGAAGCCAGATGAGGAGGGCTGCTATCAAGGCCATCCACCCGACGATGCGATAGCTCATCTCAGCACCGATTTCACCGACAGAGTCCCCCACTGCTCTACTTGGGGGGCCTCCGGTGGCAGGGGTTCGAAAAGACACCCTTTGAGGTATTCCATCCCCGCGGCCTCAAGGCGTGCATCGCCCTTTCGCAAGGGGATGACCCTTCCCACCGTCCCATCAGGACGAACCCAGAACTTGAGCACTACCTCCGTCTCCACCGAGACCTTGACCCTCGGAGGTGGAGGTGTGTAGAGAAGTCGGCGCGACGCCACCGGCCCCTTGATCCCGATCTCCAGGGGGCGGGGCCGGGTGGGTTTCTTTTCCTTTTCTTTTTTAATTTTTTTTGGCTTGAGCTCCTCTTTCAAGGCCGAAAGGATCCCCTCCTTCACCTTGGGTTTGAACACCGGAGGGGTGTCCAGCACCGGTTCCTTTGGCCTTGGGGGGAGAGGACCTGGACCGAGGAGTTTCTCTACATCCAGGAGTTCCACCCCCTTCGGCTGGGCCGCGGGTAGTTCGAGGGGGAACTCCGCCGTGAACCCCTTCCATATCTGCTCTGTAATCTCCTCGATCACAGGGTGTCCTTCCCATCCCTCCGCCCCTTTGGTGATGAGGATGTCCACAGGGGTGAGGAGAGTGACGGGGATGATACGGAACTTGGGTGTTGGCAGAAAGTCGGGCAGTAGCAGCAGACAGGCCACATGTATCACCAGGGAGAAGATGAGGGTAACGGCCAACCTGCGCTCCAGCACCATTCAGCTCACTTCCGTCTCTTTTTCTTCGGCCTGGTAGCGATGGCGAGCTTGTTGAGACCCGCTGACTTCGCCAGGTCCATGACTTCGACGACCTTGCCGTGTAGTGCCCTCGCATCTGCCCTGATGATGACCATGGTCTGGGGGGCCTTTTTCGCTCGCTCCTTGAAGAGCTTCTCCAGGTCTTTCAGGCTCACGCGCTTTCTGTCCACGTAGATCTGGTTCTTCTTCGTGATGGTTATCCGGATCTCGCGTTTTTCGCGGAAGACCTTTTCATAGGCCGCCTTGGGGAGCTCCACCTTTATCCCGGGGGTGATGACGAAGGAGGAGGCGAGCATGAAGAAGATGAGGAGCAGAAATACCGTGTCCACCAGCGGGGTGAGATCGATCCTGGTGTCATCGTCTTGCTGGCCTCTGTCTATGAACCTCATCTCACCCCTCCTTGCCGAGGAGGTCCAAGATCCTCAGGGCCACTTCCTCCATCTCAAGGGCGAGGGAGTGGACCCGGTTGCGTAGGTAGCGATGCATGACGAAGGAGGGAATGGCGACGATGAGCCCCGCGGCCGTGGTGAGGAGAGCTTCGGAGATGCCGCCGGCCAGGGCTCCCGGTTCAGCCACCCCCTGAAGGGCGATCACGTTGAAGCTCTTGATCATTCCCGACACCGTCCCCAGCAGTCCCAGCAGAGGCGCCACCCCTGCGATGGTCCCCACCACGTTGATGTAACGCTCGAGGTTGGCCACCTCGCGCCTTCCTACCTCCTCCATCCTCTCCTTTATAGCCTCCCGCCTTTTACCGTAATGGGATAGGCCAGCGTAAAGCACATGGGCCACGGAGGCGTCGGTCCTCTTGCAGAGCGTCATGGCTTCGGTGAGCTTCCCCTTGGCCACCAGGTCTATGACCTCTATGAGGAACCCTCGGGGGACTACCTTTCCCTTTCTCAGGGCCCACAGGCGTTCGAGGAAGATACCCAGGGCGACGATGGAACAGAAGGCTATGGGGTACATCAGCAAACCGCCCTTGAGAAATAGCTCGTACATGGCTCCCTCCTTTATTGGACCTTGGAGCGGCGCCCCGTAGTCCCAGTTCTCTTTGCGCCGCAAATGTCCTTCGCCTTCTTCAGGACCTCTTCATCACGGGAGAGCTTTAATGCCCTGCGACAGGCCTGTTCGGCCTTAGCCCCCTCTCCCTTTGCCCGATATATCTCCGCCGCCATCAACAGGGCTAAGGCCCCCGCTTCCTTTTCCTCCGGGTGGAGGTAGAGGACTTTGAGGGCCTGTTCCAGGGCTTCGTCCGTACGTCCCATCTCTATCAGGGCAGAGGCCATCTTCAGCTCGCATTTGGCCTTTATCGCCTCGGTGGGGGCTTCCTCGGCAGCTTGGCTAAACCACTGAAAGGCCTCCTTGTGTCTCCCCGCCTTCTGGTAGAGCTCCCCCAGCTTCAGCGATACCTCAAAGGACCTGGCCGAGCCCGGGAAGCGCCTCAGGACTGTGTGCAGGAGTTCGGTGGCCTCGGCCCCCAGTCCCTCAGCCCCTTTTAAGGCCGCCCGGAAGGCGAAGTCCTCAGAGGCCTGTTCCACCAGCTCCCAGAGATATCCCTTGGCCTCCTCCTTCCTCCCCAAGGCCAGACAGATGGTTGCCCTTTCCTCAAGGGCCTTCCAGCGATAGGGTAATTTCCCTACCTCCCCGAGGACCTTGAGGGCCTCAGGGGCCCTGCCCATCCTCTGCAGAAGCTGCGCTAAACGCAGCCTCGCCTCCTCCACCCCAGGTGTCCCCGGGAACTGCTCGATGACCTTTCTATAACATACCTCGGCGGATGCCAAGTTGCCTTTGGCCTCGTGATGGGAACCGAGCAGCAGCAGGACGTTTGCAGCGAGGGGGTGCCGGGGGTGGGTCTTTATAAATTGATCGGCCCACAGCTTGAAGCGTTCTTCCTTGCCCGCATTATAGTAGGAAAGGACGATACCCCAATAGGCGTCCGGCACGCAGTCAGCCCGCGGATAGGCGTTCTTCACCTTAAGATAGGCGAAGACCGCGCGATCGTATTCCCCGCGGTTGTAGCGACAATCCCCCACCTTCAACCAGGCCTTGGGGGCAAGGGGGTGAGAGGGGAACTCCTTGGCCACCTTAAGGAAGAGCTTTTCTGCCTTCTTCCAACGCCCCATCCTCAAGAGGCTCCAGCCCCACCAATAGAGGGCCTCTGGTACCGTGGGGGCTTGGGGCCATCGGCGGATTAGTTCCTCAAAACGGGACGCGGCCTTGGTGAATTCCTCCAGTTTGTAATGACAAAGGCCCTCGTAGAAAAGGGCCCTGCGGAGGACCTCCTCCTCCAGCCCTTCCGACCTCTCCAAGAGCCTGAAGAGCTTCAAGGCCTCCCTGTAATCCTTGGCGTTGAAGAGGGCAAGGGTCCTGAGGAACTCCCCTCGGGGGCCACCGGCCCTCAAGGCCCAGCGAGACGCTTCGCGCCAGTGGCCTTTGTGGAAATGATACCAGCCCAGGGCGAGTAGCCCTCTGCGAAAGAGTTCTGAGTCCCGAGGCAGTTCTCTGAAGGCGCTCAGGGCCTCTGCTGGTTTATCGAGGGCGAGGTATCCCCGGCCTAAAAAGAAGACGGCTCTCTCTCTCAAGGGATGAGTTTGGGGCAGCCGCTTGAGGAGGTCCCTCCAGATATCCACGGCTTGAGAGGCCTTACCAGCGTGGTAAAGGGCCAGGGCTTCGTTGAGCATCGCATAGAGGGATAGGGTCTCCTTTCCTTTGGTGGCCTTCCCGAAGCACTTCGCCGCCCGCAGGTATTCGCCCCGGCGGGAGAGGACCTCCCCCATGAGCAGATAGGCCCGCTGGAGTACCCCCCTCTGCCGATACTCCTTGGTTATGCGTTCAAGGATGGACAGAGCTTCGGTTTCCCTTCCCCTGGAGATCAGGAAACGGGCGAGTTCATAAAGCCCCTCCCCTGCCCAGGGGGTGGCTACGGGTGAGGAAAGGAGGCCCTTCAGGACCTCCCTGGCCTCCTTTTCCTTGTCGAGGCCGAGGAGGGCCTTTATCAGCCCCCAGCGAACAGGGCCTTCCCATCTGCCTTTGGGATGGCTTTTGAGGTAGCTGCTGAAGGCCCTTGCCGCCCCCTCAAGGTCTCCGCAGGCCCAATGGGCCCATCCGGCGATGTAAAGCCCCCCCTCTCTGAGGGGATGGCCTGGGTAGTCCTTCAGAAACTTGGCGATGGCCTTCGATGCCTCCTCGTAACGCCCCATGGCGAAGAGCGATAGGGAGTGGAGGTAAAGCCCCTCGGCCAGAAATTTCCTCCCCCGTTTCAAGAGGGAGAGGGCCGCGGCCTCTGCTCCTTCTGGATCCCCTTGCAAAACTCGGATGTAGGCCTCGAGGAGGTAGGCGTTGTCCACCAAGGGGCTGCGGGGAACGGCCTCCCTCAGTTTTCTCACCACTTCCAGGGCCTCCCCGTAGCGCCTGTTCTTCATCAGGATCCAGGCCCCGGATTGGAGGGCGTAATCCTCGTAAGGGCTCGCAGGGTACTCCTTCCACAGGCGCTCAAAATGTCGCAAGGCCTCTTCCTCGTGTCCTTCCTCTAAGTCCATTTCCCCCAGCCAGTAGAGGGCCATGGAGGCATAGAGGCTTTTGGGGTACTTCTCGAGGACCTTGCGAAAGGCAGCCCGAGCAGCCTCCCTCTCCCCTCGTACGTAAAGGTAGAGTCCTCGTTTGTAGAGGGCTTCGATCCCCTCTATAACCCGCGCCACCGAGGTTCCCAGGGCAGTGGAATAGGCACAACCGGGAGAGCGCACCGTAGGGGAGGGGCGTTCCATCACCCTTTCCGCCTCCCTGCCGAGTTCCACGACTTCAAGGGGAGGGGTCTCCCGCTGGACGGTGGTTATGAGGGTGGGCAGCGGTATCCTCCCCAGGGCTTCGGCCCTGAGGGTCTCCTCCCCCACGATCACCACCGGGGGGAGTTTTACCTTCAGCTTCTCTTCGGGCGACTCCGCCCGGACAAGGGGGAGGAAGACGAAAAGACCATATATAAAAAAGGCGAGCTTTTTCACCTCGTGATCAACTCCCCCTGCGGGCTGGCGCTCGTCCAAACCTTATCAGAAAGGGACTTTTTGTGTCAACGACGGTATTTTTGCAGCTCCCTGGGGACCCACCAGCGAATGAAGTTGTAAGTGATCCCTGCGGGGGCCGGCTCAATACCGCGAAAGCGGCTGTGGATGACGGGCAGGGCATAGGGGACGTAGAGGAAGGTGTAGGGCTGATCCTCTGCCAGGATCTCCTGGAAGCGGAAGTAAAATTTGCGCCGCTTGTCGCGGTCAAAGGTCCTGCGGGCGCGGACAAGCAACTCGTCGACCTCTGGGTTGCGATAGGAGATGAAGTTGAGTTCCTTGGGCCCGGTCTTGGAGGAGTGCCATATATCGTACTGATCCGGGTCGACTCCCGTGGACCAGCCGAGAATTACGGCTTCAAAGCGCCTTTTGTCTATGTATTCGTTGATGAAGGCGGCCCATTCCAGGACCCTGATCTTCATCTTGATGCCCACCTTGCGAAGGCGCCACTGGATGATCTCCGCCGTCTTCAGCCTCGAGGTGTTTCCCCAGTTGAGGAGCACCGTGAACTCGAAGGGCCTACCGTCCTTGTCGAGGATACCGTCCCCGTCCGTATCCTCCCACCCCGCCTCCTTCAAGAGTTCCCTCGCCCGCTCCGGGTCGTAGGGATAGCGCTTGACCTGGGGGTTGTAGTACCAGGTGCCCGGTTTGTAAGGTCCTGTGGCCACCACCCCCAGGCCGAAGAGCACCACCTTGACGATTTCCTCTTTGTTGATGGCGTAGCTCAGGGCCTGTCGCACCCTCTTGTCCTTGAAGAAGGGGTGACGGAGGTTATAGCCGAGGTAGGTGTAGGCGAAGGGGAGGTATTTGTACTTCCTGAACTGCCGCCTGAAAGCGGGGTCAGAGGTCTGGCGGGCGTACTGCACCGGGGTGAGGGTCATCCAGTCGATGCTGCCGGCCTTGAGCTCCATGAACATAGTGGCCGGGTCCGGAATCACGCGATAGATGAAGCGGTCGATGTAAGGACGCCCTTCGAAGTAATCCTGGTTGGCCTCTAAAACGATCTTCTCCCCCGTCTTCCACTGGACGAACTTATAGGGTCCTGTCCCTATGGGGTGCCTCGTGAGGGCGCTTTTGGCTACGTCCTTCCCCTCGAGGAGGTGTTTGGGTAACACAACCAGGTCTGTCCAGCTCGCCAGCCCTGGGGCGAAGGGCTCACGGTAGGTGACCCTAAAGGTGTAACGGTCGAGGACCTCGGCCTTTTCCACCTCGAGGTAGTCCCCAGAATAAGCGGTGGGGGTCTTGGGGTCCGTGATAGTCCTGAAGCCGAAAAGCACGTCCTCGGCGGTGAACTCGACCCCATCGTGCCACTTTACCCCTCGACGCAGGAAGAAGGTGATGGTGCGCCCGTCAGGCGATATCTCCCAGCGTTCCGCGAGGTCCCCCACCAGGTTTAGATCCTTGTCGTACTTGACCAGGCCGTTGTAGATGAGGCCGCAGATCTCGTGGGAGGCGCTGTCAGAGGCGAGCATGGGTATAAGGACGGAGGCATCCCCTATGGACCCAACCACGATGGTGTCCCCGTAACAGGGGGCCTCCCCGGCATGGCAGCAGAAGGGCAGCAGAAGCAAGAGGATCGCCAGTAGGGCCGTCACAGTTCCCTCTGCCAGATGCGATAGGTCTTGTAACGCCGCCCCCCCATGGCCTCTACCCCCTTCTGCATGAGGTGGTTGTCCTCCAGGATCCAGGACATTTCAGCCCGTCGGTAGCCGAGATGCCAGCCCCTCCGGAAGACTTCGACGTAAAGGAGGGTTTCTATTCCGCGGCGCTGGTACTGGGGTCTGACCCCGAGGAGGAGGATGCGGAGTTCGTCGATCTTGCGCTTAAGCCAGAGGGCCTTGAACAGGCCCCAGGGGGTAAGCCTTCCACCGAGGGCCTTCAGCACCCGATTGTAATTGGGCAGGGCCAATATAAAGCCCACGGGTTCGCCCCTCACCTCTGCGAAGAGGCCGAGCTCCGTGACGATGATTGGCTCGAGTTGTCTGGCCATGAAGGCCACCTCCTCCTCGGACATGGGCACGAAGCCCCAGTTTTGGGCCCAGGCCTCGTGGTAGATCTTCATGAAGCGCCGGACTTCGCCCTGGAAGTCCGTCTTCCTCACCTCTCTGATCTCGAGCCCGGGGACCTTCTTTGCCGCCCACTGGGCTATCCGCTCTATCCTCGCGGGCACAGAGCCGTCGCCGATGATCAGATTGGCGTAAAGGTCCCTTGCCTTTTTCAATCTCAGGGCCTCCATCAGCCTGGGATAATAAGGGGGATTGTGGGGCATCATGATGTAGGGTGGTGTTTCGAACCCCTCCACCAGCATCCCACATTCGTAGTTGGTGGAGGGGTTCATGGGGCCGATCATCTCCGCCATCCCCTCGCGGCGTAGATGGGCCTCAGCTGCCTCCATAAGGGCCCCGGCCACCTCCAGGTCGTCCACCGCTTCGAAGAAGCCGAAGTAGCCGGTTTTGGACCTGTGGTAGTCGATGAATCTTCGGTCCACGATGGCGGCGATTCGTCCCACGGGCTCCCCATCCTTCAGGGCCAAAAAGGGGGTGATGGAGGCGTGGAGCCTAAAGGGGTGCTCCCCGGTGAAAAAGGGCGTGAGTTCCCTTTCGAGGGGAGGCACCCACAGGGGGTCCTGGCGGTATATCCTCCGCGGAAACCGCAGGAAGGCCTTCAGCTCCCTCCGTCCCTCGACGGGGCGCACTTGGACAGCCACCTGCTCCTCCGGGTCTCTTAGATGATCCCCAGCTCCCTCCCGGCCCGTCCGAAGGCCTCGAGGACCCTGTCGAGCTGTTCGTCGGTATGGGTGGCCATAAAACTGGTGCGCAGGAGCTCCCGTCCGGGGGGTGTGGCCGGGGGTACCACCGGATTGACGAAGACCCCGTAACGCTCCAACAGCCCGCACATTTGGAAGGTCTTCATCATGTCGCCGATTATGATGGGGATGATGGGCGTACAGCTTTCCCCTGTGTCGAATCCCAGGGCTTTGAAACCCTCGAGCATCTTGCGGGTGTTCTTCCAGAGGCGCTCCCTCCGTTCGGGCTCCTCCATGATGACATCGAGGGCGGCGCTTGCCGCCGCCGCAAGGGGCGGGGCTATAGCCGCCGAGAAGATGAGGGAGCGGGCGAAGTGCTTAATGTAGTTGATCACCTCTTTGGGGCCGGCGATGAAGCCCCCGATGGTGGCGAGGCTCTTGCTGTAGGTGCCCATGATGAGGTCCACTTCGTCTACTAGGCCGAAGTGTTCCGCCGTTCCCCTTCCCCCTTTACCGAGGACGCCGATGCCATGGGCATCGTCTACCATCACCCTGGCCCCGTACTCCTTGGCTACGGCGATGATCTCCGGCAGGGGGGCGATATCCCCCTCCATGCTGAAGACCCCGTCCACGATGATGAGCTTCCCCGCCTCCTCTGGCACCTCTTCGAGGACCCTCCGCAGATCGTCTACGTCGTTGTGTCTGAAACGGCGGACTTGGGTCATGGCCAAACGACAGCCGTCGATGATGGAGGCGTGGTCGTATTTGTCCAGAATGGCCACATCTCTTCGGCCCAACAGGGCGGAGATGGTCCCCAGGTTGGTCTGATAGCCCGTGGCGAAGACCAGAGCGGCCTCTTTGCGGAAGAACCGGGCCAGCTTCTCCTCCAATTCCTCTATGATATCGAGGTTTCCGTTCAAAAACCTCGAGCCCGCACAGCCTGTACCGTAGCGCTCTATGGCCCTGATGGCTGCCTCTTTCACCTTGGGGTGGTCGGTGAGACCGAGGTAGTTGTTGGAGCCTGCCATGATGAGCTTTCGTCCGTTCACCATCACCTCAGTGCCCTGGGCGGACTCTATCCTTCTGAAGAGGAAATAAAAACCGGCGGCCTTGGCCTCGTCGGCCTTTTTCCAGCTGTAGCACCTTTCGAAGATGTCCATCTCTTCCTCCTAAAGCCAGCCTGCCTCCCTGTACCAGCGGAGGGTGATCTTCAGCCCCTCGGCGAGGGGATATCGGGGCTCGAAACCGAGGACCCTTCTGGCCTTGGAGATGTCGCAGATCCAAGCCTCTTGTAAGGCTTCAGTCAGCTTGTTCCTGTTGAAGGCCACCGCTTTACCCCTTAGCCTACCGATCGCCTCCCCCAAAAGGGCGATGGCCTTGGCCAGGCCCACTGGCACCCTTACCTCACGACACCTGACGCCGAGGAAAGAAGCTACCATATCGGCAAGCTCTTGCAAAGAGTAACGCCTCCCGTCGGAGATCAGAAATACCTCCCCTGAAGGGTACTCTCTTTCCGCGGCCCTGAGTAAGGCCTCCACCACATCGGCCACGTAACACAGGCTTATCCACCGCTCCCCCTTTCCTACCCGGGGTAAGACCCCGCGAGCTATGACCCTGAAAAGCTCAAGCATGTAGTCGTCCCTCGGTCCGTAGACCGCTGACGGGCGCAGGATCCCCACGGGCAGGCGATCCTTGAAGAGGAGGCAGGCCCTCTCTCCCTGAAGCTTGCTCTCCCCGTAAGGGGATACGGGCCGGGGAGGGTCTTCCTCCTTCAGGGGGCGGTCCCTCGTGGTGGGTCCTTGGGCGGCCAAGCTCGATAAATAGATGAACCTGCCGCTGATCCCGCCCGAGTCCACTATCCTATTGACCAGTACCTCAGTGCCCTCTGCGTTTACCCTGAAAAAGTCCTCCGGCTTCACTGCTCGGGTGAGGCCTGCGATGTGGAAGACGTGATGGAAACCCTTGAGCTCCGGGATTTCGCCCGTGGAGAGATCACCCCCTACGATGTGGACTTGAGGAGGGAGCCATTGTCGCCTTCTGCGCAGAAGTAGCCATACTTCGTACCCCTCCCTGAGAAGTCTCTCCGTGAGGTGACTGCCGATAAACCCCGTCCCTCCGGTGACCAGGACCCTGGTCATTACCCTCCTCCACCCAGGGCCATCCCCCCGAGGCCTGCCCCCTTCAGAGCCGCGAGGAACCAACAAGTCTGTACGATTCCCCTCAGAGGCAAAAGGGCCACCCCCGCCAAGATCCCTGCTATCCACCCCCCCAGGAGATCTGCGGCGTAGAGCACCCCACCGCTACGGGCGGCCCCCCTTCCATATAGGGCCGCCGCCAAGGGGAACTGCCCACCGAGGAGGCCTCCCGCCACTACTGCCAGGGGGAGAAAGGCCCAGGGTGAACTTCCCTTCAAGGAGCCGAGCAGCACGGGCATAAGCAGGACATACACGCCCATCGCCCCTTCGAGGAAGAGCACCCCTCGGAGGGATGCCTTTCCCCCTTTGGCCAAGGCCTCTGCTGTCAAGGCCCCCAGGGCCGCCCCCACCATGAAGGCCGAAACCAGCAGTCCAATCCATTGATAGATGTAGCCATAAAAGGTCTGGAAGGCGTAAAGGAGCAGCAGTTCCACCGTCATACCGTAAAAGCCCGTCACCCCCACGACCATCACGGCCCCTCGCCTCCGGCGGATCGAAAGGAGCGCCGTGAAGACCGCCAAGGCCAGGATAGCCCCCCACCGAGCCTTCACCTCCCTTAGCCCCTCTAAAATGGGCTCAATAGCTGGGTCGAAAAGGGCTCCCTGGAAGGTCAGGGAGTAGTAGACGGCGAGAGGGTGGAGATCGGTATTTTCCTCATGGACAGAGGGGACGTTTTCCCAGAACCACCGTCTGCGTTCCTCTGAGAGGAGATAGGAGATCATCGCTGGGCTGAGGAGCTTGGGATCGATTCCGCGTTCCCCCATCCGGAAAAAGAGCGAGTCCTCAGAGACGTCCAGAGGGCTCCTGGAGGCCATGACGAGGGTGGACTCCCCGGGGGATACTTTGATGTGAGGGAATACGCCCCGGAGGGTCGCGATCAGGAGCCCGAGGAGCTTTCTCAACTGCGGGCCGAGGTAAACGGCCGAGCCGGGCAGCTGCAACACCAAGATCCCCCCGGTCCCCAACTTCGAGGCGGCGAGCTCGAAGGCCTCCCGCGTAAAAAGCCTGTTAACTTGGAGGTCCGAGGGTAGTCCCAGGCCGAGGAAGATCAGGTCGTACTCGAGGGGGGACCTCTGGAGCAATCTCCTGCCATCGGTGAGGTGAAGGTGGACCCTGGGGTCGTCGAGTTCCACCGTGGTTGAAGGGGGGGAGTAAGTCTTGAAGAGCTTGATCAAGGCGGGATCGAGCTCCACATAGTCCACCCTTTGGATGGGATGTCGCAGGATCTCCCTGAGGACTCCTCCAATCCCTCCGCTTATCACCAAGACCCGTTTTGGGTCCGGATGGTGGAGCATGGGGAGGTGGACGAAGACCTCGACATAGGGGTCCGGATGGGGGACGCTGGCCACCGGAGCCCCGTTGAGCATGAAGGTATATTCCCCCCCTCGACTGAGCACCAGCAGGTTGCCGTAAAGGGAGTTCTCCTGGTGCAGGACCTTGTAGCCGCGCCATCTCCTCTCGAGGGAACCCCTTTCGAGGTCCTTGACCCCTAAGGGGATCCATAGGGCGCACAGGGCGAAGGCCGAAAGGAGGGCGATCCTCTTCCGCCCTTTGCTGAGCACACCGCAGAGGAAGAGGTGCAGGGAGGATATCCCGAAGACGAGCTCCAAAGGGCTGAACAGGGGGAGCATCGAGAAGGCGACGGTCAGGCCGCCGAAAACGGTGCCCAGGGTCTCCCATAGGTAGGCTCTGACGATGGCCTTCGTTTCGCCTCCTCGGTCCCGCAATAGGGAACACCCCAGGGGGAAGAGGGCCCCGTGCAGAAAGGCCGAAGGAGCCAGGATCCATGCAGATTGAAGCAAGGCCTCTCCTATCCCCCCTGCCACCGCGGCCTCCCCTCCCCAGATCTTGAAGGTACGGGCCACGATGATCCCCACCGGCAAGGCCATGGCGAAAAGGATCTGGAGGGAGACGAAGGCCCCGAGTTCCCTTTCGCGTCGCCCTCCCCACCATGCCCCCAGGGCCTCGGCTAGAAGCCAGTTGCCGATGATCACCCCCAGGGTAAGCTCATTGCCAAGGAAGGATACCAGGAGCTCCCGCAACAGTAGGACCTGAGCGCCTATCCCGCTCAGCCCCGTGGCGAGGATGGTGAAGACGATGAGACGCTGCATCTAAGGGGACTACATCAGAGATACCCCTTCTTGAGGAGGTATTCGGCGTTCAGGATCGCCGCTCCCGCGGCGCCCCTTATGGTGTTATGGCTCAGGAGGAAGAACTTATAATCGAGGACCGAACACTTCCTCAGCCTGCCCACGGTGCAAGTCATCCCCCGACCAGTGTCCCTGTCCTTGAGGGGCTGAGGTCGATCTTCCTCGCGGCGATAGAGGATGGGGTGCTCGGGGGCGGAGGGAAGGCCGAGTTCCGCTAAAGGATTGTGTTCCTCCCAGGCCTCGATGAGTTCCTCAGGGGAGGCCTTGCGTTCGAGCTCCACACTCACGCTCTCCAGGTGGCCATCTCTTACATTCACCCGGGTGCAGGAGGCGCTTATGGCGATCTCTGCGGGGATGAAGCGTCCCCCCTCGAGACGCCCCAGGATCTTTAAGGGTTCGCTTTCCACCTTGGCCTCCTCCCCGGAGATGAAGGGGATGACGTTGTCCAGGATGTCGAGGGAGGCTACTCCGGGATATCCGGCCCCGCTCAAGGCCTGGAGGGTCGTGACCATGACCCGTTTGAGGCCGAACCGCCGGTACAGCGGTGCCAGGGCCATGACCAGGCCGATGGTGGAGCAGTTAGGGTTGGTAACGATGTAGCCTCCCTTGGGCCAACGTTTCCTCTGTTGGGGGATTATCTCGGTGTGATCGGGATTGACCTCTGGTACCAACAAGGGTACATCGGGATCCATGCGGTGGTTGCGGGCGTTGCTGGAGACCACATAGCCGGCCTTGGCGAACTCTTCCTCTATGGGCCCTGCCACTTTGGCGTCGAGGGCGGAGAAGACCAACCGACAATCGAGCTCCGGTACGCACTCCTTCACCTCGAGATGAGCCACCTCTGGGGGTATCTCCCCCTCCACCTTCCAGCGCCCTTGCATCACCTCGCCATAACTGCGTCCGGCGCTGCGCTCCGAGGCGGCCACCTCCGTGATCTCGAACCAGGGATGCCCGGCCAGAAGCTGTACGAACCTCTGCCCAACCATCCCTGTTGCCCCGAGGATCCCCACCTTTACCTTTTCCATGTCCCACCTCCTGTCGGGCATAGACTATAGGTCGGCCTTGGGAAACTGTCAAATCCCCTTCCTTGACTTGGGGTAGGCCCTGTGTTATGGAGGCCTCCAATGAGGCGGTTTCTGTCGTCGGTAAGGCTGACCATAGTCCTGTTGATCCTTTTGGCGGCGCTTTCGGTCATAGGCACCCTCATCCCCCAGAACGCCTCGCCTGAGCAGTACCGCCGGCTCTACTCCCCGGGGACTTATGAGTTGCTCAAGGACTTGGGGCTCTTCGACATGTACCACTCCTGGTGGTACATGGCTGCCCTCGGGCTTCTGGCGCTGAACATCCTCATCTGTTCTGTAGACCGCCTCCCGCGCCTCAGAAAGGTCAGGGATCGCCGTTGGAGGCTTTCCCGCATCGGTGTCTATGTCGCCCACTTTAGCATCTTGGTGATCCTGATGGGGGGGCTCATAAGCGGCCTCAAGGGATTCCGTGGGTTTATGCAGCTCGCTGAGGGGGAGGTTTCCGATGAGATCGTCCTGGGGGGGAGGCAGGTGCTGAAGCTCCCCTTTCAGGTGAGGTGTGACGACTTCGAAGTCTTCTTCTGGCCCGACGGCACCCCGAAGGAGTACGTGAGCAAGTTGACTTTTCTTCAAGGGGGAAAGGAGGTCTTGAAGGGGGTGGAGGTGAAGGTGAATCACCCGGTGAAGTTCGGCGGCCTTACCTTCTATCAGGCCTCCTATGGGTCGAAGGGGAAGGAGAGGGTTAGGCTGCAGATCCAGGCCGCGGAGGGCGATGGGGAGGTGCTTCTGGGACCCGGGGAGTTCGCCGAGCTACGCTCCGGAGGGCGTTTAGGGGTGATGAAGTTCGCCGCGGACATCCATGGCCTTGGCCCAGGCGTGTTGTTGGTGGTCTTCCCCCCGAAGGGGGAACCCAAGGGGGTATGGCTCCTCGAAAGGGACCCTCAGCGCAGAAAGTGGCAGGGGGAGGGGATATCCGTGACCTTCCTCGGGGTTGAGGGACGCTACTGGACGGGGCTTGAAGTGGCCCGCGACCCGGGAGTATGGATTGTATGGGTGGGATCGGCGATCCTCATGGTGGGACTGGTCATGGCCTTCTGGTTCAGAGGTGGCCCGAAGGATGGGAGGGAAGAGGGTTAAGGTACTGGTGCTGGCGGGAAATGGCATCAACTGTGAGTACGAGACCGCTCATGCCTTCAGGCTAGCAGGGGCAGAGGCCGAGATAGTTTACCTCTATGACCTCCTTTGGGGAGAGAAGCGTCTTGATGACTACCACATCCTCTGTTTCCCAGGGGGGTTCTTGGACGGGGATGACCTTGGGGCGGCCAAGGCCTGCGCCAACCGTTTCCGCTATGCCAGGGTGAGGTCCACCGGCGAAAGGCTCTGGGACCAACTCATGCGCTTTATCGGCGAGGGGAAGCTGGTAATCGGGATCTGCAACGGCTTCCAGCTCCTGGTGAAGATGGGACTCATCCCCGCCCTCGGCGGCAGGTATGGTGAGCAACAGGCGAGCCTCACCTTCAACGACTCGGGTCGCTTCGAGGATCGCTGGGTACCCCTCCTGGTGAACGAACGATCGCCCTGCGTGTTCACCCGGGGGATTCAGAGGCTCTACCTCCCTGTGAGGCATGGGGAGGGGAAATTCGTGACAGGAGACCGCAAGGTGCTGGAGGGACTCTTCGAGGCCCAGCAGGTGGTCCTTCGATACGCCGACCCTGACTACAACCCCACCATGCAGTACCCCTTCAACCCCAACGGTTCAGAGGGGGCGGTGGCTGGAATCTGCGACTCAACGGGCCGCATCTTCGGCCTTATGCCCCATCCAGAGGCTTTCCATCACTTCACCAACCACCCTCGCTGGCGCAGAGAACCCCTGCCCGAAATGGGTCAGGGGGTGGAGGTCTTCAGACGGGGGGTGGAGTTTGCCAGGGAGAACCTCCTCTAACTCAGGAGGGAGAGGGAGATGACCAAGAGAGAGCTGATTCAGAGGCTGGCTGAGAGGCTCGGGATCAGTCAGAAGGAGGCCAAAGTCATAGTGGACACCGTCTTCGAAGAGCTGGAAGAGGCCCTGGCCAGGGGGGAGAGGATAGAGGTGAGGGGCTTCGGAAGCTTCGTAGTGCGCAGCCACAACGGTTACACCGGTCGCAATCCCCGTACAGGGGAGGCCGTGGAGGTCCCCCCCAAACGCTTGCCCCATTTCAAGACCGGCAAGGAGATGCGCGAGAGGATAAACCGCCCCCCGGGTCAGGCGAAGTCCCAATGAGGACGTAAGGCCCCCCTGAAGGTCTCCAGGAGCTCTTCCACCCTCGGAAAGGCCTCATCCTCGGCACGGAGGACCTCTTCCCGAGGGAAGGGGATTTCGCCGATCAGCCTCCGGAGGACTTGCAGCACCGATCGAGCGACCCCCTGGATGTGATATCCCCCCTCCAGGGTTAGGACCACAGGGCTGGAGGTCCTCTGGCCTATCTCCAGGACCAGATCCGTGAGCCTGGCAAAGCCCCTTTCTGTGACCTTCATCCCTCCGAGGGGATCGTGAAGATAGGGATCGAAGCCCGCCGACACCAATATCAGTTGTGGTCTGAATTGAAGGGCGATCGGCTGCAGGTGATGGCGGAAGATGTTGGCGTAATCCAGGTCGTCCTTCCCCACGGAAAGGGGGCAGTTCACCGTGAAACCCTCGCCCGATCCTGCCCCTATTTCCCTCCAGTGACCTGTCCCGGGGTAGTAGGGATATTGGTGAGTAGAGAAGTAGAGGACTGAAGGATCTTCCCAGAAGGCCTTCTGGGTCCCGTTCCCGTGGTGCAGGTCCCAGTCGACGATCAGCACCCGTTTGATGCCGTGGGCCTGTTGGGCGTAACGGGCGGCGATGGCCACGTTGTTGAAGAAGCAGAAACCCATGGCCCGATCTCTCTCGGCGTGATGCCCCGGGGGCCTGATGAGGGCGAAGGCGTTATCCAGTTCCCCCTTTAAGACCCGGTCCACAGCTTCAAGGAGCCCCCCCACGGCGAGCATCGCCACCTCATAGGTGCGGGAGCAGGTGGCGGTGTCCGGATCAAGCTGCACGTAAGGTTGCGATGCCGTGGCCTCGATACGGCTGATATAGGCGGAATCGTGCACCAGGGAGACCTCTTCCCGGGTGGCCATCCGGGGAGGGATCGAATGGAGGCCTTCAAGCTCACCGAGGGCTGCATAGATGGCCTCGAGTCTGCGCGGGCTCTCGGGGTGAAAGGGCCCCATGTCGTGTTCCATATAGCGTTCGTCCCTTACGATGCCTGTCCTCATCCTCTGGCCCTTTGCTCCAGGGTCTCCAGATAGGCTTCGATACGGGTCCTTATCTGGGTTTCGGAGTAAAACCGGGGATCACCCATGTCCGCTTCGAACACCAGGGCGGGGATCCCTGTCTTGGCGGTGAGCATATCCCTCAATTCGTGAACGGCAAAGGAGACGGCTTTGCAGCTTCGGTTGATGAAGAAGAGCATCCCGTTGAGGCTGTAACGTTGGAAAAGATCCAAGGCCATGTCCGCCCGCTCTTCCAGCGTCACGTTGGAGAAGACGCTCACGTAGTTTTCCGCAAGGGTCTCCAGGGGGTCTTTGTCGAGGTCGAACTCGTAGCTCCAGGCATGCACGTAAAGCGACGTGAGGATGGCGGCCCCATAGGATGCCAAGAGGTTGAAGTGATCCCGGAACTTGAACCAGATGGGGAGGTTCTCCCAATAGAGGCGAAAGCGCTCGTTGGGGACCGCTCCCTCGCCGCGGTCAGCCTTCTGCTGGACCTCGTCCACCAACGTCCGGTAGTAATGGACCGCCTGCGGGGTGCCTCTGAGGTAGACGGTGATGGCCATATGGATAAGGGCGTCGAAGATCGTGATGGGTGAAGGTTTGTAGGAGGCCATGTCGAGGAACCGCCGGTAGAGGCGACTGGCCTCGTCCGAGAGTTTGACCACCTCCCTGAGTCTATCGTAGTCGAACTTCTTCCCGGTTACCTCCTCCAACTGCGATATCAGCTCCCGGAGTTGCTCAACGCAGTATTTGATGATCTCCCTTCTCGCCTCAGCGTCCTTTATCCACTGCGGGGTGTCGAAGACGAAAAGCGGCACACGATACCTGCGCGACAATACCTCGAACCACTTGGTGAGGGTGAAACACTGGGCGTTACACGCCAAAAGGAAATCCGGATCGGGGATACCCCCCATGGGGCTCTTGCCCACCAGTCGATACCCCAGGTCGCAGCGGGCGTAGGCACAGAGGTGGGTGGTGTACCCCTCCCTCTCCATGGCCTCGGACAGCTCCGTGCATAGCCTCTTGGTGATGCAGGCCACGGAGTGGTTCTCCGGGTATATGGGGATGATGTCGTGGGCCACGAAGATCTCCACGGGGGATACCGCCGTGGTGTAGGCCACGTATTTGCCGTGTTCGTGGGCGGTGCGCGCCGCCTCTAAGTACTCCGCCGTCAGGATCTTTCCCAGCTCTTTTGCACTCTTCGGCTTTTCCCCTTTCATGTTACACCCTCCCGAGGACAGCCTCGCAAAAGGCCTCGATGCGCGTCTTCATCAGGGCCAAATGGGTCGTCTGGTATTCGGTCTCCACCACCAGCATGGGGATCCCTTCTTCCCTCATCTTCCTCTTTATGTCGGGCAGATCGTAGTCCTGGGATTCGCAATACTGAATGTGGATGTAGAAAAGGGCGCGTGCGCCGTAACCCCGGTAAAGCTCGATCAAGTCCGTGTAAACCCGCTCCACCTGATCGTTTATGGGGCTGAAATTCGGCCTTGAGACATGGCGCTCGGCCAAGGCCTCGATGGGATCTCCCTCCTCAGAGGCGGGGAAGTAGATGTAGCGAGAGGCAGTGGGCAGGTTGTCCGTCACGATATTGGCCCCCACCTCGTCAAAGATGTCGTAGATCTGGGGGGGCTCTACCACGATGCCCGCCACCACCGCTGGAAAGGAATCCTTGGCCTTCCACCCTTCAACTTCTGCCTCCGCCCACTGCAGAAGGGGCTTTAGAAGCTCCGTGTGCTCGGCACGGTCCATGAAGAAGGCTGCCTTGACCACGTCGAAAAACTCCCGGTTGGAGAGGATCCCCGGGGCACGGCGCTTGATGTCGTAAAGCTGGGCCAAGAGCCTGCGGTTCTCGTTGAAGAGCTTGATACTTTTACGGAGCCTTTCCTCTGTTATCTCCTGGCCGGTGAAACGTTCGAGGCTCGCCTTGAGTCTCCTCATCTCCACAGCCACCCACCTGCGGGCTGAGGGCCGCGACACCTGGCGCGGGGCCAAGAAGTTTTCGAAGTAGCGATCCTGAAAGCGCCTTTTCCAGATGTCGCAGAGGTGCTGGGTGGTATCGCAGACTTGGGAGAGCACGAAGCCATCGAAGAAATCCCTTTGGTAGGCCAGCACCAGCTCCAGGTTGCTGCGGGCCAGCGAGCAGGCGTTATCCGGCATCAGGGCCGCGGCCACCTTTATGGGCTCGTTGGTACCGAGGATCAGAAAGGGATGCAGCCCTGCAGCGTGGATTATCTCCTCAGGCACATCGGCTAAGGTGCTCCCAATGATCTTCTTACGGGCCTTCAGCTCCCGAAGGGACTCAAAAGGGTTGTTGGCCACCTCCAGGAAAGGCTTTAGCAGATCTTCCTTCATCCCTCGACCTCCTATTTCATCAGCCCCGGTAGGAATAGGGCCAACTGCGGAAAGGGTATCAAGATCAACGAGGCCAGGATCAACGCTATCAAGAAGGGTAGGGCCCCGCGGAAGATGTCCTCAAGGGGTACGTCTTTGGCCACGCCGCTTACCACATAGACGTTCACCCCCACCGGTGGGGTGATGACTCCCATCTGGGTCACCAGGACGATGATCACCCCGAACCAGATGGGATGATATCCCATAGAGGTGACCACAGGGTAGAAGATGGGAATAGTGAGGAGGATCAGCGCCAGGGCGTCCAGGAAGCATCCCCCGATCAGATAAACCCCGATGATCACCGCCATGATGGCCCAGTGAGGCAGCGGCAACCCCGCTACCCAATTGGCTAGGGTATAGGGGATGCGGGTGATGGCCAGAAAGTGGCCAAAGATTGTGGCCCCAGCCACTATCATCAATACCATGCACGATATACGGGTGCTCTCGAGCATGGCCTGTACGAACCCCTGCCAACTTAGCCTGCGTCTGACCAGAGCCAGGACTATAGCCCCCCCGGCGCCCACTGCTCCTGCCTCCGTGGGAGTGAAGAGGCCTGCGAAGAGACCACCCATCACCAAGATGAACAATACGAGGGTCTCCGCCACCCCACTCAGGGAGCGTATCCTCTCCCCCCAGCCCACCTTGGGACCCCTCGGCGCCACCTCCGGCCTCATCTTGGCCCATATGTATATGGTAATGCAGAAAAAGGTGGCCAAAATGATCCCCGGGATGATTCCCGCAATGAAGAGCTTTCCAATGGACTGTTCGGTCATGATACCGTAGATGATGAAGATGACGCTGGGCGGAATCAGGATTCCCAAGCTCCCCCCTGCGGCCACGGTTCCCGTGGCGAGTTTGCGATCATAGCCGAAGCGTTTCATCTCTGGCAGGGCCACCGTGGCCATAGTGGCTGCGGAGGCGTTGGTGGAGCCACAGATGGCGGCAAAGCCCGCACAGGCCCCCACCGTGGCCATGGCGAGCCCTCCGGGATAGTGGCCGAAGAAGGTGTAGGCAGTGTCGTAGAGCCTGCGGCTTATCCCTGCGTGAAAGGCCATCTGCCCCATGAGGATGAAAAGGGGCACCACGGTAAGGCTGTAAGAGCCGAAGATGGCAAAGATATCCTTGGCAAGGAGGCTCAGCCCCGCCTTGAGGTTTACCATGAAACTGAAGCCGACAAAGCCCACCAAGGCCATGACGAAGCCGACGGGCATCCTTGAGAAAAGAAGCACTATCAGGACGACAATGCCGATAATGCCGACTGCTGTAGGATCCATCCTACTCCTCCCAATGGTACCATTCCCCGGGGCCACGGGTGAGCATCAGGAAGATGTCCCCGAGGAGGATGAGACATACTACCAGGGCTGAGATGGATATCCCGTAAAGGATGGGGAAAAAGGGGAGCTTTAGGGTGAGAGATACCTCACCACTGGCCTTAAGATCGTTTCCATAGGACCAGCATTCGTAGGAGATGAGCAAGAAGAGGAAGATACCCAAGAGGTGGGTTATGAGGTAGATGATCCCCTGAATCCTCAGAGGCAACCTGGTGACCAGGACCTCGACGGCGACGTGTCCTCGCTCCACAGTGGTTTCCGCCAAAGCAAAGGCGATGACCACCGCCCCCAAGAATCCCACGATCTCATAGGTTCCGAGGATGGGCCGCCTGAAGGCCCTGAGGATCACATCGGCACAGGTGAGGGCGGTCATCCCTATGAGGCTCCACCCGGCTATCCAGTTCAATATCCTCGCTAACCTCTTGATAAAGCGCAAGAGATCGTACATGTCGCACCCCTACACGGAAAGGGGGGCGACGAGGTCATCCCGTCACCCCCCTTCGATACCAAAGGACTACCTCCTTTACCTCCCCTGGCACTTCTTGATAAGGGCCCTTATAGCCTCCACATACTCCTTACCCGGAAGACCCTTCTTCTCCGCCGAAGCAATGTACTCATCTATTACTGGCTGAACGGCCTTGGCCCAACGAGCGCTTTCCTCAGCAGACAGGGGGATGATCTTGTTGCCAAGGCTCAAGGTGAACTTGCGTCCCTCTTCGTCGCTCGCGTCCCACGCCTCACCGTGCTTGGCGATCCACTCTTCGCTCACCTCTTCGAAGACCTTCTTCACGTCATCGGGCAGCGAATTCCACTTCTGCTTGTTCATTATCACATAGAAACCGGTGGTATAGCCGATGCTGTAACATTCCACGGTGTACTTGATGACCTCCGCCTGCTTCCAGCCCTTGAGTACCTCCATCGGGCTGAAAGTAGCATCCACAACGCCCTTCTGCAGTGCCTCATAGGTTCCTCCCTGAGGCATGGCCACTGGTACTGCCCCCAGGGCCTTGGCCACCTTGGCGCTGAAGCCTGTGGAACGGATCTTCAGTCCCTTCAGGTCTTCCATCTTATATACGGGTTTCTTGCTGTGGAGCAGTCCAGGTCCGTGGGCATGCAGGTAAAGCACTTTCACTTCGCTAAGTTCTTTGGGACGGAACTTCTTGTAGAATTCGTTGATGACACAGGTAGCCACTTTGCCGTTGGGATAACCCATGGGCAGGTCAATGGCCTCAATGGCAGGGAAACGCCCTCTCGTGTAGGCGAAGCAACTCATCCCAATGTCCGCCACCCCTTTAAGCACTCCATCGTAAATCTGGTTTCCCTTGAGCAGAGCGCCACCGGGGAAGTAGGTGATTTTGACCTTGCCCCCCGTCCTCTTTTCAATCTCCTTGATCCACGCCTCGCCCAATTTGGCCTGAATGTGGGTGGGTGGGAAGAAATTGGCGTAGTTTAACTCGATGACCTTCCCACAATATCCCTTCGGAATGAAAGAGAACAAGAAGGCAACTCCAAGGAGGACAACAAACAACTTCTTCATTTCCCCTCCCTCCTTTTAAGGAAGTTTTTAAACACTTCGTTTTGTTTTTATCCAACCAAAGATCCAAAGCCCTTACCGCTCCCCCCTTTTGGCCGTCGGCTTTCACCCCCTTTCGAATAAAACGTCCTTTTTCCG
>CAZGDM010000023.1:17540-29874 GCA_964525275.1 uncultured Thermodesulfobacteriota bacterium | reverse complement strand
GTTCTTGCAATACGCCAAAGAGTTGGTACCACCCTGCAGTAGACTGGACGCCATAGGAAGGCCACGAGGAAGCCCACGGCCATTCCCCATAAAAAGACCTCATCAACGCCATATTTGAGGGCGATGTAAAAAATGGCAGAAAGACCGAGGAAGAAAACCAGAAAATCTACAAACCTATCCTCCCGTTTTATCCTTCGGCTGACCAAGAGACTTTAATATCTGCCCGTTCTTAAAAGAGGACCCTTAAAGCCGACATAATTTCCTCTTCTCCCACGCTGACGGTGTACCCCGCTCTCTTTATAGCCTTGAGGACGGCCTTTGCCCTTGAGGCCTCTGCACCGCTATGCTTTCGGCAACGGTCACCCTCGACTTGAGCCCCACCACGAAAAACGGATGCCATAGATGGCTGGCGTAGCATGCCTTCTCCAAGGCAGCTTGCTCCTTATAAGATGCTTCTTCCCCCAAGAAGAACATAAGTAATTCATCAAAAAAGTTTTTAGCATTGGGACTTCAGATGTGCAACAGTTAATCCTTCATAACGATACCTACAAAATCGCCTATTTTAAAACGCCTTTGGATAGATTTTTTCTATTTGACAAATCGTAAAAACAAATTTATCCAAAAGAATCGGTCGATAGGAGGTGATCATGGCCCATAGAAGACTTACAGAAAGTGTGAGGGGGGCAGGTTGAGCCTCCAAGCTGGGTCCGGGCGACCTGGAGAGAGCACTTTGCGGATTGGAGCTACCCTCTGACCCGAACCTGATCGTAGGCATTGAGAAGGCTGACGATGCGGGGGTGTATAAGATCTCCGAGGAGGTGGCCCTCATCCAGACCATCGACTTCTTCACCCCCATCGTGGACGATCCATACTGGTTCGGCCAGATCGCAGCGGCCAACGCCTTCTCAGATGTATATGCCATGGGGGGGAGGCCCCTTACGGCCATGAATGTGGTCTGTTTTCCGGTGAAGGAGATGCCGATCTCGGTCTTGCAGGAGATCCTCAGAGGGGGTCTCGACAAGATAAAGGAGGCTGGGGCTGTACTTGTTGGCGGGCATTCTGTGGAGGACCCGGAGTTGAAATATGGCCTTTCGGTGACGGGGATCGTGCACCCCGACCGCGTCATAAAAAACCAGGGGGCAAGGCCAGGAGACCGTCTCATCCTCACCAAGCCCCTCGGTACAGGGATCATCAACACGGCTATAAAAGCAGGGCTGGCAAAGGAGGAAACCGTGAAGAAGGTCACCCGGACGATGGCCACCCTCAACCGGGACGCCTCAGAGGCGATGCAGGAAGTGGGAGTGAGCGCCTGTACCGACATCACGGGCTTCGGCCTTTTAGGGCATGCCTGCGAGATGATAGAGGGGACCGAAGTGGGAATGGTGATCTACGCCTCGAAGGTCCCTTATTTCCCCGAGGCCGAGGAATTCGCAAACATGGGCCTTGTCCCGGGTGGGACGCATCGAAACAAGGAGTTCAGGGGCCGGATGGTCGACATATCTCGTGAAGTATCCCCTCCCGTTGTGGACATCCTCTTCGACGCCCAGACCTCGGGGGGACTCCTTATCTCCGTACCGGAAGAAAGGGCTGAAGGGCTCCTCCGCAACTTAAAACAAAGGGGGGTGGAGGCAGCCGTAATCGGCGAGGTAACCAGTGAACACCCCGGCAGGATCGAGGTGAGACCTTGAAGAAAGATGTGATCTACCTCGACAATGCGGCCACCTCATGGCCAAAGCCAGAGGATACCCTCCGGGCTATGGAGGATTTCATGCGCTCGGTGGGCGCCAACCCCGGTCGCTCTGGCCATCGCCTCTCCATCGAGGCCGGTCGCATCATCCTTGAGGCGAGGGAAGCCTTGGCCGAGCTTTTTGGAATAGAGGACCCTCTTCGCATCGTCTTCACCCGCAACGCCACTGAAGCCCTCAACCTCGTCTTCAGGGGGATCCTACGGCCAGGAGACCATGTGATCACCTCAAGTATGGAGCACAACTCGGTGATGCGCCCTTTGAGGGCCCTTGAAAGAGAGGGTGTGGAGCTGACCGTCATCCCATGTTCGCCTCAAGGGGAGATGGCTCCCGAGGACGTGCAGCGGGCTGTGAGGAAGAACACCCGCCTCATCGTCCTCACTCACGCCTCCAACGTCACAGGGACGTTAATGCCGGTGGCCGAAGTAGGGGAAATAGCTCATGACAAAGGAATCCCCTTCTGCCTTGACTGCGCTCAGACCGCCGGAGCGTATCCCATAAATGTAGAGCGATTAAAGGTGGATCTCTTGGCCTTCACCGGCCACAAATCCCTCTATGGACCCCAGGGAACCGGAGGACTCTATATACGAGAAGGGTTAGATGAGAAACTCGCCCCCCTCATTGTGGGGGGGACGGGAAGTCGCTCAGAACGGGAAGAACAACCTGCTTTCCTTCCCGACAAATACGAAAGCGGCACCCCGAACACTGTAGGCATAGCAGGCCTGGGGGCAGGAGTGAAATTCGTCCTCTCTCAAGGTGTGGAGGAGATAAGGAAAAAGGAGGAATCGCTGACTCGCTTGTTGTTGGAAGGATTGAGTTCCATCGATGGCGTAAAGGTCTACGGGCCTAAAGGATACAAGGAGAGGATAGCGGTGGTCTCCTTCACCATGGAGAGAGCCTCCCCTTCAGAAGTGGCCCTGACGCTGGACGAGGAGTTCGGGGTGATGGTAAGGCCTGGGCTCCACTGTGCCCCTTCTGCCCACCGCACCATAGGGACCTTCCCCGAGGGCACAGTCCGATTAAGCGCCGGTTTTTTCAACTCCGAAGAAGATATCGAGCGAGCCATAAGGGCAATAGGTGAAATCGCTTCCCGAGTCAGGAAAGGAGGGACGGTCCATGGCTAAGGTCGTCGACGCAAGGGGGCTTGCCTGTCCTCAGCCGGTGACCCTTACGAAGAAGGCCCTTGAAGAGGCAGATGAAGTAACGGTAGTGGTGGACAATCAAGCCTCGCGGGATAACGTACGCCGGATGGCCGAAAGTCAAGGATGCCAGGTGGAGGTGGAAGAAAGGGAGGATGGCATTTACTTACACCTCCATAAAACCGCAGACCAAGCCGCACAGCAGCGAGGACCGGGAGGGCCTGTGGTATTGGTCATATCGAGTGAAGAGATGGGTCGCGGAAGCGGCGAACTCGGGGCAATCCTCATGCGTGCGTTCCTCCATACCTTGGGGGAGGTATCGACTCTTCCCCAGAGAGTTATCTTCTACAACACCGGTGTAAAACTCACCGTGGAGGGATCCGAAGTGCTTGAGGACCTCAGGGCCTTGGAAAGGGAGGGGGTGGAAATCCTCGTCTGCGGCACATGCCTGGGTTATTTTGGATTGAAGGACCGCATCGCGGTGGGGCAGATATCCAACATGTACAGCATCACCGAGGCCATGCTGGGGGCCAGTCGGCTCGTGGTGCTATGAACCCTATAAAAGGAGGAGGTCGTGCCCGCAAACAAGGGAAATGAAGCCTATGCGGTGGTGCTCTTTTATGCAGTGAGCGGCGCCCTACGGGCGGAGAAGATCCTCAAGGCCTCAGGCATCCCCCACAAACTCATCCCCGTACCCCGCCACCTCAGCTCCGACTGTGGTATTTGCGTGCGCTTTTCCCTAAAGGATGAAAAACGCCTAAGGTCTGTCCTTCAAGACAGGGTGGACATCCAAGCCATCTGTCCTCTATAAATTATTTCCCGAGTTCTCATCGCAAATTCATTCACGGCCTTCTACATGATCGTTGGAGAATCCCTTAGAGACCAAGCTAAAAGACGCCCAAATAAGACGGCCATTATCTGCAATCACCAACGCTTGACCTTCTCCGAGCTCAACGAACAAGCAAACCGCCTCTCCAACTGGCTCTTGGAACGGGGGATCAGGAAGGGCGATCGGGCGGTGGTGCTCTTGCCCAACTGCGCCGAGTTCGCCCCTGTCTACTTCGCTTTGATGAAGATCGGCGTCGTGGGGGTAATCCTCGACTTCAGGTTGAGCCCTCCGGAGATGGCGCCCCTTCTCGACGAAACCGAGGCCCGGGTCCTCATCACCCATTCCAAACAGCGGAGCTTCGCCGCAAGGATGCTCGAGGAGAAGGAACATCTCCGGTTCGGCGTGATCGTCGGGGAGGAAAGACCGCCTCGGGGGCTTGAGCGCTTTGAGGAAATCATATCCAAAGGCGATCCCTCGGAGCCCCCGGTAAAGGTAGATGAGGCAGATGAGGCCGTCTATCTTTACACCTCCGGCACCACAGGACGCCCCAAAGGGGTAATCCTCACCTTCGACCACTTCACCTACTTCCCCGAGACGATGAAGGCCTACCTCCCCATAAGCGACCGGGACGTGGAGGGCTCCATCCTACCCATGTCCCATATTTCCGGCCCTATTGTCCTGAATTTGATGGTAGATGTGGGGCTCACGGTGGTGATCGTCGATGAGATACGGCCAAAGAAGATCCTCGAGGCCATCCAGGAGCACGGGATAACCTTCTTTCACGCCGTGCCTCCTATCTTTCAGATGATGTTGAACCTCCCGAGCCGCGATCGCTACGACCTTTCGAGCCTCCGCTTTGTGGCGATGATGGGCACGGTGGTCCCTGAAGAACTCATGCTGAAGTGGTACGAAGAATATCCCCATGCCGTGCCACTTCAGGGCTATGGCGCCACGGAGACATCACCCCTTCTCACCCTCACCCGTTTCGAGGACGCCCCCCGGAAGATGGCCAGCGCCGGCTATCCCGCTCCTCGGGTGGAGCTGAAGATCGTCGATGAACGGGGCCGGGAACTCCCTCGGGGAGAGGTGGGAGAGGTGATAGCCCGCGGTCCCCAGATCATGAAAGGGTACTTCAAAAACCCAAGGGCCACTGCCCAGAAGATCCGGGATGGTTGGTACTGGACCGGGGACCTCGGGCGTTTCGACGACGATGGCTATATCTACATCCTCGGCCGCGCCGACGACATGGTGATCACCGGGGGGATGAACGTCTATCCCTCCGAGGTGGAGAACGTCATCATCTCCCACCCCAAAGTGGCGGAGGTCGCCGTGGTGGGGATCCCCGACGCCGAGAGGGGACAGGCCCTCAAAGCTGTGGTCGTCCCCAAGGTAGGGGAAAGCCTCAGCAAGCGGGAGCTGCTCAGGTTCTGCCGTGAGCGGCTGGCCAGCTTCAAAATCCCCAAGGTGGTGGAATTTTGCGAATCGTTGCCGCGCTCCCGAACGGGAAAAGTGGCCAAGAGGGAGCTGAAGTCCACCGAGGGGGAACTCCGGCGCTTTTGAGCCTTCCTGTCCGAACACAAAAAGCCGATAGGCCCCCTTGCATTGCTCTTACTTTGGACGCTCCTCACTGCCTTTAAACTGGTAGACCCCTTCTTCCTCCCCTCCCCTTTGAAGGTGGCCGAACGGATGGTGGCGCTGCTGGGAGATGTCACCACTTATGGGCATTTGCTGAAGACCTTCTATCGGATGATGGTGGGGTTCTCCCTTGCGGCCCTCATAGGGATCCCCTTGGGCATCGTCTTGGGCTACTGGGACAAGGTCTATCAGTCCGTGGAGTTCATAATCGATTTCTTCCGCTCCTTTCCGGCCACGGCCATATTCCCCCTTTTCATGCTCGCCTTCGGACTGGGGGACGCCTCAAAGATCGCCCTGGTGGTCTTTGGATGTTCCCTCCTGATTCTCGTCAACACGACCTACGGGGTGAGGAGCTGTAGCCGTACCCGGCGGATGGTCGCCGAGACCATGAGGGCCTCGGAGGCCTACATTATGGCTAAGGTGGTGTTACCCGAAGCCCTGCCACAGATATCGGCAGGACTGAGGCTTGCCCTTTCTCTAAGCCTCATCATCGTGGTGGTGCTTGAGATGTTCATCGGGACCAAGAGGGGACTCGGCTATATGATCTACAATGCCCACATGACTTACCAAATAGCGGACATGTACGCCTTCATCGTCATGGCCGGTCTCATAGGCTATCTCCTCAACCAGGGATATGTGAAGCTGGAGGAGAAGCTCATCCATTGGGCGGGGAAATAAATCTAAGGAGGTGGAGAAAATGAGAGGTCTCGTCTTCGTCCTTCTTATAGGTCTTGTCACCTTTGGCGCTATGGTCCCGACCCAAGCGAGCGAGGATATCAAGATCGGCTACCTCCCCTTGGTGATGAGCCTGCCCACCTTTGTGGCCCAGGAAAAGGGATTCTTCGAAGAGGCGGGCCTAAAGGTAAAGTTGGTGCCCTTCCAGTCGGGCACCACCATCATCGACGCCCTGGTGACGGGACGGATCGACGCCAACTGCGGCAGCGCCATCACTGGGCATTGGTTCGCCGAACAGAACGTGCCCGGGCGGTTCAAGATCTTTCTCGTTTACGGCAACCGATCTCTGGAGGACAACACCTTCGTCGTCGTGGTGAGGAGGGAGGCCCCCTGTAGAGGGCTTAAAGATCTGGAGGGAAAGCGTGTGGGCACTTTCCCCGGGGCCACCTCTCTCGCCCTCGCCAAAGCGGTGATGAGGAAGGTCGCCGATCCTGAAAAGGTCATCTTCACCGAGGTCCCCCCTCCAAATATGGTCCCCGCCCTGGCTGCAGGGCAGATAGACGCCTTTTTCACCCCGGAGCCCTTTGGAATGATCGCCGTGGCCAAGGGGGTAGGGAGGTATCTGATGAAAAGCCCTTTAAAGCTCCTCGGCTTAAAGAGGGGGATTCCAGGGGGAGCCTTCAGCTTCTCTAGCAAGTTTTTAAAAGCCCACCCCGATCTGGCCGAAAGGTTGAGGGTTGCTTATCACAAGGCCGTGGATTTCATCAAGGAAAACGGAAGGGAAGCCAGGTCTTTTTTCATAAAGTACGCGAGGTTGCCGAAACAGGTGGCGATGCAAATTCCCTTTGAAGAGTGGATCAAAATAGAAGAACTGGACAGAGAAGCGACCCAGGAATACTTCGAAATCCTCTACAGGGAGGGAGCCTATAGGACGCAGATCGACACCACAAGGCTCTTTTACTCGCCCTGAAGACCCGGCCTGATTCCTCAAGGACGACGATGGCTGAAAGACCCTACCTCTATGTGCGCGGCGTGAGCAAGCACTACGATACCGCCCCGGATCCCCGTCTGGGCAGTGGTGGGGTCAGGGTACTGGACAACGTCTCCTTTACCGCCCGTAAAGGGGAATTTGTGACCATCGTAGGGCCCAACGGCTGCGGGAAGAGCACCTTCTTCAGGATCCTGGCTGGCCTTGAGGAGATGGACTACGGCCGAATCCTGATCGGGGGCAAGACCCCCAAAGAGGCCAAGATCGGTTTCGTCTTTCAGAATTACCGCGAGTCCCTTTACCCATGGCGCACCTGCCTGGGGAACCTGATGATGCCCCTGGAGCTTAACGGGGTGCCCCGGCGGGAGCGCAGGAGGAGGGTCGATGAGTTCCTCTGGATGCTCGACATGTCGATCCGTGAGGATGCCTATCCTTACGAGCTGAGCGGGGGGCAGCAGCAGATGCTGGCCATTCTGAGGGCCCTCATTTACCAACCCGATATACTGCTGCTTGACGAGCCCTTCAGTTCCCTCGACTTTCAGACCACTTTGTGGATGCATGACAAGATCATGGAAGTCTGGGAAAAGACCGGGGTGACCATCCTCTTCATCTCCCACAATATCCATGAGGCCGTCTACCTCGCTGATAAAGTGGTGGTCTTCAGCAAGCGACCTGCCCGCGTAGTGGAGGTCATCGAGACGGGCCTTCCACGCCCCCGCGATTACAAGATCACCGAGACAGACCAGTTCTTCGAGGTGAAAAACCGGGTGATGGAGCTCTTCCGTGAGGAGGTGATGGACAGCTTCCTCTTCATGGAGCTGAGCGGCTTCTAAAAGGGGGTGGGGTTAGAACATGCCCCTGAAGGTGTTGAAAGGACCAGAAAACCCCTCAGCGATATTCCAAATATCCCCTCCACCTCCTGTGCCACCACCACCATTGGGTAGGAAAGCGGCGGATGTAATCCTCAGCTACTCGAGCGGCGACCTCAAGATCGGAAAGGGGATCCCCCGATGGGCGGTAAGGCCTCTCTACATAGACCGTGTGTCTTCCGGGGCCATGGGAGGCGATGAAGATAGGGATGAGCACGGCACGGCTTCTTTCTGCAAGGATCGAGGCCCCTCTATAGGTTGGCACGGGACGGCCGAAAAAAGGAACGGGGATTCCCCCTCTGCGGGGATTTTGATCGATCATGAGATAGAGGAGCCCCCCCTCTTGGAGCAAGCGGAGGGACTCGCGGGCGGCTTTATGACGCTGGGACCCCTCTATATGGCGGATCCCGAGGGCGGCCATCTTCTCCCTCAGGAACTTGGCCAGAGGGCGATTTCGCGGCATCTTGGCCACAACCCCCACCTTCCATCCCTCCAGGGCGAGCCTCATGCACAGAAGGGGAAAGTTCCCCAGATGACAGCTAACCGCTACCACCCCCCTTCCCCCCCGGCGAGCCTCCTCAAGGTATTCGGCCCCTGAGATCTCCACCCTTTCCCTGAACTCCTCGGGAGAGACATAGTAGAACTTGGCCACCTCTAAAAAGTTCCTTATGAGCAACTCCATGGCCTCCCTGAGGTAAGAACGGGGGGCCTCCGATCCCAGGGCCAACCTGATGTTGGCCTCCGCAATCCTTTTCCTCCTGGAAGGGGCGATCCACCAGATCCAACTAATGGCCTTGGCCACGAGGGCAAGCATGGGAAAGGGAAGGAGGATGAGAAGCCTAACCGAGGCCACTAAAAGGGGAAATAGGGGCTCCGAGGCCCGCTCTAATTTCCTCCTCTGGGTTTTACTGAGACGCCACATCGGCGAAGGACTTGATCTGCACCTCCCCCCAATCCCTGAAAGCCCCCTCCAGGTCCTTAACCCGCCCGAGGACTATGGCCCTGAAGGCCTGAAGGTCGAGGACTTCTCTGGCCACCCGGAGGACATCCTCCGCCGATACTTCCCGCACCCGACGGGCGAACTCCGTAAGTTCGTCGAGTCCCAATCCGTAGAGCTCCAGTTCGAGGATCTCCCGGGCCACCTGCCCTGGCGTCTCGAGCCTGAGGGGAAAGCTTCCACAGAAGTACCCCTTTGCCTCCTCGAGCTCCTTGTCCGTAACCCCTCCTTTGAGGAAATCCTCCAAAGTGGCGAGGATCTCCCGGAAGGTCTGAAGGGTGGTCTCAGTAGGGGTGAACGTGGAGATGATCAGGGGGCCAGGAACCTTCATGGAATGGATGGAACTTCTGATGCCGTAGGTGAGGCCCTTCTGGGACCTCACCCGCTCCATCAGGCGTGATGAAAACCCCCCTCCACCGAGGATATAGTTCATGACCTTGAAGGGGAGATAACGGGGGTCCTTCCGTCCGAACCCTGTAAAGCCGATCCTGATCTGACTCTGGGTGAGATCGGGTTTATCCACCAAGAGGATCTTTCTCCCTCGGAGGGAGGGGGGGATGGGGGACTTCTTATATGGGGAAGGGGAAGACCAATCCCCGAGCAACTCCTCTCCCCGCCGTAACAACTCCTCAGGGGCAAGGGGTCCCACTATGAGGAGGACCGTGTCCCGAGGGCTGTAAACGCGGTTGTAAAGGGCTACCACATCCTCGCGACTCAGGGCTTTAACAGATTTCAAAGTACCATAAGAGGGATGGTCATAGGGGGTACCAGCCATCATTTCGCACCAGATGAGCTCGTCAGCCACCCTTTCCGCCTCATCCCTCGACTTGGTGAGGTTGGCCATCCTCCTCTGGAGGGCCTTGACGATCTCATCGGGGGGAAAGCTGGGGTGGAGGTAGACCTCCCCGGCCAGGGAGAGCAATTCCTCCACGTCCTCCGCCAGTCCCACAACCTTCAGGAACGACCGGTCCCATCCCGAGGAAGCGGAGATAGAGGCCCCCAATCTCTCCACGGCGAGGGAGAGTTCCTCCGCCCCCTTCCTCTCCGTTCCCAAGGTGAGAGCTTCAGCTACGAGGTCAGAAAGTCCCCCTTTATCCCGAGGGTCCACCTCAGCACCGCATTTCAGCATCAGGGCGATGTGAAGCAGCGGCAGCCGCCTGTAGGGGAGGGCCAAAACCGTCGCCCCTGATGGAAGCTCAAGCCGCCGAAGGTCCTCTGGGCGGAAAGGCAGAGTCATTGTATCAGCCCCAACCTCTCGTTCTCCTCAGGGGAGACCGGTTTCAAGGTCACCACAGTGCGGTTGTCCTCGTGGAGATACCGCCTCGCCACCTCCTGAATGCCTTCGGGGGTCACCTCCCCAAGGGAGGAGGCAAACTTCCAAGCCCCTTCGAACCCTCCGGTCTTTACCTCGTAGATCCCTCCAAGTAGCCCCCTGAAGAAAAGGGTCTGCAGCCGCTTTATAAAGGCTGCCCGTAGGCCCTTCCTGGCCTTCTCCACTTCCCCCTCCTCGAATCTTCCGACCTTTATCTCCTCTACCTCCCTCCAGACCTCTTCCTCCAATTCCCTGATGTCAACCCCTGGCGCCGCCACCGCATAGACCACCATAAGACCCGGATCCTTGGGCCAAAAGGGAGGAGGGTCCAGCATCACCCCGGCCTCAGCGGCCTTGCCCGTTTTGACAAACCTCCTCCAAAGGCGCGAAGACCTCCCCGAAGATAAGATATGAGTCAGGGCAAGGAGGGCGGCTACGTCTTCGTGGACTATCCCCGGCACATGGAAGCCGCTGAAGAAGGCATCGAGCTGGGCCACTTTCTTGAAGACAGCCCGTCTCTCTCCCCGCTGGGGAGGTTCCGGCTCCACTACCTCCTCCGGGATCGACTGGGGGGGTATGTCACCGTAGTGCCTCTGCAGCAGCGACAGGGCTTCTTCCACACCTACATCGCCGGCGATAACGACTACAGCGTTGTTGGGGGCGTAATAGAGGCGGAAGTACTCCTTGCACTCCTCAAGGGTCACGCGTTTTATGTCGTGATCCCAACCGATTATGGGCCAGCGATAGGGATGTCGCTGGTAGGCCAGGGCGAAGAGCTCCTCGAGAACGGCACCAAAGGGACTATTGGCAATCCGCATCTTCCGCTCGCTCCTGACCACCTCCCTTTCTGTGGCCAAGCTCTCAGCGGTGATCTGAAGCTCCTTCAGCCTGTGGGCCTCAAGTTCTACCACGAGCTCCAAGGCCTCCCGTGGGACGTTCTCGAAATAAGTGGTGTGGTCTTGAGTGGTAAAGGCGTTGACCACGCCGCCGCGGGCCTGGATGATCTTGGAGAACTCCTCCGGACCGAGCTTCTTGGTCCCTCGAAACATCATATGTTCGAAGAGATGGGAGATCCCCGTGATCCCTGGCCGTTCATGCCTGGACCCAGCCGCGAAATGGACCTGAAAGGAGACGATGGGCAGGGTATGGTCCTCTAAGACGAGCACGCGGAGTCCATTGGACATACGAAAACGTCTGAAATCGAGGAGTTCCTCCATCGGCGGCCAGAAAATAGCACCCCCTCTAAAAGGTGTCAACGAAAGAGGCTCCACCTTTTAAGGTTTATTCCCATTGTCAGTTTTTTGTCAGTCACCTCTGCTTACATGACCAACCGAGTCTACAGGGGTATCCCGTGAAGGTATTGAACTTTAGGACCCTAACTAATATATGGCCAATCCTACGGAAGGGGCCTTTCCTCCTCTACATCCTGGGCAAACTATCCAAAAAGATCCCCCTCTTCCGAAGGCACGGGCACCTTTTCCGACAAACCCTGATAGATGAGATAAGGGATCACCTGGAGCCTCTGGACATACTGCTGGTAAATTACAACTTCCGCCTCAACCATCTCTTCATCCCCAGCTTCTTCTCCCACACAGGGCTATACCTGGGGGACTTCAGGCTCCAGGGGAAGGTGCTCAAAGACAGCTGCTTGGATGTAGACGCCGACGGTGTGAACCTCATCCCCCTGGACGAATTTCTGGATTGCGATAGCCTTCTGGTACTGCGGGATCAATCCCTTGTCGATGGGGTGAGGAGGTCAGAGATCTTCTCGGAAATTCCCAAACACATCGGGAAGAAATACGACTTCCGTTACGATCTGCACGATCCATCCAGACAATATTGCACCAAAATGGTGCTTACGCTCTTTTCCCATCTGCACCTGAGGGAGAGAATCCCGAAGACCCCTATTGTGGTTCCGGATTATCTGGTCTGGCTGTCCTTGTACAGGGTTAGGGAGTTGGAGATGATCATGCTCTATCTGGACGGTGAACCCGTTCGACCGATCCCTTTGGATCTCCTCGAAGAGAGGATCGTGTGCGGGGAATGTCCCTAAGGGGAATGTCCCTAATAGGAATCTTGCTGCTGCTCTTAACGATCCCCCCTCTCTGGGCACAGGGGTCATGCGATTGTAAGGCCCTTTTGCTG
>CAZGDM010000023.1:11602-17440 GCA_964525275.1 uncultured Thermodesulfobacteriota bacterium | reverse complement strand
AACGATCCCCCCTCTCTGGGCACAGGGGTCATGCGATTGTAAGGCCCTTTTGCTGCAAAAAATCGAACAATCTTTGGCAGAAGCAAACAACATCGAGGACTACACTTGCATCTTCACCAAGAGGGAACTCATTGGTGCGAAGAAAGTTTACGGACGGATATTTCTAAAGTTCAAAAGGAGACCACGGTGGATATACATGAAGTGGCTTGATGACGGCCACAAGGGCCAGGAGCTGATATGGAGCCCCCATTGGAACAAGGGGAGGATCTACGTTCACGGGGGCGGCTGGAAGAAGTTGATAAAGCTCCATCTGGAACCGGATGGAGCTTTGGCCCTCAGGGAGGCGAGACACCCTATTTATTGCACTGGATTTGAGAATTTGCTCAACAAGGTCGCCGAGCAGCTTCAGATCCTGAGGGACGTCGGCATGGAACCGGAGGTCGTGTGTAACGACAATTGCTTCCTCGTATCTCTAAACAAGGATGCCTGTCCACGGCTCTATGGTTATCGAGTGGAGATCTGCTTCTCCCAGACCCCAAATTTACCCTGCAAGGTAAAGGTTTGGGACAAAGTAGGAGGTACTCTCCAAGTGGTCGAGGAATATCAGTATTCCCAGATAAGGATAAACGTGGGCCTGACTCCCGATGACTTCGACCCTCAAAACCCCCTCTACGACTTCTGACGGGGAGGTGGCGAATGAAAGGCATGATGATACTGTTCGGCTTCGGAATAAGCCTCCATCACTATATGAAATACGGAAGGTGGCATGACAGGGGAAGATGGTATTGCCACGGGAAGTTGGGTTTTTTGCTCGTGCTGTTGGGCGTGCTTATCGAGGTGTCGTTTTTGCTCCTCAGGAACTCCTGACCCCCTCTTGCTCAAGTTCACTAGCCCAGGCAGTGGACACCCCCTTCGGGATATCAATCAGAAGGCGTTTCTTTGTGTTAAGATGAAGGGGTGCTGTCCGGGGACAAACTCGTCACCATATGGGAGAGCCTCTTCAGGTATTATGGGTCACCGAGTCGTCCCTCCGGGACCCCCCTCGAGGTCCTGATAAAGACCGTTCTCTCTCAGAACACCAACGACCGCAATCGCGATAAGGCCTATGAAGCGTTGCGCAATCGGTTTCCCCATTGGGAGCTGGTGCTGGAAGCCTCCGAGGAAGAAATAGCCCACTGCCTCAGGCCTGGTGGCCTAAATCGCCAAAAGGCCCGCAGGATAAAGGAAATCCTCAGGACGGTCAAAAGACGGTGGGGGCTTGGCGAGATGGAGGGGATATGCCGTCTCGGCAAAAGGGAGGCCCTCTCTTTCCTGCTTGGACTCCCAGGGGTGGGCCCAAAGACGGCTTACTGTGTTCTTGCCTTCGGCTGTGACATGGACGTCTTCCCGGTGGATACCCATATCCTCCGCATAACGAAGCGCCTTGGGATCTTGGACCAAAGGACATCCGCAGAAGAGGCCCACGAGATCCTCGCCCCCTTAGTCCCTCCGGGGAGGGCCCGGGATTTGCACTTGCTCCTGATCCGCTACGGCAGAGAGGTCTGTAAGGCCAGGCGCCCCCTTTGCGAACGTTGCCTTTTCCCCGAGCTCTGCTTATATCCCCAAGGAGATGGGGGAAAGTAAGGGGTTAAAGGAGGCGTTGGAACTCTGTCTGCAGTCCCTCCTAAAGGGGGATGATTTTGTCCTTCAAGGGACAGGTGGAGGGGTAAGGGGTTTATTGTTGGCGGAACTCCTCTCCAAGGGCCGGGGTAAGATCTTGGTCGTCGTCCCGACCGAAGAGGGGGGGGAGGAGTTGGTACAGGATCTTCGCTTCTTTCTCCCCCAAGGGAAAGTGGACGTCTTTTTCACCGATCCCTACGACCTCGAGTTCCCAGGGAGCAAGGATCTCGAAATCCTCTCACCCCTTGCCCGAGGAACCCTTGAAGGAGTGGTCACCACTCCGGAGGGATTGGCCCGAAGGCTGCCTTCTCCCGAGACGATCCGCAACTTCAAACTCCGCCTGAAAGTTGGGGAACGAAGGGATAGGGACGAGCTCATAGAGGCCCTCGTAAAGATGGGCTATGAACGCGGCAGGGTCGTGGAATCCAAGGGGGAGATGAGCGTAAGGGGGGCGATCCTCGACCTCTTCCCTCCCGATCACGATCGTCCCTTAAGGGTCGAGTTCTTCGATGAAGAGATTTGCTCCCTTCGGACCTTTGATCCCTTGACCCAACGATCCACCGGGGATCTCGAAGAGGCCATTATAGCCCCGGCTAGGCTTGAAGGGGACGCCACGCTCTTTGACCACCTGCCCTCTGCGCAGTTGGTCGTGGTCGAACCGGAGGAGGTGGAGGAAAGGCTCCGCTCCTCCCTTGAGGGGTTACGGGAGGAAATCAAGGCCTTATTCCACCCCCCCTTCGCGATCCTCGAGGCCCTGAAGGGAAGGCCAAAACTCCTGCTTGAAGGGGTCATTCGTGACGGTGATGGGTTGACGATCGAGGCCTACCTCCATCACGGACTGCGAGAAGAGGTGAAGGCGAAGGGGTTAAAGGCCTTGGCCTTTAGGCTGCGGGATTGGCTTCAGAGGGATTACGAGATATACCTCGTCACCTCAAATCCCCACCAGGCCCAGCGACTGGCTGAACTGTTAGAGGATTACGGTTTTAGAACCTCCCTTGGGAGAGCCGTGAAGGGAAGGGTCATAGGAGTCCTCCAGGGAGACCTCTCCAGGGGGTTCATCCTCCCCAAGGAGGGGGTGGTCTACCTGACCGAGGAGGAGATCTTCGGACAAAGGGGGCGTCTCCGTCCCCCCAGAAAGGAACGCCCTGCCCTTTACAATTTCGAGGACCTAAAGCCCGGGGACTTCGTGGTCCACGTGGATTATGGCATTGGCCTTTACAGGGGGCTCGTCAGGCTGGAGGCCGACGGGCAGGGGGAATTCCTCCTCATAGAATACGAAGGAGGTGATAGGCTCTACGTCCCCGTCGAGCGCCTCGACTTAGTCCACCGCTATATAGGTCCATCAGAACGGCCTCCAAGGCTCGACAGGTTGGGAGGGACGGCATGGAGGAAGGCCAAGAGGAGGGCCAGGAAGGCAGCCCAAGAGGTGGCTAAAGAATTGGTGGAACTTTACGCTGCAAGGAAGGCCCTGCCCGGCTTCGCCTTCAGCCCTCCGGATGCCCTCTTCCGAGAGTTTGAGGCCACCTTTCCCTACGAGGAGACCCCGGACCAATGGGAGGCCATCGAAGCCGTAATCGAGGACATGTGCTCCCCCACCCCCATGGACCGCCTCGTCTGCGGTGATGTGGGTTTCGGAAAGACAGAGGTAGCGGTGAGGGCTGCCTTCAAAGCCGTAATGGACGGCAAACAGGTGGCGGTGCTCGTTCCCACCACCGTTTTGGCGGAGCAGCACTACCGCACCTTCAAGAGCCGCTTCGACCGCTATCCCGTCGTGGTAGAGGTCCTCAGCCGGTTCAAGAGCCCAGCGGAACAGCGTCGCATCCTCAGGGATCTGGAGAGGGGAAAGGTGGATGTGATCATCGGAACCCACCGGCTTTTGCAGAGGGATGTGGCCTTCCGCGACTTGGGGCTTCTCATCGTCGACGAGGAACAGCGCTTCGGCGTGGCCCATAAGGAACGGCTGAAGGAGCTGAAAAAGACCGTGGATTGTCTTACCCTCACCGCCACACCCATCCCACGGACCCTCCAAATGGCCCTGGTGGGATTGCGGGAAATGAGCCTCATCAACACCCCCCCTCCCGACCGTCAGGCGATAAAGACCCGCCTGATCCCCTTCGATCCACGGCTGATCAGAGAGGCGATCCTCAGGGAGGTAAAAAGGGGCGGTCAAGTGTTCTTCGTCCATAACCAGGTGGCGGACATAGAGGCGGTGGCAAAGAAGGTCCGGGAAATGGTCCCCGAGGTGAGCGTGGAGGTGGCTCACGGCCAGATGAGGGGCAGGAGGTTGGAAGAGGTGATGATGCGCTTCGTGAGAGGAGAGGTCGACGTCTTAGTTTGCACCACCATCATCGAGTCGGGGCTCGACATCCCCAATGCCAACACCATCATCATCAACCGTGCCGAGAGGTTCGGTCTGGCCGATCTCTATCAGCTCCGTGGCAGAGTGGGCCGATCATCGAGAAGGGCTTACGCCTACCTCATCGTGCCATCCCCTCAGGAGCTGACCCGCGATGCCCGCAAGCGCCTGCGAGCACTCCAGGAGTTGAGCGACCTCGGTTCGGGGTTCAGGCTGGCAATGAGGGATCTGGAGATCCGAGGGGCAGGGACGCTTTTCGGACACAGACAATCAGGGCACATCGCGGACGTAGGCCTTGAGCTGTACAACACCATGTTGGAAGAGGCCATAAGGGAACTTAAAGGAGAAGTGATAACGGAAAGAATCACCCCCGAGATCCACATCCCAATAGAGGCCTACATCTCCCCTGATTACATAGAGGATGAAGCCCAGCGCCTTCTTTTCTACAAAAGGCTCTCCATGGTCGAGGATGAAACCTCCCTTGAAGACATAGCTGAAGAGCTACGCGATCGCTACGGCGCCCTACCACCTCAAGTTGAGGGGCTGCTCGAGGTCATCTCGATCAAGCTACGCCTGCAACGCTTGGGAATCACGCGGCTCGACATAAGGGATGGAGAGCTTCGGGCCAAACTTTCGCCCACCGCCGTGGAACCCGAAGGCCTGGTCAGGGCCCTCAAGCAGGGAAGGGACCTCCGTCTCACCCCTTCCATGGAATTGATCCTTCCAGTTAAGGGACAGTGGCAAAGGGCCTTGAGGGAACTGGAGGACCTGTTGAAAGGTGCCCAGTCAGGTGACATAATGGCGCGGGAGGAAACTGCATGAGGGGAGTTGTCATCCTAAGCGTGGTCCTTTGTTTAGCTTTCGGCTGTGGGGAGAAGGCCGAAAAGGGGGAAGTCCTGGCAAAGATAGACGGAAAGGTCATCACCATGGAGGACTTCCAACGGGAGGTGGATGAACTGCCCGAGTTCATCAAACCCATGATGATAGATCCCGAGGCGAAGAAGGAGTTCCTCCGCAACATCGTCGACAGGGAACTTCTACTACTCGAAGCATCCAAAAAGGGAATTCCTGAAAGGGACGAGGTCAAACGGCGGATAGAGCAGTGCCAAAAAGGCGTGGTCCTGGATGCCTTTCTCCAGGAGCTCTTTGCGGGAAAGGACGAGGTCACCGATGACGAGGTCAAGCGTTACTACGAGGAGAACAAGGAGAAATTCCACATCGGTGAGCGGATAAGGGTCAGGGATATCGTCGTCAAGACCCGAAGGGAGGCGGAAGAGATCAAGCGACGTCTGGCCGAGGGAGAGGATTTCGCCGAGCTAGCCCGTCGGTATTCCATAAGCCCCACGGCGAAAAAGGGGGGAGATCTGGGGTACATCGAACGCGGCCAAGTGGGTAAGGAGTTCGAGGCGGCGGCCTTTGCCCTCAAGAACCCGGGGGATGTGAGCGATATAGTGAAGACTACTTTCGGCTACCACATCATTCGCCTCGAGGACAGACAGGAACCCCGCCAATTGTCCCTCGACGAAGTCAAGGACGAAATCCGGCAGAAACTCCGGGAGGAAAAACGCAAACAGCTCCTGGACGAGTATCTCCAAGGCCTCCACAAAAAATACAAAGTGACCATCCGGGAGGAACTCCTCGAAGGGGGTAAAAAGGAGTGAGGGTATGGCCCTGGTTGATGCTATCTCTCCTCCTCACCCCCCTCGCCTGCCAGAGGGAGGATGTTGTCCTCAGAGTGGACGGCCTGTCTGTAACCAGAGAGGAATTCGTTCGAGAACTCCACCTTCTCACCGAGGGTGAAAAGCTGCCCTCGGATGAGCTCC
>CAZGDM010000023.1:0-11502 GCA_964525275.1 uncultured Thermodesulfobacteriota bacterium | reverse complement strand
CAGATCCTCGTCGCAAGTGAACAAGAGGCCAAGAAAATTCTGGCCACCCTCAAGAAGACCATGAAGCGGAGGCGGAGAAAGGGCAAAAAACCCCCCTCCTTTGCAGAGCTTGCACGACTCCACTCCATCGCCCCAGAGGCCTCAAAGGGAGGGGATCTCGGCTTTGTGTCAAAGGACGAGGTCCCCCAAGAATTCGAGGTAATCTTCGGACTGAAAGAGGGGGAGATAAGCCCCATTGTGAAGAGCCCTTATGGCTACCACATCTTCTTAGTGGAGAAGAGGGAAAAGGGGCGCCCTCTCGAGTACGAAGAGGTAAGGGACGAAATTACCACAGCGATAATGAATAAAAAGGTTGAGGAGGCGTGGCGACGATGGCTCGAAAACCGCCGGAAGAATCTCACCATATGGGTAAACGAAAGGCTCTTAGCGGAGCTCTCCTGAGCCTCTTCATCGCGGTCCTTTTCGTTTTCCTCCCCCTTTCAGTCAAAGGGGAGATCGTGGAGAGGGTGGCGGGAGTGATAGGGGATGAGGTTTACACCCTCAGCGACCTCGAGGCGATGGCCGCCCATTTCGGCCTCAAGCCCGAAGAGGGGACCAACCCCCTCGACCGGAGGCTGAAGAAAGAGGCCTTCCTCAGAGAGGTCTGGAGGAGGTTGGTGGAGGAACAGATCCTGAAGATGGAGGCAAAACGCTTGGGTCTCGACGTAAAAGACGAGGAAGTCGAAAGGGTCTTAGAACAGCTTCGCCGTCGACATCGGCTATCCAAAGAGGGACTCACCCGAGAACTGGCCGCTCAAGGGTTCACGCTTGAAGGATATCGAGAGTACCTCAAGACCCAGATGAGAAAGGCTCGCATAATCGAGGCCCTGATCAAACCCAAAATATCCCCCAAGGAGGAGGACCTCTTCGCCTATTATCAAGCCCACAGGGACCGTTACACCGCTCCCACTAAGGTGAGGGTCTTTCACATCTTCATCTACCTACCCGAAGGAGCCACCCCTCGGGAGGAGAAAAGGGCTGAGGAAAGGCTTGAAAAGGTGTTGAACGCTTTGCAACGAGGGGAACCTTTTAGCGACGTGGCTACCCTCTACTCCCAAGATCCATCCGCCAAATACGGCGGCGATATGGGGTTTGTGACCGCAAAGGAGATAGACCCGGAACTGTGGGAGGCCATAAAGGAGCTTGATGTGGGGGAGATAAGCCCCGTGATAAGGTCTTCCAAGGGTTACCACATCTTCATGGTGGCTGAGCGTCGGGGCGAAACACCCTTGGCTTTCCAAAAGGTTAGGGAAAAGGTACTGCAGGATTACTTCAAGGAGGAAGTGGAGCGCCGTTATAAAGAATGGCTTTCCGGAGCTGAGAAGAAAATCGGGGTGAGGGGGCTTATATGAAGGAAAAACCACTGCTTCTCATAACCATGGGAGACCCGGCAGGGGTGGGACCGGAGGTAGTCTTGAAGGCCATTTTCCGCGGAGGGATCGCTGAGGTGTGCAGGCCCGTCGTATTGGGGGATCGAAGGACCCTCGAGAGCGCCGCCCGCGAATTGGGACTTCCGTTGAAGGTGGAGGAGATCTGGTCGCCAAAGGAAGGGAATTTCACCGGAGAGGTCCTGAACCTCATCCCTTTGACCACCCTCTCCACCTTGCCCAAAGGACGCCCACAGAGGGAAGGGGGAGAAGCGGTCTACCGCTATATCGTCCGTGCAGTGGAACTGCTCATGCAAGGGGAAGCAGACGGTCTAGTCACCGCCCCTATAAGCAAAGAGGCCCTTAGGATGGCCGGATACCTTTGGAACGGGCACACCGAGCTGCTGGCCGAATTATCCGGGACAACTGAATACGCCATGATGCTCGCAGGCCCGCGGTTGCGCGTCTCCTTGGTGACCACCCACATACCCCTCTCTGAGGTCCCTCGGCGACTTACGGCGGAAAAGGTCCTTACGACCGTGAGGGTCACCTATAGAGGACTCCGGGAGCTCTTCGGCGTAAAAGAACCCAAGATCGTCGTAGCGGCCCTGAACCCCCACGGGGGAGAAGGGGGGATCTTCGGGGCAGAGGAAGACGAAGTGGTGGTACCTGCGGTGAGGCGGGCAAAGGAAGAGGGGATGGAGGTGGAAGGCCCTCTCCCTGCGGACAGCCTCTTCTACTATGCCGCCAAGGGGAGATGGGACGCAGTGGTGGCCCTTTACCACGACCAGGGACTCATCCCCCTGAAACTGCTCCATTTTAAAGAAGGGGTAAATGTGACCTTGGGACTTCCCTTCATCCGCACCTCACCTGATCACGGCACCGCCTATGACATTGCGGGTAAGGGAATAGCGGATCCGACAAGCATGATCTGCGCCGTCCGCATGGCGGCGGAGATGGCCAGGAGGAGAGGATGTCGTGGCCCATCATAGTGATTCTGGGGATCTTCGTAGGATCGGTAGCGAGCTTTTGCGGCTTGGGAGGGGGTGTGCTGATAGTCCCCCTGCTGCTCCTTCTGGGTTTTGACGCCCAAAGGGCTGTGGGCACTACCTTCGTCAGTATCGCCATCACCGCCCTGTCCGCCCTGGCAGCCCATGCCCACCTGCACAATGTGCAGTGGCGGTGGGGACTATTGTTGGGGATAGGGGGCCTTATAGGGGCCCAACTTGGGGCCCACTTGCTGGAACTCGTCCCCACGGAGGTCTTTCGCAAGATCTTCGCCCTTGTCCTGGTGGGAATAGCAGTGAAGATATTCTTCTAAGCCTCCTTCTCTATCTCCATGAAGGGCTTACCCCTGCTGAAGATCCGCACGGCCCCCGTGGACTCCGATACTACAATGGCCACCGCCTTGGTGACGTTGGTTATCCCGGCGGCAGCAAGGTGGCGGCTACCCCATCCCTTCGGTAGCTGGAGGTCCTCCCCTGCGGCATCCAGGTGCCTCCCCGCACAGACGACCACCCCGTCGTCCCTGATGACGAAGGCCCCGTCTATCGCTGCGAACTCCTTTATGCTCTCCTTAAGCTTAGGGTCGAGGACGTTTCTCTCCTCCTCGGGCAGCCCCCCAAAGGGGTTGATGATCATCTGGCGTGAGAACTGCAAAACCCTTTCGTGATCCCCGAGGACGAAGATGGTGCCCACGGGCTTGCCCTCCCTGCCTTCCCTGGCCAGTTCGAGGGCTATCCCAAGGACCGCCTCGAAGACCTCAGGACGAGCAATATCCTCGAGAAGGCTCAACTGGGCCGAGGAGAAGATCTCCAGCTCCTTGTTCACGTCTACTACTACAATGCTGTCCAAGATCTTGTACCTAAAGGAGCCGGAGAGGCAGATGAGGCGGTCGTCCGGCTTTATGAAGCCCTTGGACAAACCCAACAGAAGGGCCAACTTCGTCATAGTGGCCCTTCCGAAATCAAAAGGAGGGATCCTGATGGCCCCTTTCGCCAAGGAAAGGAGGTCCTCGTTCACCTCTCCATCTCTCGTGGCCAGGATGAGGTTCCTCTCCCCAACCCAGCGGGCCATTTCTTGGGGGTCAGCCACGAATTCGGCGTAGACCAAGATGCCCGACGCCCCAAGCTCCTTGGACAGCTCGGCAGCGGTCTTGAGCATCGTCCTGGTGAGGTGTTTGCCGTCGAGCTCGACCATCCCTTACAAAGCTAATACCCACTGAAAGGGGTTACAAGGAGGCCGTCCTTTTTCCCCCTTCCAAGACCTCCAGCAAAAAGGGGGCCATCAGCGACGAACTGCAGCTTATCTCTTCGGGGGTGCCTTCCGCCACCACTTCCCCTCCCCTTTCCCCTCCTTCAGGACCGAGGTCAATGACGTAGTCCGCGTTTTTCACTACATCGAGGTTGTGTTCGATGACGATCACCGTTCCTCCCTTCTCGATAAGCCGGTCCAGGAGCCTTAGCAGAACCTCTATCTCCGATGGGTGAAGCCCTGTGGTAGGTTCATCCAACAGGTAGAGGGTACCTTCAGGGTCGCCAGTGAGCTCACGGGCGAGCTTCAGTCTCTGGGCTTCTCCTCCCGAAAGGGCGTCCAACGGCTGTCCCAGCCTCAGATACCCCAATCCCACCTCTTGGAGGGGGTCGAGCCGTCTCCTTACCTGGGGGATATTTTTGAAGAAATCCCTGGCCTCCTCCACGGTCATCTGGAGGACCTCTGCGATGTTCATCCCGCGGTATTTCACCTCCAGGACCTCCCGCTCGTAGCGAGTGCCCCCGCAGTGCTCGCAAGTCACGAAGACCTCTGGCAAGAAACCCAGTTCCACCCTCACCCTCCCCAAGCCTTTGCACACTTCACATCGCCCCCCTTTCACATTGAAGCTGAAGCGAGAGGGAGACCAACCCCTCACCCGCGCCTCATGGGTTTGGGCGAAGAGATGGCGTATCACGGCAAAGACCCCCATGTAAGTGGCCGGATTGGAACGCGGGTCCCTCCCGGGTGGGCTCTGGTCCACCACGGCAACCCTGCGTACCTCATCAGCCCCCTCGATAGCGCTACAACCCTGAGGGGCGAACCCTTCCTTTAATAGCTTCAAGTCCTGCCCCAGCACTTCGAGCACAAGGGTGCTCTTACCGGAGCCGGATACCCCCGTCACACAGCAGAGGACCCCGAGGGGAAACCTGACCGTAATCCCCTTGAGGTTGTGTTTGAAAGCACCCTTTACCACTACCTGCCCCTTGGGACGGCGGCGTTGCCCTTTCCCCCCTACCTCGAGTTCCCCCTTAAGGTAACGGCCTGTGAGGGACCCACCCGAGAGGAACTCCTCAGCCCCCCCTGAGAAGACCACCTGCCCTCCTTCCTCACCAGCCCCTGGCCCGAGTTCTACTATCCAGTCGGCCTCACGGATGGTCATGGGATCGTGTTCGACCACGATCACCGTGTTCCCCTGTTCCCTCAAGTCCTTAAGGGCCTTGACGATCCTGATTTGGTCACGGGGGTGTAATCCCACGCTTGGTTCATCGAGCAGATAGAGCACTCCACTGAGCCCCATGCCCAACTGGCTGGCGAGCCTCACCCTTTGGGCCTCCCCGGCGGAAAGCGTCGCCATAGCCCTATCCAGGGAGAGATAACCCACTCCTACCTCCCTGAGGAAGGAAACCCTTCTCAAGATCCCCTCCACCACCTCAACGAGGTACGCTGGGAAGGCTAATTCCCTCAAGACCCCCGAGAGCCTTTCAACGGGCAGCGCTGAGAGGGAAGCGATATCCCATCCGTAGAGCTTCACGCTCAAGGCCTCCTCCCGCAACCTCTTGCCTCTGCAGCGGGGACAAAGCTCCCCTTTGGGGGACTCCCCCAATCCTCCGCATTCCGGACACGCCCCTTCAGGGCTGTTGAAGGAAAAGAGGGCGGGTACTAGCGATGGCATGATGAGATCGCAATAAGGACAGTAAGGTCGGGGGCTGAAGAAGAACTCCTCCTCTTCGATGATCGCCTTTACCACCTTCCCATACCTCAGGGCGAGTTCCAGGGATTCCCTCAACCGCTCCCTCGCCTCCGGACGCAGGATCAACCTATCCACCACCAAGTCGAAATCCCCCTCCTCGTCCTCCAAGCTCTCGAGTTCAACCATCTGACCTCGCACCCAAGCCCTGATGAAACCCTCCCCAAGGAATCGGGAGGCAACCCCCTTCGATCCCTTTATGGGCACTAAGATCAGCACTCGCTTGCCGGCATGTCTGAGGAGTTCGTCGACCATCTCCTCTCGGGACATCGCCCGTACCCGCCTGCCGCAGCGTGGACAATGGGTCTGGCCCGCCCTCGCAAAGAGGATGCGGAGGTGGTCGTAGATCTCGGTGGCGGTGCCCACGGTGGAACGAGGCCCTTCCCTACGCCCGGCCCTCCTGATGAGGATAGGAGGCTGAAGCCCCTCTATCCTGTCCACCTCAGGACGTCTCATAGGTCCGAGCAACTGCCGGGCAAAAGGGGACAGCGACTCGAGAAACCTCCTTTCCGCCTCAGCTCCTATGACGTCGAAGGCAAGGGTCGACTTCCCCGAACCGGAGACACCCACAAAGCAGATGAGGCCCCCCTGGGGCAATTCCAGATCAACCCCCTTCAAGTTGTGCTCCCTCGCCCCCTTTACGACGATCTTTCTGGGCATGGATAGACTTCAGGGGGCGGCCCGGAGCAGAACCGGTGCACCCTCGGTGAGGCCGATGTGGCGGATGATCGTCGGGCATTTGGCCCGAAGGAGAAAGAACAGACGCGGATCGCGCACTTCCTCAAGGGTCTCGAAATTGCCCTGTCCCTTGGCCAAAACCAAGTCCGCCTGTAAAAACACCCCCCTAAAATCCTCCGAGCAGAGCTCCAAGATCACCCCCGGGGTGTCGTCCCCTGTGGTAATGACACGACATATCTCAGTCATGCCCACCTCGATGGCGTCCTCCATGGTGGCGTCGTTGATGGTGGGACCTCCCCTCACGGCGTAAAGCACTTCAAGGGAAGGCCACAGCTTTAGGAGCTCCTCCACGAGGATCTTGTCCATGACGATCTCGCCAGCGTTATCCCCTACGAGCAACAGGGACTTCGCCTTTTCGAGCTCATCCCTCAGTTCCCCGTAATTGTCTTTCGCGAAAGCACCCCCCAAATCCTCCAGGGCCTCCAGTGGATCTCTCTCCCTCAAGGCGATGGAGTCTATGACATTCCCTTCCGCAGCCAAAAGGAGGGCCTCTCTCAACGGGTCCTCAGCCCCTTCGACTCGCCTCTTCAGGTGGGGGTAGAGCTTCAAGGCCACCCGGTTCTGCCGTTCTTTTTCATCCCGATAGGGGTCGCGGACGCCAGTTTCGGCCTTCACGAGTCTCCCTATCTCCCTCGCCACCCGTGGAGGGGGTTGATCAAGGCCGAAGGACAGGATCAGCTCGAGGGATCTCAGGACCAGACTCCCCACCACGGCATCGTCATCGGCTGCCTTGCGGGCGGTCCTCAAGGCGAAGGAGACCTGGCAGGGGATGCACTCAGGGTAAGTCTTCATGCCTCGCGGAAGACGGCCCCGGTGGAGGCGGAGGTGACGAGGTTGCTATAGCGGTACATGTAGCCCCGCTTGATCTTGGGTTCAGGTCGCCTCCAGCTCTCGAAACGCTTCCGGATCTCCTCCTCAGGCAGGAGCAGTTCCAGTTTTCTCCCCGGGATGTCGATCCTTATCCGATCCCCATCCCTCACCACCGCGATGGGTCCGCCCTCTGCCGCCTCGGGGGATATATGACCTATGGCCGCTCCGCGGGTACCTCCAGAAAAGCGGCCATCGGTCAAAAGCGACACCTCCTTGTCCATACCGATGCCGGCGATGGCGGAAGTAGGGGCGAGCATCTCCCTCATCCCGGGTCCGCCCTTCGGTCCTTCGTAACGGATGACGATGACCTCGCCCTTCCTTATCCTCCGCCCGAGGATCGCCTCGAGGGCCTCCTCTTCGGAGTCGAAGACCCGCGCTGGGCCTTCGTGCCGCAGCATCTCGGGGGCAACGGCCGAAGCCTTCACCACCGCTCCGTTGGGGGCCAAGTTGCCGAACAGTGCCACAAGCCCTCCGGTCGGATGGTAGGGCTCCTCGAGGGGCCTTATCACCTCTCGGTCGAAGACCTCAGCCCCCTCGATCAACTCCCCCACTTTACGCCCTGCGACCGTGGGGACCTCCGTGTGGATCAACCCACCGCGGGACAGCTCCCTCATCAAGGCAGGGATGCCTCCTGCGCGATGGAGGTCCTCAAGGTGGTGAGGCCCGGCAGGTGAAAGGTTGCAGAGGTGGGGGGTGCGATCGCTTATGCGGTTGAAGACCTCAAGCCCCAGATCTATCCCCGCCTCATGGGCGATGGCGGGCAGATGCAGGGCCGTGTTGGTTGAGCCGCCGAAGGCCATGTCCACAGCGATGGCGTTCTCAAAGGCCTCGCGAGTGAGGATCTGGGAAGGTCGGAGGTCTTCGCGCACCATCTCGACGATCCTCATACCCGCCGCCTTCGCCAAGCGGACCCTCGCTGCCTCCACCGCCGGGATGGTTCCATTTCCCGGCAAGGCTATGCCCAAGGCCTCGGAGAGGCAGTTCATAGAATTGGCGGTAAACATCCCCGCACAGGATCCCGGCCCTGGACAGGCACAGCCCTCCAACTCCCGAAGCTCCTCCTCGGTCATCTCCCCTGCGGCCACCCGCCCTATGGCCTCGAAAACGGTGATGACGTCCGCCTTCTGCCCTCGGAAGTTCCCCGCAAGCATTGGTCCACCGCTCACCAAGATGGCCGGGATGTCCAACCGAGCCATGGCCATCATCATCCCGGGGATGATCTTGTCGCAGTTGGGAATCAACACCAAGCCATCGAAGGGGTAGGCCATGGCCATCACCTCGACGCTATCCGCGATAAGCTCCCTCGACCCCAGGGAGTACTTCATCCCCTGATGCCCCATGGCGATACCATCGCAGATGCCGATGGTGCAGAACTCCATTGGGGTGCCGCCCGCCATCCGTATCCCGTCCTTTACCGCCTGGGCGATCCTCTGGAGGTGGATGTGTCCCGGAATCACCTCGTTCCAAGAACTGGCCACCCCTATGATGGGCCTCGAAAGTTCCTCGTCGGTGTAACCCATGGCCTTGAAGAGGGCGCGATGCGGGGCCCTCTCCCTACCCTTCTTCATCGCATCAGAACGCATCACCTTTGCCCCCTTTCCTCCTCCTTGAGGAGTTTATAATCGATGCTGTCGACCAGCGCTTCCCAACTGGCCTCGATGATGTTCTCGGATACACCCACAGTGCCCCAGCGGGAGGTACCGTCCGAGGACTCGATCAAAACGCGGGTGGTGGAAGCGGTACCCTTCCGGGCCTCGAGGACCCTGACCTTGTAATCGACCAAGTCCACCTCCCGGAGCTCCGGATAGAACTTTTCTAAGGCCTTCCTCAGGGCATTGTCCAGGGCGTTGACGGGGCCGTTGCCGAGGGCAGCGGTGTGCTCCACACGGTCACCCACCCGGACCATGATGGTGGCCTCGGACAACGGACGGCCGTCATCCCCCCGCTTGGAGACGATGACCCGAAACCCCAAAAGATCGAAAAACCGCTTGTGCATCCCCAGTTCCTTTTTCACCAGGAGCTCAAAGGACGCCTCCGCCCCTTCGAACTGATAGCCCTCGTACTCGAGGGCCTTGAGGCGCTCGAGGATCTTGCGGGTCACTGGGTCCCCCTTCCTCAGCTCTATGCCGAACTCCCGCGCCTTGGCCAGCACGTTGCTCTCCCCTGACAGATCGGAGATCAAGACCCTGCGGCTGTTCCCCACAAGGGCCGGGTCCACATGTTCGTAAGTCTCCGGGGATTTGAGGACCGCGCTCACATGGACGCCTCCCTTGTGGGCGAAGGCGCTATCGCCTACGTAAGGCTGGTGTTTGTCGTGGGGGAGGTTAGCCAGCTCGCTGACAAAACGGGAGACCTCCCTGAGCTTCCGCAAGTGCCCATCCGGCAGGCACTTTACCCCCATCTTGAGCTCCAGGTTGGCGATAATGGCACAAAGATCGGCGTTTCCACACCGCTCACCGTAGCCATTGATGGTCCCCTGGACGTGGACCACCCCTTCCCTTACGGCGAGGATCGAGTTGGCCACCGCCGTGGCGGTGTCGTTATGGCAGTGAATCCCGATGGGACCCCTTATCTCGCCTTTGACCCGCCTGATGATTTCCACCAGCTCGTGGGGCAAAGTACCTCCGTTGGTGTCGCAAAGCACGATGCAGTCGGCCCCCGCCTCCTCTGCTGCCTTTACCGTTGCCAGGGCATAAGAGGGATTGGACTTGAAGCCGTCGAAGAAGTGCTCGGCGTCGTAGATCACCTCCCTGCCGTTGGCCTTGAGGTAGGCCACCGACCTCCTGATCAGCTCCAAGTTCTCTTCGAGGGTGACCTCCATTGCCACGAGGGGGTGAACGTCCCACGACTTACCGAAAACGGTCACCACCTCGGTACCAGCCTCCAAGAGCTGGCGGATGTTCTCATCCTGAGAAGGATCCACCCCTTTGCGACAGGTTGAGCCAAAGGCGACCACACGGGCCCTTCTGAGGCGCAGTTTCTTTACCTCCTTGAAGTAGTTGAGGTCTTTGGGGTTGGAGGCAGGCCACCCTCCCTCCACATAGTGGATCCCCAGTTCATCCAGTTTTTCGGTGATGCGGAGCTTGTCCTCCAAGGAGAAGACGACGTCCTCCGACTGGGCCCCGTCCCTCAGAGTGGTATCGTAGATCCTCACCTCCATCCCTCGAACTCCCTCGACGAATTAGTCAGCGCGGAGGGATCAGCCCTCGCCCCGTTCGAGGCCGAAGGCGTCATGAAGGGCCCTTACCGCGAGCTCGGTGTATTTTGGCTCGATGATGCAGGAGATCTTTATCTCCGAAGTGGAGATCATCTTGATGTTGATCCCCTCGTTGGCCAGGGTCTGAAACATCTTAGAGGCGACCCCTGTATGGCTTCTCATACCGATGCCCACGATGGAGACCTTGGCCACCTCCTCCTCTGACAGCACGTCCTGGGCCCCCAGCTCCCTCGCCACCTCTCTGGCGATCTCCAGGGCTTTGGGGTAGTCGGTCTTGGACACTGTGAAAGCCAAATTGGCGTACTGCCCCTCAGAGCTCGACGTCTGGATGATCATGTCGATGGGTATGGAGGCGTGGCTGAGGGCCTGAAAGAGCTTCGCCGCCACCCCCGGGCGGTCCGGCACTTTTATGAGCTCGATCCTGGACTGGTTACGGTCGTAGGTCACCCCGGAGACTACTGCCTTTTCCATCTCCTCGTCCTCCTCGCAGACTGTGGTCCCCTCCTCATCGCTGAAGGAGGAACGGACGTGAAGCGGCACTTTGTACTTCGCCGCGAACTCCACCGCCCTAATCTGCAACACCTTGGCCCCCAGGCTCGCCATCTCCAACATCTCCTCGTAGCTGATACGACGGAGCTTGCGGGCCTTATCGTAGATGTTGGGATCGGTGGTGTACACCCCGTCCACATCGGTGTAGATTTCACAGACATCTGCCCCGAGGGCTGCGGCCAGGGCCACAGCGGTGGTATCCGAGCCCCCTCTACCCAGGGTCGTGATATCGCCTCCCTCCGCCTCCCCCTGGAACCCTGCCACCACCGGTATTATCCCCTCCCTGAGGTCCCCCAAGAGGCGGTAGGAGTCCACGCTCTGGATGCGTGCCCGGCCGTGGACGCTGTCGGTGGCGATCTTCACCTGATGGCCGAGATAGCTCTTGGCCTTATAGCCCATGTCCTGAAGCACGATGGCCAAAAGAGCCGAGGTCACTTGCTCTCCGGTGGCAAGGATTACGTCCACCTCTCGCTCCGAGGGTCTCTCGGCGGCCTGATGAGCCAAATGCAGCAACCTGTCGGTTTCCCCTGCCATGGCGGAGACCACCACCACGACGTCGTGACCTGCCTCGCGGGTGCGGATCACCCTACGGGCCACATTGCGGATCCTCTCGAGGTTGGCCACCGAGGTGCCACCGTACTTCTGCACGATCAGGGCCATGGGCCGTCCTCCCCTGAAATTTCGCAGAATTCTAACCTCTTTTGTACAGGGCTTCAACTATG
>CAZGDM010000022.1:0-29993 GCA_964525275.1 uncultured Thermodesulfobacteriota bacterium | reverse complement strand
GCTTGACACCCCAGGATTGAAGGGGATAACTTGCCGACATGAGGCTCAAGGTCGTCCTCCTCGCCGCAGGGGAGGGAAAAAGGATGAAGTCATCCCTCCCTAAGGTGCTCCACCCAATTCTCGGCAGACCTATGGTGAAGTGGGTCCTGGAAGGGGTGAGGCCTCTTATGCCCGAGGAGATCATAGTTGTGGTGGGGCGTGGTGCCGAAGAGGTGATGGCTTCCCTCGAGGGAGAAGACCTCACCTTCGTGACCCAGGAGGAGCAACTGGGCACGGGCCATGCGGTCATGGCTGCAAGGCATCGGCTCACAGATTTCCCAGGCACCACCCTCATCCTCTACGGGGATACTCCCCTCCTGCGTCCGGAGACCGTAGAGGGGCTCCTGAACCTGCACCAGCGCACCGGAGCCACCCTTACCCTCCTGGTGGCCCATTTCGAAGACCCCTCGGGTTACGGCCGCATTCAGCGGGACGATGGGGGAAGGGTCCTTAAGATCGTCGAAGAAGCCGACATCGCCCTCGGAACGGACAACAAGGAGATAAACGGCGGCGTCTATGCGGTGCATACACCCTTCTTGCTCGAGGCTTTGGACGAACTCCGTCCCCTCAACAGGCAAGGGGAGTACTACCTCACAGATATCGTGGAAGTCGCCAGCAAACGGGCAGAGCCGATAGAGACCTTCGAGGTCTCGGACCCCTTAGAGGTCCTGGGGGTCAACACCAGGGCCGAGCTCGCCCAGGCACAACAGGTCCTCCGCAGGCGAATCGTCGAGAGATGGATGCTCGAGGGGGTTACGGTGGAAGACCCCGATAGCGTCTGGATAGAGCCGGAGGTAAAAATAGGGAAGGACACCGTTCTGCGGCCTTGCTGTTTCCTGCGGGGGCGGACAGTGGTGGGCGATCATTGTAAGATCGGCCCCCAGGTGGAGATCATCGACTCCCGCCTCGGCGACGGGGTCGAAGTCCGCTTTTCGAGCTCTGTAGAGGGGAGCGTCCTGGAGAAAGGGGTCATCGTAGGCCCTTTCAGCCGCCTGAGGCCCGGGACCTACCTGGAGGCAGGGAGCAAGGTGGGTAATTTCGTGGAGATAAAGAAGTCCCGTCTGGGCCGGGGGACGAAGGCCAATCACCTCGCCTACCTCGGCGACGCCCTGGTGGGAAAAGGGGTCAACATCGGAGCGGGCACCATCACCTGTAACTACGACGGGTTACGCAAGCACCCCACGGTCATCGGGGACGGGGCTTTCATCGGTTCGAATGTCTCCCTGGTAGCACCGGTGAAGGTGGGAGAGGAGGCCGTAGTGGGGGCCGGCTCCGTCATCACAAAGGACGTCCCCCCTCGGGCCCTCGGGGTGACCCGCGCCAAGCAGAAGAACATCAAGGGGTGGGTCACCAAGTGGTTAAGGAGGAGAGGCAAGGAGGAGTAGATGTGTGGCATCATCGGTTACCTGGGACCCAGGCCACCGCTGGAGGTATTGATCGAAGGGCTCAAACGCCTTGAGTATCGAGGCTATGATTCGGCGGGGGTCGGGGTCTTCCATCGAGGTCGTATTGAGATAAGGAGGAGTGAGGGGAAGCTTCAGGCCCTCGAGGACGCCGTACGGGGCCTTCCCTTTGACGGTGGCGTGGGAATCGGGCACACCCGTTGGGCTACCCACGGCCGTCCCTCCGAACAGAATGCCCATCCCCACAAGGCGGGCCGGGTGGTCTTGGTGCACAACGGGATCATCGAGAACTACCTCTCCTTGAAGGAGCGCCTCAAGAAAGAGGGCCGGTCCTTTTCCTCGGAGACGGATACCGAAGTCCTCGCCCACCTAATAGATCTGGAGATCAAGCAAGGTAGGGCCCCTGAAGAGGCGGTGAGGATGGCCCTGCGGGAGGTGCAGGGGTCCTACGCCCTGGCCATCCTCATAGAGGGCTATCCGGATCTCCTCCTCGGGGTCCGCAAGGAAAGCCCCCTCCTCCTCGGGGTGGGGGATGGGGAGTTCTTTCTCGCCTCAGATGCCCCTGCCGTACTGCCGTGGACCAGGGATTTGGTCTTTCTTGAGGACGGCGACATCGTGGCGATCACTCCGGGGGGATACAGGGTGACCGATCTGGAGGGGGCCCCCCTGACTCGCAACCCCCAGCGGGTGGACTGGTCCCCCAGCATGGCGGAAAAGGGGGGTTACAAGCACTTCATGCTCAAGGAAATCCACGAGCAACCCCAGGCCGTGATAAACACCCTGAGGGGGCGCATCCTGGAGGAAGAGGGAAGGGTCCACCTGGAGGATTTCCCCCTTGAGGAAGAGGAGGTCAAGGGGCTGGAGAGGGTGGTGCTCGTCGCCTGCGGCACCTCGTGGCATGCGGCCCTGATCGGAGAATACGTCATAGAGACCTTGGCCAAGGTCCCCGTGGAGGTGGAGATAGCCTCCGAATTCCGCTATCGCGACCCCCTGGGTGGCCAGCGGACCTTGCTCGTGGCCATATCCCAATCCGGGGAGACCGCAGACACCTTGGCCGCTGTGAGGGAGGCCAGGGGACGGGGCTTTCGGACCCTGTCGATCTGCAACGTCCTCGGCTCCACCCTCCCCCGGGAAACCGAGGGGGTGATCTTCACCCACGCAGGTCCCGAGATAGGGGTGGCCTCCACCAAGACCTTCACGGCCCAACTCGCCGCCCTCTATCTACTGGCCCTCCACTTCGGCCGGCTGAGGGGAAACCTCAGCCGGGACAGGGTGAGGGAGCACATCAAGCTCCTGCGGGCAGTGCCTGGCCTCATGGAGGAGGTCCTGAGGCAGGAAGGGGAGATAGAGGCCCTGGCCACGGACTACGCCCACTACAGGAATTTCCTCTATCTCGGCAGGGGGATCTCCTATCCTGTGGCCCTCGAGGGGGCCTTGAAGCTCAAGGAGATCTCCTATATCCACGCGGAGGGCTATCCCGCGGGGGAGATGAAACACGGCCCCATCGCCCTCATAGACGAGGAGATGCCGGTAATGGTGGTGGCCCCAAGGGACCATACCTATGAGAAGGCCTTTGGCAACATCAACGAAGTGAAGAGCCGCAGGGGAAGGGTCATCGCCCTGCTCAACCAGGAGGATCAACGGCTTCAAGCCGAGGTGGACTCCGTCCTCAGGGTCCCTTACACCTATCCCCTTCTCAGCCCCTTCCTCACCGTACTGCCCCTTCAGCTTTTCGCCTATCACATCGCCGACTTCCTCGGCACCGATGTGGATCAGCCGAGAAACCTCGCCAAGAGTGTGACGGTGGAATGAGGACCGGGGATATCGGAGGCCACCCCTTTGTCGATCCAGAGGCCCTCCTAAGGGGGCTCAACCCCCAGCAGAGGGAGGCCGTCTTGGCCGCTGAGCGCTCGGTGCTGGTCTTCGCCGGGGCGGGAAGCGGAAAGACGCGGGTACTGACCCATCGGATCGCCTATCTCATCGCCACGGGAAGGGCTCGCCCCCAGGAGATTCTGGCCGTGACCTTCACCAACAAGGCCGCCGACGAGATGAAAGACCGCCTCGAGGGCCTCCTGGGCCCAGAGGCCCGCGGGCTATGGGTGGGCACCTTCCACGCCGTCTGCGCCAGGATCCTGAGGACCCACATCTCCCATTTGGGTCGTTCGGGGGACTTCGTCATCTACGACGAGGAAGACCAATTGCGGGTGGTAACAGAGCTACTCCGGTCCATGGGGATAGACCCCAAGGCTTATCCCCCTTCCAGGATATTGAAGGAGATAGAGAGGGCAAAAAACCGGGCAATAGGTCCGGAGGAGTACCAGCCGGACCCCTTCAACCCCTTTCAGCAGCGGACCGCAGCCATTTACCCGGCCTATCAGGAGGCCCTCAAGGAGGCCAATGCCCTGGACTACGGCGACCTACTCCTCATAGCCCACAGGGTCCTCCAGATACCCGAGGTAAGGGACCGATATCACGAAAGGTTCAGGCACATCCTGGTGGATGAATATCAGGATACCAATTACGTCCAGTATCTGCTGCTGAAGGACCTAACGGGCCCTCATACCTCCGTCTTCGTGGTGGGGGACGACGATCAGTCGATTTACGCATGGCGTGGGGCGGAGCCGGCGAACATCTACCAGTTCGAGAGGGACTTCCCCGAAGTTAGGGTGGTGAAGCTGGAACAGAACTACCGCTGCACTAAGCGAATCCTCGAGGGTGCCAACGCCGTCGTCGAGAGAAACCGCCAGCGCACCCCAAAGCGCCTCTGGACAGAAAACCCCGTGGGGGAACCCATTCACCTCTACGTGGCTGAGAACGAGCTCGACGAGGCCCTCTGGGTAGCTGACAGGATAAGGGAGTCCGGCCGTCCCCTGGGCCACTTCGCCGTCTTCTACCGGATAGGGGCCCAGTCCCGAGCCGTAGAAGAGGCCCTTATCCGTTACGGCATACCCTACACCCTGGTAGGCGGGGTGAGGTTCTACCAGAGGCGGGAGGTCAAAGACCTCATCGCCTACCTCCGCCTCGTCCAGAACCCCAGGGATGAGGTGAGCCTCAGGCGGATCCTGAACGTGCCTCCGCGGGGGCTGGGCAAGAGAGGCATGGAGAAGCTTGAGGCCATCAAAGCCGAGGGCAAGACCTCCCTCTGGGACGCCCTTAAGGCCGCCTTACATAAGGGAGTCCTCCGCAGGACGGAGGGCCTCCAGTCCCTGGTGGGACTGTTGGAGGAATTACACGCCGTAAGGGAAGAGCTCTCTCCCGCAGAGATCGCCACGAGGATCATCGACGCCACGGGTTATATCCAGTATCTGGAGGGTCTTGAGGGGGGAACGGATAGGGTGGAGAACGTCGCGGAGTTCATTGAGGCCTTGAGAGAGCAGGAGGGGGGGCTTGCCGAGGTGCTGGGGGCCTTGAGCCTCCTCGGGGACGTGGACGAATACCGTCCGGGGGACCATGTGACCCTCATGACCCTTCACAGCGCCAAGGGGTTGGAATTCCCGGTGGTGTTCATCGTGGGCTTGGAGGAGGGCCTCCTGCCCCATCACCTGCGGCTCCAGGATCCGAGGGAGCTGGAAGAGGAACGGAGGCTTTTTTACGTGGGGATGACCAGGGCAAAGGAGGAACTCTTTTTGAGCTATGCGGAAAGGCGCGGCCTCTTCGGAAGGGCCACCCCCCGGATGCCCTCCCGTTTCCTCGGGGAATTGCCCCAGGAGATCCTCATCGTGGAGGGTGACGGGCGCCCCTGTTGGCCGGAGGGATGGGTGTGGGAGGGGAGGGAATGGTAGTCAAAGTTCGAGGACCATCCCGTCACGAGCGGCTATGACCTCACAGCCCGTCTCCTCACTAAACCGCTGGGCTACCTCCCACGGTTTGGCCCGGAGGACCGTCATGCCGAAATGGGTGAGGACCGCCTTTTTGGGCTTTATCCCCTCGATGAGCTCGCGGGCATCTCCCAAGGTGAGGTGTTCAATCCGTTCATCCCTCTCCCCCGCCCTCACCACGTTGATTATGAGGACTTCAGCCCCCTTGTAGGCCTCGATCAGCTCGGGGACGAAAAAGGTATCAGCTACGAGGGCGACCCGCCCTTCGATCAGCAACCCATAGGTCTCCACAGGATGTCTGTGTCTCAGAGGAGTCGAGAAGGAGATCTCCCCTATACGGTACTCCCCACCCTCCTGGAGGACATCTATCCCCTCCAGGTACTTCCTGACGTATTTGAGCACCACGGGGTCGTCTTCGAGGGCGTCCTTAGGACTGAAGAGCACCCCCCGTTTGCGCCTCCCCCCCTCCGTCATGGCCTCGATCATTACGTTCACATCCGCCGAGTGATCCAGGTGGCGGTGGGTGAGGATGATGGCGTCAAGCTTCGTGGGGTCGAGCTTCGGCCTGGAGGAAAGGGCCCTCACCAGGGCCCCTGGCCCCGGATCTATGTGGATCCGCGTGCCCTTGAGTTCAAGCCAAAGGCCACCCGAGGCCCTCAACTGTTTGAAGACCACTACGCGCGCTCCGGCGGTACCGAGGAACTTCAGATAGTCCATACCCCCTCAATGGCCCTTCCGCATTTAGGACAGCGGCCGTCCTTCAGCCGATTCTCCAGGACGAAAAACCCCCTACGCCTTATCAGGAGTTCTCCACATCGTGGACAATGGGTGTTCTCCGCTGGATGCCCGGGGACGTTGCCGAGGTAAACGTACTGGAGCCCCACCTCCAAGGCGATCTCCCTGGCCCTCTCGAGGGTGTTTACGGGCGTCGGGGCAAGGTTTCTCAACCGGTACATGGGGAAAAAGCGGGTGAAGTGCAGCGGCACCCAAGGGGCCAGGGATTCCCTGATCCATTGGCACATCTCCCTCACCATCCCGGGGTCGTCGTTCTCGCCGGGGACCATCAGGTTGACGATCTCGAGGTGCACCCCGTGGGAGTGAATCGCCTTGAGGGTTTCCAAAACCGGGCGCAGTTCACCGTTGGACATCCTGCGGTAGTAGTCCTCGCTGAAGCCCTTCAAGTCTACGCAGGCCGCCCCGAGGTAGGGCAACAGATCCTCGAGGGGCTCTGGGTTGATGAAGCCGTTGGAGTGAAAGGTGAAGAGGACCCCCTTGGCCTTACAGAGCCTGGCAACCTCCAGGTTGTACTCGAAGAAGACCGTGGGCTCCGTGTAGGTGGCCGCGATGGCGGGACAGGAGTACTTTCGGGCGAGGGCCACCATTTTGTCCGGAGGGACGTCGAGGTTACGGGTTTTGTCGGGCGATGTTTGCGAGATCTGCCAATTTTGGCAGAAGAGGCAATCGAGGTTGCAGCCCGCCATGGCGTAAGACAGGCAACCTGCCCCCGGTAGCACGTGAAAGAAGGGCTTCTTCTCGATGGGATCTATGTGAAGGGCACATGGGTTGCCATAGGCCAGGCTCCAGAGCTCCCCACTCCTGTTCTCCCTGACCCCGCAGTGGCCCCGTTCCCCCGGCTCGAGCACACAGCCCCTCGGGCAAAGGGTACATTGTATGGTCTTTCCATCCACGGGTTCGAAGTAGGGGGACTTTATGGGAGAGAGAAATCCCAACTCTTGGGCGCGGGACCGCTTCCCCATCAGGGGCTCAAGCCCCAGACCTAAGACACCGAGGGCTGTAAGCCTCAGGAATTCCCTTCGCCCGAGCTCCATCCGAGAAGCCTCCTGGCGTTTCCGCTCAGGATCCGCTGTCGCACCTCCCCGCTAAGCCCCGCCTCCTCCATACCCTGAAGGTAGCGCTTGGGGCCGAGGAGGGGAAAGTCGGTGCCGAACAGCAACCTCTCCCCTGCTATCTCAGCTGCCAACCGCCAGACCTTGGCGGTGTATAGGAACGGCAGGGCGGCCGTGTCGTAATAGACATCGTGGCAGATGGAGGCCACCTCCGGCATCAACTCGAAAAACAGAAATCCCCCGCCCAGGTGGGCCAGGATCAGCTTGACCCCCTGGGCCGCTCTTACCAGGACCTCCACATCCCTGAGGGATATGCGCCCTTTGCCTGGATAGATATGCCCCACCGGTTCGTTGACGTGGACCAGAGCGGGGACATGGGCCTCCCTGAGAGCTGCGAAGAGCTCCTTAAGGGCCCCTCCGTCCAAAGGCCCTTCTCCGTAAGTGCCAGGGGCCAACTCCCCCGCCCCTTTGGCCCCGGCCTTGAGGCAACGTTCGAGCTCCTTCAAGCCCTCGTCGCCCGAAGGGAAGGTGACGAAGGGAACCAATCCGGGGTGACAGGAGGCGGCTTCAAGGAGGTAATCGTTCTCCCTCCGACAGTCCTCGATCCCCCTCCAAGGGAAGCCACAGATGACCGCCTGCCTCACGCCCTCCCTCTCCATCATGGCCAGGAGTTCTTCAACGCCCACCATCCGGGCCTTGGGGTCGGAGTAGATGGCCCCAAAGGTCGGGTCCCTACGGGCCAGTTCGTCCCGATGCTCCCTGGCCCACGGGGAAAAGATATGGGTGTGAAAGTCGAACATCCTCGAGAGGTTTTCTTACACCCGGCCCCTTTCCTTGTCAAAGTCTCAAGGGGCGTGCTATCTTGCCATCGATCAGCACCGAGGAGGGAAACCATGGATCTGAGGCAGGAGATCTTGAGGATCGCCCAGGCGGCCAGGGAGGTGGCGCCGCGGCTCGCCGCCCTATCCTCGGCGGTGAAGGACGACGCCCTCAAGCGGATGGCGGACGGTCTCCTGCGTGAGAAGGCCTTCCTTATGGGGGAGAACGAAAAGGACCTGAGGTACGCCGAGGAAAAAGGCCTCTCGGCGGCGATGATAGACCGGCTAAAGCTCACCGATGCCGTCATCGAGGGGATGGCTCAGGGGCTGAGGGAGATCGCCGCGCTGCCAGATCCCGTGGGAGAGGTGGTCAAGATGTGGCGCAGACCCAACGGTCTGCTGGTGGGGAAGATGCGCATCCCCCTCGGGGTCATCGGGGTCATCTACGAATCCCGCCCCAACGTGACCGCCGACGCAGCGGCCCTCTGCCTCAAGGCCGGAAACGCGGTGATCCTCAGGGGGGGCTCCGAGGCCATAAACTCCAACCTGGCCATAGCCCGGGTGCTCCAGGGGGCCATGGAAGAGGCGGGGGTTCCTGCGGAGGCAGTCCAGGTGATCCCCTTCACCGACCGCCAGGCCGTGGAGGAGATGCTGAGGCTGGAGGAATACATCGACGTGATCATCCCCCGGGGAGGGGAGGGATTGATACGCTTTGTGACCGAGCGCTCCCGGATCCCCGTGATAAAACATTACAAAGGCGTCTGCCACATATTCGTGGACCGCACGGCGGATCTGGAGATGGCCCTCGAGATCTGCTTCAACGCCAAGGTCCAGCGCCCCGGGGTCTGTAACGCCATGGAGACCCTGTTGGTGGACGAGGGGATAGCGCCACGGTTCCTCCCCCCTATGGCGGAGCGCTTTCAGGCCGCAGGGGTGGAACTGAGGGGATGCCCGAGGACCCGGGACATCATCCCGGGGGTGAAGGAGGCCACCGAAGAGGACTGGTATGCCGAATACCTCGACCTCATCCTGGCCGTGAGGGTCGTAGAGGGGATAGATCAAGCCATCGCTCACATCCTGAAGTACGGCTCCAAGCACACAGAGGCCATCATCACCTCGGACTACGCCAACGCCCAGCGCTTCCTCCGGGAGGTGGATTCCTCGACGGTGCTGGTCAACGCCTCCACGCGCTTCAGCGACGGTTATCAGTTCGGCCTCGGAGCGGAAATCGGTATCAGCACGACGAAACTGCACGCCTTCGGCCCCATGGGGGTTGAAGACCTGACCACCACCAAGTTCATCGTCTACGGCAATGGCCAGATCCGGACTTAAGCTGGGGGTCTTCGGCGGCACCTTCGATCCCATCCACCTGGGGCACCTGCGGCCCGTGGAGGAAGTGGCCGAAGTCTTCGGGCTGGAGAGGGTACTCTACGTCCTGGCAGCCTACCCACCCCACAAGGGCGGAGAGGCCCATGCCAGCGCTGAAGACCGATGGAGGATGCTCCGGATGGCCCTGGAGGACAACCCCCGTTTCGAGCCCTCAGATATAGAGCTGAGGCGCCAGGGGCCGTCCTGGACCGTCGACACCATAGAGTACCTCCTCGATACCTCCCAAGGGGAGCTCTACTTCATCCTCGGGGAGGACGCCTTCAGGGAGATCGAAACATGGAAGGACTACCGCAGGCTCCTCGGCCTCTGCCACTTCGTGGTGATGAGGAGGACGGAGGAGGACCTCGACCTCCTCATCACTACCCTGGGATATCGCAGGGCCTCCCCCGGGGCCTATGTCGGCAGTAAGGGAAAGCTCCTCTTCCTTCAGCCTGTAACCCCCCTGGGGATATCGGCCACCTTGGTGAGGGAATTGGTACGGGAGGGGCGCTCCATACGCTACTTGGTGCCGGATAAGGTCAGGGACTACATCCTCGAACGGGGCCTTTACCGCTCCGGCGCCTGAGGAACCACCCCCTCGACTTCCACGCCAGAAGGGCCGACAGCGCCCCGATGGCTGCCCCAGCCAGGCAGTCTGCGGGGAAGTGAACCCCCATGTATATCCGCGACAAGGCCACTCCTGCAGCGATTCCGAGAAAGGCCCACCACCACCGCGGGAGGGCAAAGGAGAGGTAGGTTGCCATGGTGAAGGCCAACTGGGCATGCCCCGAGGGGAAGGAGCTCCGGGAGAGGATCGCCCCCACGAGGTGTAGATGGACCTTACCGGCCTTTACGAGCTGGGAGAAAACCTCCACGGGTCTGTCCCGTCCCACGAGGTCCTTGAGCCAGTGGACGACCACTCCCCCCAACAGGGCAGCGGCAACGAGCCATGGTAGGTGCTCCTTAAGGAAGGCAGGGCGTTTGAAGATCAATGCCAGGGCTACCACAAGGGCAAAGGACACGGCGGCGTTTCCCAGCTGGCTCCAGAGGTAAAAGAGGGGGTCGAGCCACCGCGAGGCCAGGCCGTTGTTGATCCAGAGAAACAGGGCCTTGTCGAGATCGACGAGCCCCCCCATCTCAGGCCTTGATCTTGATCAGCTCCACCTCTTGGAGGTCGAGTCGCCCCAGGCCAAGGGCATGGGCCTCCCGAAGGTAGGGCATGATCATCTCCGTGGTGTAGGTATCGTCGTACTGCTCCATGATCATGGAGCAGTAGAGGTCCAGGGCCACCATATCTCCAGAGAAGATCATCCTGTTCACCCCCCGAACCACCTTCCCCTTCCCCTTGGTGGGTCCCCCACGGGTGAGGATGGCCCTCGCGTCCACGACGGATAGCTCGGGATGTACGGCGTCGGCGAACTCGGCCAAGGCCCGCATGAAATGGGCCCGGTTCCTGAAGGGAAGTTTTGCCCGCACCGAGGCCTTTCGCTTCATCTTGTCGAGCCCCTCACCCCTCAGGTGGGCATCCCATCTCTGGGCACCGTAGATGGCCCCGAAGTTGTTCTTCAGGGCGCAGGTGAGGTAGGAGGTATGATGGCGCTTGAGGCAGGGGAGGTTGATCACCACCGGGGCCTTCCAGACCTTGCGGTGAACGATGATCTCAGGATAGGCCCGCCAAGAGGGATGGCGGCATTTCACGTATTGGCTCCTGCGGGCGGCGTCTCCGATGGTGACCTTGAGGCCTCCGGTTTGCGCCCTTCGGGCCATTGCGTGGTAGTCGAAGGTCTGCCTCTCAGTTCCCACCAGGAAGGTCCCGGGGGCATCGAAGACCTCCACTTCCTTGGCCCCGGCTGATCGCAAGAGCCGTGCCACCTCGATGATCACCTCCGGGTCGGTAGTCACGGGATAGGCCTGGGGGAAGACGAAGTTGGGCTTTATCACCACCTCCCGCCCCCCGACCAAATCCTCAATGCCCCCGAGGGCCTCGAAACCGGCCTGGAGCATAGCCCTGGGATCTTCTCCCAGCACCTCCACGAGAAGGGGTTTGCCCCCCTTTACGAAGGGGTTACCCATCCCTTTACGCCTCTGCCTCGCCCTCCAAAGACACCCCCAAAGGGGCCAAAGGCCTCCCAAGAGGCCGATCTTCAAAAAGTCCCGTCTCCTCATAGCCTCCTCATCACGCCGATCATCGTCCCCAAGGCCGCCCCACCGAGGACCAAGGCCGCCCCCTCCACATCGTAGTCGAAGGTGGTGGGGAAGCCCAGAAGGGGCAGAAGGACCATGGTGAAAAGGGGCAACAGGTGCACACTCAGCAGACCCACCACGAAGCCGATGGCTCCGTTTTTGGGCCTCGCCGAAGTCCATAGCCCGAGGGCCGCCCCCAGCAGGGGCCAAGCGATCATGGGGTAGTGAACCAACCTCCCGATGAAGAGCCCGAGGAACATGGTCCCCCCTCCGACGGCCGCCCCCAATCCCCGCCCTCCGGAGAGCACCCCGAGGGCCACCGATGGGACCATCCATCCCAATGGTCTAAGGTCGGTGAGGTAGAGGAGCAACCATCCCACTGTGCCGAAAATCCCCCCCAGGATGCCGTAAAGGGCCGTCCTCTTCATCACTACCTCCACGAAAGGGCCCTGAGGGCCTCCTCGGGGCTGGGGAAGTCAAGGGCCAAAAGGAGCAGCCCCTCCTCTCCTTTAAACGCCCCCCAGCCGCGGCGGCTCCTGCAGAGGAGGATTCCCTCCTCCTCTCGAGCCCCCTTCAGCACCACCGAGAGACCATGAAGCGCCTTTTCAACCCTGCTGGGATCCGGATACTTCACCACGATCACAAAGCCTTTCCCCTTCCTGAAAGCCACCCCTTCGGCCCCATCGCCCAAACCCAGCACGTCCTCGTGGGAAAGGAAGTAAAAATTGTTCAAGGCCAGAGGACCGCGGAAGTACACGTATTCCCTCACCCCCTCCGGGAGGTAGCGGATCACCTCGGGCACCGCCCCCTCGCCCTCAAGCCCCTTGGCTATGGCCTCCGCTACGGAAACGACGGCTCCAACGCCAGAAACCCTGCAGAAGTACCTGCCCTTTCTGAAACAGAGGGTCCCGTCGTCCAGGCTCCCCCCGTCGCCTATCGCCACCTCCTTCCCTCCCCCCTCGTAGGTGAGGAGTCCAAAGGCCCCAGAGGGGTCCTCCATCTCGAAGACCTCCGCCCGCAGTTCCCTACTATCGGACCGGTAGTCCCCCACCCACAGGCGCCTGAAACCGTACTCGTGGTAGAGCTCTGCCCCTCCGTCCATATAATCGAAGAGGGCCTCCCCTTCGTAGGTCCTCACATCCTGAAGCCTCGCCTCCCCCACCTCCCGGGGGAGGGGAGAGGGGGGAAGCCCTCCGCTACAGGCCAAAAACCACCCCACACCGAGGACCAGGGCCAACCACCTCATAGCGAGCCATCCCTAACACATACCCCATGGGGGGTCAAGCGGGCAGCAGAAACCCTCCCCCGCGGCTTGCCCCAAAGGGGGTGACCACGATGGCGGGGCGATCCTCGAGGGGACATTTGTACTGGCAGATGCCGCAGCCGATGCAGAGGCCGTAGTCCACCACCGGCAGCTTCACCCTCCTCCGCCCTTTTAGGGTAAGGACCTCCCCGGAGATGAACTTTATGGCCTTCTCCGGGGTGGGGCAGTGCTCCTCGCAGACGATGCAGTCCACCCCTTGGCTCCAGGGGATGCAACGGCTGCGGTCTATATGGGCGAGGCCGATCCGCGTGCGCGCCTTCTCCTCAGGGGTGAGCTCCCTTATGGCCCCGGTGGGGCACACCTGTCCGCAGAGGGTGCAAGCGTACTGACAGTAACCGAGGTCGAAGTCGAGCCTCGGCGTCCACACCCCCTCGATGCCGGCCTCAAATACGGCTGGCTGAATCCCCCCGGTGAGGCAGACCTTCATGCACTCGCCGCAGCGCACACAGCGCTTGAGGAACTCCTCCTCAGGCAGCGACCCAGGGGGCCTGATGAGGGTGTTGCCCCTGGACGGCGAGGCGTTCACCTTGAGCAGGGGGGCGAGGAGCATCCCTGCGCCGATGGAGGCGATGATCCTGCGCCGTCCGAGGTCGACCCCCTCTACGACCTCCCTCCCCCTGAGGGAGAAGCCGAAGGAGACCGCCCCCTTTGGACAGAGGGTCTGGCATCTCCCGCAGAGGAGGCACTCCGAGGCCCCCCAGCGTCCCTCCTTAGAGGAGGCCGCCCCCGAGGGACATCTCGCCTCACATAGGCCGCAGAGGTTGCACTCAGACGAAACCCACCTCCTCAGGGGGCTCAGGAGGGTGATGAGCCCGAGGAGCGCCCCGAGGGGGCAGAGGTGGGTACACCAGAAGCGGGGCCTGAAGAGGTTTAACAGTAGCACCGCCGCGAAGATCAAACCCACCAGAAGGGCTTGGTGATAGAGGGGCTGACGCAGGGAGAGGACGTGTTCCTTGAGGAAGGCGTAAAGCGGCTCGAAGACCTCCACCCCGTGTTCGTAGGGCCATCCGAAGAGGGCATGTCCGGCGAGGTTCCACACAGGCTCGGCCGCAAGGGTCAGGGAACGGATGAGGAGGCTCAGGGGATCGAGGAACCCCACCAGTTGGACCCCGAGTAGCGATGACCCGAGCAGGCCGAAGAGGATCCAGTATTTCCAACGACTTGAGGCGGGTCTGCTCGGGCCGAAGCGGCTGAGGAAGTGATTTATGGTCCCGAGGGGACATACCCAGCCACAGAAGGCACGTCCCAAAATGAGGGTCAGGACCACCACCGCCAAGGCGGGTAACATCGCCCAGGGGATCTCCCGAGTGCTGAGAAGGGCAGAGAGCAGGATCAGGGGGTCGAAGCGGAGGAAGAGGTTGACCGGATAGAGGATCTCATCTCGGCCCCTGTAGGTGGTCTCGAGGAACAAAAAGAGGAACAGCGCCAGGAACCCCGCCTGAACCCAGGGGCGGAGGCGGGGCCAGTTAAGCCCCTTCACAGCGAACCCTCTTGATTCGGAGCTTCCTGAGATCCATTTCCCCAAGGCCCCTCCGGTGGGCTGCGGCCACGTAGGAGATCTCCTCGGGCTCGAGGCCGAAGAGCCGAGCCCCCATGGCGTCCACCGCCACTTGGTCGGAACCCACCACCACCGTGCCCATAGCCTTCACGAACTTCAAATTCCCCCCCTGGGGGCCGCCCTTGGTCAAGACCTTCGTGGCGTCCAGCACCACCAGCTGCGGCCGGAAAAAGGCGGCCAGGTCTGCGAGGGCCTCCCCCAGTTGCCAGTGGAGCTGGGCCCTGCGGCCGCCGATCAATCCCATGAGGTTCTTCATCCCCATGGTCAACCTGGCCAGGCTGTGGTGTTTGAGCACTGGGACGTTGACGATCCTGTCCACCTCGAAGGCCTCCCGATAGACCTCCCATTCCTTGAGGACCTTTCCCCCGATCCTCACCTTGCGGAACCGTCGGGGGTCCACGAAGGGGACCTTCGCCCCCGCGGCCCGGGCGGCCTCCGCAATACCGCTTCGCTTGTAAACCCGCCGTTGATCCTCGCAGCTGTTATCCAGCACCAACACCTCCCGGGCCCCCGCCTCAAGGCAAAGCCTCACTACCTCGGCCACCACTCGGGGGTTGGTGTTGGCGGCGTACTGCGGCCCCCTGTCCCAAGCCATGTTGGGTTTCACCAGTACCCTATCGCCCCGCTTGACGAACTTCCCCATCCCCCCCAAGGCCTCAACAGCCCGCCTCACCAGCCCTTCGGGTCCTCCCCCCGAAGCGACCACCAACTCCGGCTGGCCTTCGGCCCAGGCACCGGTCCTGAGGATCACGGGTGAGAACATGAGGACTTTGAGGAAATCGCGCCGCTTCATCTCTCCCTCCTCTTGAAACCCTTGAAGTCCCGACAGAGGTAGAGGGTGAATCCCTTCACGAACCGCTCCCTCCAGGTGATGTCAACATCCTTCAGGCGCTCGCATCGGTCAAAGGCCTCCCGCAACCCTTCGGGCACCCCTCCGCCCTTCTTGGTTACGAAAACGGCATCGGACCCCACCTCGTCCTCTATCCCTCCCCAGAGGTCAAATTGGCTTCGGGGGCGTCCGGTGGGATTATACTGATACACCCGTGGGAAGGCCCCCGGGGTGTAGAAGGCGAGCTCCGCGGCGAAGCGCCTGTCCCTGGTGATGACGAAGGGCTGCCCCCCATGGGACGCCCTCACAGCGGCCACCTCCTGCCCCAGGGTCCTCCACCCCATGAGCCTTGAGGTGGGCAGATCCCCTTGGGGGATGGGCAGGAAGCGCAGCAGATCCATGCCGTAGATGAGGAGGCATACCGCCGCCCCCAGGGCTACGGCCCCCTTCAACAACCGCCCCTTGCGCTCAGGGGGCCAGGGGGCTTCGATGACCGAAGAAGCAGCCAGCACAAAGGCCCCGATATAGGCCGGGGCCCCCCAGTTGGCGTAACACGGCCCGCTAAGGCTTACAGCCACGCAGAGTCCCAGAAGGGGCGCTGCCGCCCAGAAGGGGAAGGCCCACGGATCCACCCCCTTCAGGGCCTCCTTACCCCCTTTCCAGAGGCCATAGACCACCAAGCAGAAGGTCACGGGTGTCAAGAGGCCGAATTGGGTGGCGAGGAACTCCAGGAAGTAGTAAGGCCTGAACCCCTCTCCCTCTACCAGAGAGGCGGTGTGCTCGATGGCGACCATGCCATGTCGCCACTCCCAAAGGAGGTGGGGCAGGAAGATCGCCCCACCTATGAGGACCCAGACGTAGGGTTCCCCCCTCCTCAGCCACTTCCTAGCCCTTGGGGTAAACAGAAGATAGGCGAAGACCGAAGGCACCAGAGCTCCCATCGTGTACTTGCTCAAGAGCCCCAGGCCAAGGGTGAGGCCGGCCAGGTACCAATAGATTGCCTTGCCCCCAAGCCCCCTCCAGAGGAACAGCAGGGTCAGGCCCCAAAAGGCCAGAAGGGGTGGGTCTATGGTCATAACGAGCCCCCCCACGGGGGAGGCGGCGGTGGTCGCTGCGAGCAAAAAGCTCCACAAAGCCACCCGTTCATCGAACAACCCCTTGGCGAGGTAAAAGAGGGCGACATAGCTCAAGAAGGCGAAAATCGGGGCCCCGAGCCTGACGAAGAACGGGGTGTCTCCCCCTAAGGATGTGGCGAGCCACATCACGGCGGCCACCAAAGGGGGCTTGCTGAAATACCCCCAAGCGAGCCTCTTCGACCAGGTCCAGTAGTAGGCCTCATCAGGGGCTAACTCATAGGGGGTGACCGCCAGGTAGATCAACTGGAAGATAAAAAGTCCGCCTGCCAGAGCCCAGAACGCCTTTTCGTATCGGGACATGGCAAGGAGTTTTTACTGCAAAAGGGCGAAGTTGCCAACCCTTAGGGGTTCTGCTACATTTTGGGTCGTCCTCCCATGGCCCTCGGATCTCCCTCCAAAGGCAAGGCCCAAAAAGGGGATCTCACCCCCGCCATGAAACAGTATCTGGAGATCAAGGCCCGCTATCCCGACTGCATCCTGCTGTTCCGCATGGGCGACTTTTACGAGATGTTCTTCGAGGACGCCCTCCTGGCCTCTCAGATCCTCGAGATCGCCCTGACCACCCGCGACAAGGGCAAGGAGGATCCCATCCCCATGTGCGGCGTCCCCTACCGCGCCGTTGCCCCCTACATCGCCAAACTGCTCGAACACGGCCATAAAGTGGCCATCTGCGAACAGGTGGAGGACCCCCGCCAGGCCAAAGGGATAGTGAAACGAGAGGTGGTCCGGGTGATCACCCCTGGGATGGTAGTGGAGGAGGAAAACCTTCCGGAAGGGGGGAACAACTACTTATTGTCCCTTTACCCGAAGGGAGGACGGATAGCGCTGGCCTTCTTCGACCTATCCACAGGGGAGTTCAGGGGCTGTGTCCTGGAGGAAAAGGGGCTTTTGTGGGCCGAGCTCAGGAGGAACGTCCCAAGGGAGGCCCTGCTCCCGGAGGGGGAAGAACGCTGGAGGAAGGCCATACAGGAGGCCCTGGGGGGAATCCTGGTGAACGTCCTCCCTGAAGACGACTTCTCGGTCCTCTCCGACCCCCTCCTCCCCGAGGATCTCCCTGAGGTCTTGAGGGCGGCAGGGGCTGCTGTGCTGCGTTACGTCCGCTCCACCCAAAAGCTCGACCCTGCCCATGTGCACCCCTTGACGCCCTATGAGGTGGAACATTACCTGGTGCTTGACGAGACGACCCAGAGGAATCTGGAGCTCTTCGAGTCACCCCGGGGCGGCACTTCCCTCTTTCAAATCCTGGACCGGACCGTGACGTCCATGGGACGTCGCAAGCTCCGACACTGGTTGAGCTATCCCCTGAGGGACCTGGTGGACATAAGGAGGCGCCAGGAGGCAATCGAGGAGTTGAAAGACCGTCCTTTTGAGCGAGGGACCTTAAGGGAGGTCCTGAAGGGGCTGGTGGACGTGGAGAGGCTGTCGGCCCGTTTGGCCTTAGGGAGGGCCACTCCCAGGGATCTGGCTGCCTTGAGAGAGCTCCTCGAGAGGCTTCCTCAGCTCCGAGGAGAACTGGAGGCATTTCAGGCCCCCCTACTCAGGGAGATCGCCCTCCAGATACAGCCTCCCCAGGGGGTGGCGGAGCTGCTCCAGAAGGCCCTGGTGGAAGACCCCCCCGCTGTCTCGACCGAGGGGGGGATCATCAGGGACGGGTTCCATCCCGAATTGGACGAGCTCCGCTCCATAAGCCGGGAGGGAAAGGGCTGGATAGCCCGCCTCGAGGCTCGCGAGCGCCAGCGGACGGGGATCCAAAGCCTCAAAGTAGGCTATAACCAGGTCTTCGGCTATTACATCGAAGTAACTAAACCAAACCTCCATTTGGTCCCCCCCGACTACATACGGAAACAGACCCTCACGGGGGCCGAACGCTTCATCACCCCGGAGCTAAAGGAGTACGAAAACAAGGTCCTCGGTGCTGAGGAGCGCATCAGGAATCTGGAGTATCAGCTGTTCTGCGAGCTGCGAGAGGCGGTGGCCTCTCGCATAAGGGAACTTCAGGAGGTGGCAGCAGGCATTGCCCAACTTGACTGCCTCGCGGCCTTGGCGGAGGTGGCTGCGCGCAACCATTACGTCAGACCTGTTGTGGACGAAGGGGATGAGATAGATATCGTCGAGGGACGCCATCCGGTGATCGAGCAAACGTCCCCCGAACCCTTCGTCCCCAACGACGCGCACCTGGATGCCGAGGGACATCAGGTCCTCATCATCACCGGTCCCAACATGGCGGGCAAATCCACCTATATCCGCCAGGTGGCCCTGCTGGTGATCATGGCGCAGATGGGCTCCTTCGTCCCCGCCAAGGAGGCCAAAATGGGCGTGGTGGACAGAATCTTCACCCGTGTGGGGGCCTCAGACGACATCTCCCGTGGGGAGAGTACCTTCATGGTGGAGATGAAAGAAACGGCCACCATCCTCAAAGAGGCCACCCCTCGCAGTCTGGTGATCCTCGACGAGATAGGCCGCGGCACCAGCACCTACGACGGCCTATCCATCGCCTGGGCGGTGGCCGAGCACCTCCACGACGTCAACCGCTCCAAGACCCTCTTCGCCACCCATTACCATGAGCTGACCGAGCTCAGCTCCAGCCGCCCGAGGGTCAAGAACTTCCACATCGCCGTGAAGGAATATCGGGGGGAGGTAGTGTTTTTGCGGGAACTGCGACCGGGGGGCATAAGCCGTAGCTATGGGATCCAGGTGGCCAAGCTCGCTGGTTTACCGGAAGGGGTGATCCAACGGGCCAAGGAAGTCCTGCTTGAGCTGGAGAAAAGGACCCGCGACGAAGGGGGAAGACCAGGGTTCGCCAGGGGGAGGAAGGGTGAACACCTGCAACTCGACCTCTTCGCCCCCAAACCCTCCAAGGTCTTGGAAGAGCTCAAAGGACTTGACCCGGACCGTCTCACCCCCCTTGAGGCCCTGCAGATCATCTACCGCTGGAAGGAGATGGAGGGGTGAAGGACTATCCAGACATGCCCCTTGCCAGACGCCGGATGGTTCAGGAACAACTCATCCCGCGGGGGATCACAGATCGACGGGTCCTGGAGGCCTTGGCCAAAGTCCCCCGTCACCTCTTCGTCCCCGAGGCCCTCTGGCATCAGGCTTACAGCGACCGCCCCCTCCCCATTGGATACGGTCAGACCATCTCCCAACCTTACATCGTCGCCCTAATGACCGAGGCCTTGGAATTACGGGGAGATGAGAGGGTGCTCGAGGTGGGGACCGGATCGGGGTATCAAGCGGCCATCCTGGCCGAGCTCGCCAAGCAGGTCTACTCCGTCGAGAGGATGCCTGAATTGGCCAAGCGGGCCAGGAGGATCTTGGACCGCCTGGGCTACGGGAACGTCCTCATAAGGGTAGGGGATGGGTCCAAGGGATGGCCTGAAAGGGCGCCCTTTGACGCCATCATCGTCACCGCCGGGGCCCCAAAAGTACCAAAAGCCCTGCTGCAGCAGTTGAAGATCGGAGGGAGGATGGTCATCCCCGTGGGGGACGAACAGTCCCAGGAGCTCCTCAAGATCGTCCGTTTAAAAGATGGTTTCCAACAGGAGGAGTTGGGGGGATGCAGATTCGTAAAGCTCATAGGGGAGGAGGGATGGAGGGCCGAGGTCTCAGGAAACAGATAGGGGTCATCGGGGCCGGCAGTTGCCCTCGGGAGGTCTACGAACTCGCGAGGAAGGTCGGCAGGGAGATCGCCCGACGGGGACATGTCCTGATATGTGGAGGACTTGGGGGAGTGATGGAGGCCGCCTGCAAAGGGGCAAAGGAAATGGGAGGGATGACGGTGGGAATTCTCCCGGGAGCTCAACGGGAGACGGCCAACCCCTGGGTGGACATCGCCATCGCCACCGATATGGGCCACGCCCGAAACGTCATCATTGTGCACAGCTCCGACGGTCTTATCGCCGTATCGGGAGGGCCGGGCACGCTGTCCGAGATCGCCATAGCCCTCAAGGTGGGTAAACCCGTAGTGGCCTTGAAAAGTTGGTCCCTTGAAGGCAAGGTACCCCAGGCCAACAGCCCCCAAGAGGCCGTTCGGATGCTCCTCGAGGCCATGGGATGAGGTACGCCCTTCTGCTGGTTTTGCCGTTGCTTTTTGCGTGCTCCTCGGGCCAGCAGGTCCGCCCTCGGCACGGTGTCTATCACGTAGTCAAGCGACACGAAACCCTGTGGCGTATCTGTAAGACCTATGGGGTGGATATGGACTACGTTGCCAAGGTCAACGGGATCCGCGACCCGTCCAGGATCCGCGTAGGCCAAAGGATCTTCATCCCCGGGGCTACGAGGGTCCTCCAGGTGAAAATTCCCATCGAGGACCTCACCCCCTCCAGGCGGACCAAAAGGGGGGAGATGCCGCGTTTCCTCTGGCCCCTCAAAGGGAGGGTGGTGCGGAAGTTCTCCCGAAAAAGGGATAAGCGTCACGATGGCATCGACATCGCCGCCCCCTTGGGCACGCCGATCCGGGCCGCTGCCTCTGGGCGGGTCGTATACAGCGATGACAAGCTCTCGGGCTATGGCAAGGTCGTGATCATCGAGCACCCCGGTAACTTCTACACCATTTACGCCCATAACCTCATCAACCTGGCTAAGGAGGGACAGTGGGTAAAGCAGGGAGAGATCATCGCCAAAGTCGGCATGTCGGGAAACGCCGAGGGTCCCCATCTGCACTTCGAGATCAGGAGGGGATCGAAGCCCTTGGACCCGATGAATCTTCTTCGTTAGAACAGGAAGAAGACGCCCTCAGGCTTTACCTCGAGCAGATAAGGGAAACCCCCCTCCTCGACCCTGAAGAGGAGAGGGAGTTGTCGTTAAGAGTCGCAAAGGGAGATGAGGGGGCCCGCCGCAAGATGATCGAGGCCAATCTGCGCCTCGTGGTCACCATCGCGAGGAGATATGTAGGCCAGGGACTGCCATTGCTCGACCTCATCGAGGAGGGCAACATAGGTCTGATCAAGGCGGTGGAGAAGTTCAACCCGGACAGAGGGTGTCGCTTCTCCACCTACGCCACCCTATGGATAAGGCAGGCCATAGAGCGGGCCCTGGTCAGCCAGACGAAAGCGGTAAAGGTCCCCTCTCATGTGGCTGGGGACCTCCGCAGGATGATCCGATCCGTGCGCCGCCTCACCCAGCTCCTGGGAAGGGAACCGACCATCCAAGAGGTGGCCGAAGAAATGCACGCTGAAGTGGCCTATGTGGAACGCCTCATGCAGGCGGTCTTGAAGGTGAACTCCTTCGAGACCCCTTTGGATGAAGAGGAGGGGTTCCTCCTGAAGGACACCCTCAAGGCGGAGGTCCGCAGCCCCCTCTCCCTTACCGAGCACCTCGAGTTGGTGAAGCTACTGCAGTCCTGGCTCAAGGTCCTCACCCCCCAACAACGACGGGTGGTGGAGCTGCGTTTTGGGCTGAAGGACGGCGAAAGCTGGACCTTAGAGGCCATAGGCCAGCTCTACGGGGTCACAAGGGAGCGAATCAGACAGATAGAGGCCCAGGCCTTGGAGCGCCTCAGGATGCTCATAAAGACCAAGGACCTCATCCTCTTCAAGGAGATCAAAACAAAGAGGGTTCAACGCCGAAGCAAGTAGCGAAGGGGCAAAAAGAGCAACAGCGCCGCCGCGGCGCGAGGCAGGGTGATGAAGAGAGGATCTGCCCCTGCTGCTACGAAGAGCATAGTGTCCTCAAAAACGCTGTGGAAGACCGCTAAAAAGGTCACCACAGCGAAGGCCTCTTGCCGTCGCCCTCCCCGATCCCTCAGGGATGAGACGATAACCCCGGCACCGTAGAGCAGCCCGAACAGCAGACCCGCTAAAAGGGCCATGGTCGCTTCGGCGGAGAGGAAACGCTCCACCCCTTTCAACTTTTTGCCCTCCCATCGCCCCTTGACGAGTTCCAAGAAGGTAAGCAGTGGTATCAAGATCACCCCCAAACGGAGGGCAAAGCTTAAGAGGCCTTTAAAGTATTCAGCCATCTCTACCTTAGAGGAGGGGATGAAGCCAGTGGGCCAGGAGCACCCCCAACAGGAACCTGACCGGGGCCAACACCACATAGGCCTTCCTCACCCGGAAGATCACCGCCCCCTCCAGGATCTGGCTGTGGGATGTGAGGAGCATCAGGCCCAAAAGGGACATCTCCTTGGGGGTCAATCCAAGCCCCGCCGCCGCCCCCAGGGCGGCGTAGAGGTTCACCAAGTTCCCCAAGACCACCGCCAGGGCCGCTTTGCCAGGGAGGCCGACGAAGGCCATAAACGGCTCCGCCTTTGAGGCCAATCCCTCCAGAACCCCCCACCGTCCCAAGAGGAAGACCGCTGTGTAGACGGGGACCAAGAAGGCCAGGAGCTCCCCATATCCCCTGATCCCGTGAAGGACGGCCTGCCTTATCCTTCCCATGCCGAGGCAATAGAAGTATCATGGGGGCGAGGACTGCACAAGGATGAACCTTCTACGCCATTTAGTGGTCGCCTTTTTCCTGTCCCAAGCGATCCTGTGGGGAGGGGTGATAGGGTACATGGTGGTGGAGAACTACGATTTCTTTCAAGCGCTGTACATGACCGTAATAAGCGTCACCACGGTGGGATACGGAGAGGTTTTCGGCCTCTCCCGGGCGGGCAGGATCTTCACCGTCTTCCTCATCATGGTGAGCTTCGGTGTGATCTTTTACATAGCCACGGCCTTCACCCAGGCTCTCATCGCTGGTCAGATAAGGGCCTTTTTCGGGAGGCAGAAAATGGAGAGGGCGATAAAGAAATTGAAAGGGCACTTCATCCTCTGTGGCTTCGGCCGCATAGGTTCCGTGGTGGCTAAGGAACTCGAAAAGGAAGGGGTCCCCTTCGTAGTGGTGGAACGAGATCCGACGGTGGTCAAATCGGTGGGGGAGCAGGGCTACCTCTACGTGGAGGGCGATGCCACAACGGATGAAACCCTGCGCAAGGCAGGGATCGAGCGTGCCCGGGGGCTGGTGGCCACCGTAGCATCGGACGCTGACAACCTCTACATCACGCTTTCTGCCCGTCAGCTCAACCCCCGCCTCTTCATCCTGACCAGGGCTGAAAGTCCGGACGCGGAGCGCAACCTCAAGGCCGCCGGGGCCGATAGGGTCGTCTCGCCCTACCTCATGGGGGCCTTGAGGATGGCCAACGCCCTGTTGAGGCCCCATGTGGTAGACTTCATCGAACTGGCGGTGCATCGCAGGCATCTGGAACTCCAGATGGAGGAGATACGAGTAGAAGACGATCGCTACTTCGCCGGCAAACCCCTTAAGGAATGCGGTCTGAGGGAACGCTTCGGGGTGATCGTGGTGGCCATAAGGAAGGCCACAGGGGAGGCCTTCTTCAACCCTTCTCCTGAGACCACCATAGAAAAAGGCGACGTATTGATCGTCTTAGGGGAGAGCAAGGGATTGAAGGAATTGGAGAAAGTGGTCAAATTCCAGGAGGCAAAGCGGTGAAGATCCATCTGGCCATCCCCTACAGGATATTGCTCTCGCGCCTGGAGGAGGTGATCACCCATCGCATCTGCCCGGAGATCTACTTCGACGCCCAGACCCTGGAGGAATACCGGGAGGACGAGCTCTTAAGGTGTATAGAATCCCTTAAGGGGGCAGGGCTCACCTATTCCCTTCACGCCCCCTTCATGGACCTCGCGCCTGGGGCTCTGGATCCCAAGATCAGGGCGGTTACCGCTGAACGTCTATGGGCGACCCTGAAAGTGGCTGAGTTGATAAGGCCTGAAAACGTGGTCTTTCATCCTGGATACGACCGCTGGCGCCACGGGGAATACCGGAGGGAATGGCTGGAGATGAGCATCAAGACCTGGAGGCCCCTCTTCGAGGAAGCCAGAAGGGTTGGGATAAAGGTGTCGCTGGAGAACGTCTTCGACGAAGACCCCTCCCTCATCCGGGAGATCCTCCAGCGGACCGGAAGGTGGGCTGGTTTCTGTTTCGATCCGGCCCATCACCTGCTGTTCGGCAAGGTATCGATACGGCAGTGGCTCGACGCCTTCGAGGAAGATCTCATCGAGGTCCACATCCACGACAACCGCGGGGAGGCCGATGACCACCTCCCCCCAGGCGATGGCCTGGTGGACTTCGACGAGGTCTTCGCCCATTTGCCCAAAAAGGACCACATCATCTTCACCCTCGAGGTCCACCGTGAGGAGTACGTAATGCGGGGAATGGAGGCCCTGAAGAGACTTTTGGAAGGATGGAGGGCGAAATGGAGCTCGTGAAGGACGACGGCTGTTTCGTCTGCGGTCCGGCAAACCCCAGGGGCCTGAAGATAAAGGTGCGGCGATGGCAGCGAGGGGCGACCTTCGATTTCGTAGCCGAGGAAACCTTTAAGGGCTGGTCCCAATATCTGCACGGTGGGGTGATAAGTATGCTCTTCGACGAATTGCTCGGCTGGACCTCCCGTTTCCTCGGCTATACGGCGCTCACAGCCCGGCTTGAGGTGAGATACCGCCGCCCCGTCCCCTTGGGAACCAAGCTGACCTTCAGGGGTGAACTGGAACGGGAGGTGAAAAAAATCCTCTACATCCGCACCGCCGCCCTCTTCGACGATGGCACCGTAGCGGCTGAGGGGAGGGGAACGATGATGATCGTCAGAAAGGGGCAGGGGGACCATCCCCCTACCCCTTAGCGGTCAGTCCTCGAGGACGAAGATGACCTCCATCTTTACGCGGTATTCGGAGATCTTGTCGTCCTCCACCGCCACTCGGAGTTCTTGGATCCTCAAGCCGGTGATGCCCCGTAAGGTCTTAATGGCCCTCTTGAACCCGACCTGGATGGCGTCGTCGAAGCTCTTGGGTGAACCGGCGATGATATGGGTCACCCGCGCAACCCTGCCGTCGGACATGAAAGATCACCTCCTCTGCTTTGGTTTTCCTTCACTATAGCCTGAGTTGAAGACTTGTCAAGAAAATTTTCTGGGAGGAAGCGATGAAACGAGTTCTGCTGGTATGCGTGGCCATCTTTCCCCTTTTGACCTGTTCGGGGATCGTCTACACCATCCTCTCCCTCTGGATCGCCGCTCTTGGCGCCACCAAGAGTCAAATCGGAATGCTTTATACCTGTGGGGCCTTGGCCGGGGCGGTGACTTCGCCCTTTTTGGGCAAGCTCGCCGACCGCTGGGGGCGCAAGCCGGTGTTGCTCGGCTCAATGGGGCTTTTCGCCTGCGTCTTCGGTGGCTTTGCCCTGGCGAGGGACTTCAGGGATCTGTTCCCCATCATGGTGGCGGAGGGGACGGCTTGGGGGGCTTTGGGGGCGTCGGTAAACGCCATGATCTCCGACCTGGTCCCCTCCGAACAGCGGGGAACCGCCCTCGGGATCTACAACGCCACCTGGAACCTGGGATGGATCATCGGCCCTTTGACGGGAGGGGTGATGTCTGACAGGCTGGGCTTTCGGATGACCTTTCTCATCTGCGTGATCCTCATCTCCTTCGGGTTGGCCCTCGGAGCTGCCTTGCTCCCTGGCGGAGGAAGGCCTTCGCCCTCTGAGCCAGCTGATGAGCCCTTCTGATGGGCTCGGGCAAGCGATATCCCTTAGCGGCCGCCAAGGCCATCCGCCAGCTTCCCTCGAGGTCGATCCTGTATCCGGGGGAGACGTAAATGGGCTTCACCCCCGGCTTAGTCCTTAGGGCCACCCCGACCACCCTACCGCGATATCGAAGAGGCAGGATGGCCCCCCTCCGATGGGCTGGCTCCCCAACTTCTCTTCCCACAAGGGGCTGTTTGGCACAGCCGATGCTCGGGCAATCGAGCACCACCCCCAGGTGGCTGGCCAACCCTATCCCCCTGGGATGGGCAATCCCCTGGCCGTCCACAAAGATCAACTGGGGCCGATGCCTAAGCTCCAAGAAGGCCTTCTCGAGCAGGGGGACTTCCCGAAAGGAGAGATAACCAGGGATATAGGGAAAGGAGACCTCGGCCTCGACCCACCGCTCTTCGACCACCTCCATATCCGGCCAGCTCATCACTACTGCCGCCCCGATACCAGTGGCGTCCAAATAGGCAGCATCAAGTCCCGCTACAAGCTCCACTTTCCCCTTCAGGGGCTCTATCCGCACCCTTTGGGCGAGTTCCTCCTGGAGGGCCCGGGCCGCCTCCAGGTCAATGGATCTCCTCAAGATGGCCATGTACGATGCGCAGCTTGAATACGCTGCCTATGGGGGTGCCGTCGGGGGAAAAGGTCCTCAGCCCCGTTACCCCATAAAGGTACAGCCCCTCAACCCCCTCTTTTTTCCCCATCAGGGTGAGGAGTTCCACCCCGTCCCACCCCAGCGCGGCGAAGTATCCGGGATCCTCCCCGTATACCTCCCTGTAGGCCGAGATGAAATGCCTCACCTCCTCCCGCGAGCTATCCCCCCAGAAGGGACAGGTGATGACCGCCCCGCCAAGGTAGTCCCGGCAGAGGCCGAGGAGCTTTGAAGGATCGACGATCCGCAGGCCTAAGAGGCGGACGTCCTGAAGGTCGTAATAGGCGAGCTGGGAGGCCACAAGACAAAGGGTGTAATCCGTCCCGGCCACCATAAGGGCATCGGGGACAGGCCCGACTTCCTTCATCTCGGTGAGGAAGGCTCCGAAGTCCACCTCCCCTTCCCTGTAGGGATGGTACAGGATGACCTCCCCTCCCCACCTCCAAGCTGCCTCCTGCAGGGCCCTGACCACCCTCTCCCCAAAGGGGGTACGCGGGTAAAAGAGACCAAAGGTCTTCAACCCCTCCCTCCTGGCCTCCAAGAACAACTCCTCCACCTCAGTTGACACGGGGATGACCAAAGGCCAGACCCCTCCCCCCCCTCCCTCCTCGAGGGAGGAAAGGGGAAAGAGGCAAGGATCGTCCTCCCCCCGCAGGTCCAACACAGCCTTTACCCCTCGGGGGGACAGAGGCCCAACGATGGCCTGGACCTCCCCCTTCAGGCGGTTATATCCCCTCATCGCCCCCTTCAGGGTAGACGACGTGTCCGCAATGAAGAACCTGACCCTCCAGGAGGGATGTCTGTCGCCGAAGATACCCGCCGCCAGAAAGGCCCCTTTCATGACCTCCCTGCCCGCCTGAGCATATCTACCGCTCAGGGGGAGGAGAAGGCCCACCTTCAGCTCCCGCTCCTTGGGTTTTAACAATCGCGTCCACAGGCTCTCGAAAATTTCCCCGAAGCCCAGGCCCTTGGCCATCCCCTCCACTTCCCGGAGTAGGGCCTCCGCCTCGTCGCCCTTCCCCTCGTCGAGGAGCAAAGTGGCCAACTTCAACCGTGCGTAGACCCCGATGAAGGTCCCCTTCCAGCGGGCGGCCACCTCCCTCAACTCATCGGCATCCAGGTCGTCCACGAGGGACAGTACCTCATCCCTCACCTCCTTCTGGCCCGCTTTCCACAGCTCATAGTAGAAAGAGAGGGCTTTAAGCGGAGCCTCCTCCCTCCATGCCTTGGCCAACAGCCGCAGAAGCTCCAGCCGTTGGGAGGGGTGTTCCTCTGCCCTTGGGAGGATCTCCTCGGCGACCTCTAAGGCCTCCTTCCTCCGACCGAGCTCCAAGAAGGCCTTGGCCAAATGAAAGGATACCTCCCACTCCCTCGGGGAACGGGGAAAACGAGAGCGGAATTCCCTGAACTCCCGCACAGCATCCTCGTACTCCCTCAGTCTGAAATGCCCCATCCCCAACATGAAAAGGGCTTCCTCGCCCCAGGGAGTGGAAGGGTATTGCTCAAGGAACCTCTTGAGGAGCTCCACCGCCTCCGCCCATCGCCCCTGTTGGAAGGCCTTCTTGCCCTTCAGAAATTCGTCGCGGGCGATGACTGTTGGGCGAGGGGGCCCCACCTCCTCCAGGGGGGGCTTCCTCATGGGCTGACAGGCGTCAAGGAGGATGAGGAGAAAGATCCCTCCCTTAAGGGCTTTTTTCCACCACGTAGATGGCAGGCAGCTCCCGGTATCGCTCGTCATAGTCTATGCCGTAACCGACGATGAACCCCTCCTCTATCTCAAAACCCACATAGTCGACCTCGACCTCCACCTGACGGCGGGCCTTCTTATCGACAAGGGTGCAAATCCTGAGGGAGGCAGGCCTCCGGGAACGAAGGTCGTCCACCAGATACCTCAAGCTGAGGCCCGTGTCGACGATGTCTTCGACGATGAGGACATCCCTGCCCTCAACTTCGCTCTCCAACTCCTTCGTCACCCTTATCCGTCCTGAGCTCACCATCCCCGAACCGTAACTTGAGAGCCTCACGAAGTCCACCTCTACGGGGATGGTGAGATGCCGGATGAGGTCCGCCAGAAAGACGAAGGCCCCCTTCAAGACCCCGATCAAAAGGGGCCGTTTGCCCCGGTAATCGGTGGAGATCTCGGAGGCCAGTCGTTCCACCGCCTTCGCTATCTCCTCAGGGGAAAACAGAGGTTTTAACCTTTCGGCCATTACTACTAAAGGGCGTGCTCGAGGACCACTACCTCCGTCTCCCCCGCGAAATCCCCAGGGGAGAAGGTGACCACGCTCCCTCCAACCCTTCTCACCCTCTCCTTCCCTTGGAGGAAGGGCTCCACTCCAGCTATGGGGAAGTTGCACTTGGAGGTCTTGAAGTGCATGGGGATCACCTTCTTCGGCTTGAGCTGTTGGAGCACCTCCGTCGCCTCCTTCGCATCTATGGTGTAGAACCCCCCTACGGGGATGAGGAGGAGGTCCACCTTTCCGATAGCCCTCACCTGTTCGTCCTCCAACACATGGCCAAGGTCACCAAGGTGACAAACCCTGATCCCTTCCACAGTGAAGCAGAAAACGGTGTTCTCGCCCCGTTCAGCCCCTCCGGATGGATCGTGGTAAGTGGCTATCCCCTCGAAGATGACGCCCTTGGCCTCATGCCGTCCGGGACCTTTCACCACCGCAGGAGACCCGGGTAGATCCGCCGTGCAGTTGTGGTCGTCGTGTTCATGGCTGACCGTCACCACATCGGCCTCATCCCGGATGGGACCATAGGCAATGCCCCCGCCATAGGCCCCAGGTTTGTAAGGGTCGGTGATGATCCTCACCCCGTCGCCCTTGATGAAAAAGGCGGCATGACCGTACCATTTGACCTCCATGATGCCCTCCTTCCAAAATGTTGGATTTAGTCCCAAAGAAGGATAACATGGAAGGGGGGATAAATTCCACTCACCCCCCCTTGCCCCACATCCAATCCTCGAAAAAGCGTTTCAGGGCCCTATCGGGATCATGCCTCTTGACGTCCTCTTCGCGGAAGGAGTACCTGTAGCAGCTCACATAGTTCATCAAAACCTCGTAGGCCCAGTTGACCTCCCTCATTCGCTCCTCGGAGCCCGGATCACGATCGGGGTGGTATCTCCTGGCTAAGGAACGATAGGCCTCTTTTATCTCGTCCAGGGTCGCCTCCTCTTCCAATCCGAGGATCCTGCGTGCCCGTTCAATCTCGTGGAAATCGAAGCCCTTCTTCATCGCCCCCTATTCTACCTTCCCTCAGCTCAATCCGAAAGTGGATCCGGGTCCAGTAGATATGAGACACCGGGGTTCAAATGAGACCGCCTCCCTGTGGTTCTCCATCAGGTACTCCACGGGGTCTTCCCTCCCAGCGGCCCCGAGGGCCTGAGGAAGTTGCAGATGTACTCCCACTCCCTCACCACCCGCCTCAGCTCCTGAAGCTCCACAGGTAAATCATAACTCTCGTAAACTTGGACCGGTGTATCCC
>CAZGDM010000021.1:0-30869 GCA_964525275.1 uncultured Thermodesulfobacteriota bacterium | reverse complement strand
TTGTCGATCATCTCAGCGGCAAATTACTTCAGCCCCGGCGAAGCTGTCAACCCTTATCTCCCCGGTAAAAGGGCCTCTCAAAGGCACGATGGTATTCCGTCCACACCCCTTCGGAACGGCCGAGGGCATCCAGTATCCCCTCCACCTTGGCGTCGAGGTCGTCCAAGTGGTGGAGGAGCTCCGCTTCCACCGTCTTGGGCCTCTTGGGAGCCCCCCACTCGTAGCGGCCATGATGGCTGAGGATGAGGTGTTTTAGCAGCATGGCCCGCTCCTCTGGGAAGCCCTCAATGGAGGCGATCCTCTCTGCCACCATCTCCACCCCCATCACCACATGGCCGAGGAGCCTTCCTTGGGAGGTGTACTCGAACTGCATGCCGTGTTTGAGTTCCCTGACCTTGCCCACGTCGTGCAAGATAGCCCCTGTCAGCAGCAGATCCCAATCCACCCCAGGGTAGTGGCCCCTCAGGCGTTCCACTAACCTGGCCACTGAAAGGGTGTGCTCTATCAACCCCCCATGGCGGGCATGATGCAGACGTTTTGAGGCTGGGACCCTCAGGAAGTCCTCGAGGAACGTGTCGTCTCTGAGGAAGCTGAAGACCAACCTCCGGAGGAAGGGATCCTCGATCCTGCGGGCAAGGCCCTGGAGCTCCTCGAGCATCTCCTCCGGAGGCCGACGCGCCGGTGGGATGAAGTCCTCCATGTCCACCTCTGCTTCGGAACAAGGACGAAGCTCGAGGATGTTCAGCTGAAGCCTCCCCTGATAGCTCACCGCTTCTGCCTTTATGGCCACGAGATCCCCCTTTTGGAACAGCCGCCCCCGCTCCTCCACGCTCTCCCAGATCCTCGCCTCGATCTCCCCCGTACGATCTGAGAGCTTCAGCCTGAGGTAACGGCTCCCGCTGCGGGAGGTGGAGAGGTTTTTCTCCGTCACCAAAAAGGCCCCTTGGACCAAGTCGTTCTCCCGTATCTCCGCGACGTAGTCCTTCTTCATCGCAGGTGGTCAAATCCCGGCGGGCCGCAGGGGTGATAGGGAGAGCCCCCCTTCCTGAGATCCAGCCCCTCGGCGGTGATCCATCCCACCTGAGACAACTTCACCTCCAGCTCCCTCCCCAGGGCCTCTACCTCTTCCTTTCTGCTGGGATTCACCGCGAAGAGGAGCTCGTAGTCCTCGCCCCCCGTAAGGGCGATCTCCAAGGGATCGAGGCCCATGGAACGGGCCACCTCCAGGAGGTCGTCGGACAGGGGAAACCGATCCAGATCCACCATCGCCCCCTTGCCACTTGAGCGAAGGAGGTGGCCGAGGTCCCGCAGGAACCCATCGCTCAGATCTATCATGGCCGTGGCAAGACCCCTCTTCGCGAGCTCCCGTCCCAACTCCACCCTCGGCTCGGGGACGAGGTGCCGCCTCACCAACCTGCCCCCCCGCTCCCCCGCTTCGAGGAGCCTCAACCCCATGGCAGCCTCCCCTAACCATCCGGAGACATACAGCAGATCCCCCTCCTCAGCCCCTCTCCTCAACACCACCTTGCCCTCTGGAGCCCTTCCGAGGAGGGCTATGGATATAGTGAGGGTCTCCCCCTTGGAGATATCCCCTCCGGCGAGTTGCGCACCATATTGCCCTCCTTCTCGCACCATCCCTCGGTACAATTCCTCCACCGAGGACCATTCCTCCTCGGGGCTGACCACCAGCGAGACGGTGTAGATCAGGGGGACAGCGCCGCAAGCGGCGAGATCGCTGAGGTTCACGGCCACGGCCTTTTGACCAAGGGACTCGAAGGGAGTGTATTCCCTCCTGAAATGGACTCCTTCCACCAAGAGGTCTGCTGTAAAGAGCAACCTCTCTCCGTCCAAGTCGAGGACAGCCGCATCCTCCCCTATCGCGGCCAAAAGCCCCTTGCCCTCGAAGCCCTTGAGCCGCTCTATTAACCCCAACTCCCCCAGTTCCCTCAGCTTCATTTCTTGGGCTTAAGGCCAAGGAAACGGGCGATCTCCGAGGCCTTGGCGGGGAGCTTGACCGGGTGGTTCTTCAAATCCTCCTTGGTCTTCACCCCGTACTCGGGGGGAAAGGAGTCATCGAAGTACATCTGTTGAAAACCGGCGAATTTCAAGTGATGCGCCGTCGACTTCACCACAAACCTCTTCCCCTCAGGGCTGATCACGCCCTCGGACAGGGCCTTCTTCAGGCCCGCCACCGCCTCACCCCCTTGGGTGCAGACCACGTGGCCGTGGCGGTTTGTGACCAACATCCCCTCCATGATCTCCGACTCCGATACCTCCACCACGAAGAAACGATCCTGGTAATATCTCTCCACGAGCTGGGCCACTTTGGGGAAAGAGACCGGGTTCCCGATCATGGCGGCTTGGGCCACGCTGGGACGCACCTTCACCGGGCGATATTCTCCCGTCCTCCGCCACAAAACCAAGGGGTTGGCATGTTCGCTTTGGACCCCCAGGATCGTCGGCAGCTCCTCGATGACCCCGAGCCGGTAGAGGTCTACGAACCCCTCCATGATGGCGGTGACGTTGCCGGCATTACCTATCGGGACCACGACCACCAGCCCCCGCGTGTCCCATCCGAGTTGTTGGGCCACCTCGTAGGCGTAGGTCTTCTGCCCTTGAATGCGCAAGGGGTTCTTGGAGTTGAGGAGACAGACTTCGTAGCGCTCCGCCAGTTCCTCCACAATCCGCATGCAGTCGTCGAAGACCCCAGGAACCTCGATCACCGTAGCCCCCGCGCCCAAGGGCTGGGACAGCTGGGCCGCCGTAACTCGACCTTCGGGCAACAGCACTACCGACCTCACCCGTTCCTTGGGCAGATAGCTCAAATAGAGGGCGGCCGCAGCAGAGGTGTCACCCGTCGAGGCACAGATCCCGAGCACCTGCCCAACCCCACGGCGGCGGATCATATAGTGGATGAAACTCACCGCCGAGGCCATCCCGCGGTCTTTAAAGCTCAAGGAAGGGTTGAGACCGTCGTATTTCAACAGGAAGGGAGCCCCCACCCATCCACAGAGCTCCTCGTTAGCCCTCACCACAGGGGTGTGACCTTCGCCCAAATAGATCACGTCCTCCAAGGGGATAACCGGTAGGATCAATTCGTAAAAGAGGAAGATGCCCTTGAGGGGCTCCTCCCTCATGGACAGGCGCCTGTCGAAGACCTCCTTCCATACCTCCGGGGGAATTTCCTTCAATTCGTCAAAGGCCAAGTCCTCGATCCTCAGCAGCCCTCCGCACCGGGGGCAAGTATAGAAAAAGCGATCCAGGGGAAAGGACTCCCCGCACAAAATGCACCTATAGTGGAGTTCGCCCCGGGGGACGGGAATGAGGAGGTCATCGACCCTCATCCCTTCCTCCAGTGAAGGATCGCCTCTTTGACGTCCTCACAGCCTTTGAGCGGCCTCACCATCGCCTCGACGATCCCTCCGAAGAGTCTCCTGACGAAGGGGTTGAGCCTCACCACTTTGCCGTCGGCGAGAAGGGATACCTCTGTCTGAGAGACGAATCGCCCCTGGAGGAAATCGGCCAAGGGCTCCACCTCTTCCGGACGAAACTTCGGCAGCGAGGCCTTTACGGCAGAGTCGGTTACCAAAGCTATGACCCCTTCCACCCGATCGAAGAGAAATCCTTCGCCTACCCCCTCCCTGTAAACCTCAACCTTGGGATACGAAGAACCTTTGAACCCCTCAGCCAAGATCAGATCACATCCTCTTAGGTAGCGGATTGCCACCTCCTCAAGGGAGGGTTCCCCCTCCCTTCGCTCCTGAAGGATGAGGCCTTCTGGGGTGAGGAGCACCACCTCCTCTGCCCCTGCCTCGAGATGTCTCGTGGTGTCCTTGCCCGGGGGGAACATCCCCGAGGCGTGGGGATGGTGCTTGACCGTCGCCACCTTAAGCCCCCTGCGCTTGAAGGCCCTGAGGAGCCCTTCAATCAGCGCGGTCTTGCCACTGCCTGACCACCCGATGATGCAGACGATGGGCACCATTTGGTCGAGAATGCTATAACCTCCCGAAGAGGGCGTCAAGGTTGACATGAAAGGCCTTTTTTCATAGGATCGCTTCGAAGACCGAGAAGGAGGTAGGGATGAAGAAGATCGCTTTGCTCATGGCAATGGTCCTGACCCTTATGGCCGTAACACCCCTTTGGGCGGAGGAGGACAAAGGAGCTGAAATGGTAGTGGATGCCTTCCTCCTCCGGCCCGTGGGGATGTTGGCCACAGCGGTGGGTTTCTGCGCCTTCGTAATATCTTCCCCCTTTGCGGCTATAGAGGACAAGAACAAAGAGGCCTTTTACTGGATGGTAGAACGCCCTGCCCATTATACCTTTTCCCGGCCCCTCGGGGAATTCGAAGGGGATTATTAGGGCCTTGACCCCATGAGAAAGGATAAGCTCATCAAGGAAAGGGGGCACGACCCCTACGAGGAGGGGCGCAAATATCCCGAGGGGACCTACTGCCCCGAATGCAAGGCCGTCTATCACGACGGCAGATGGGTCTGGCCGGAGGGGGACCTTCCCTCGGGGGAACCCCATCTATGCCCCGCCTGTAGACGAATAAGGGATGACTACCCTGCAGGGGAGCTCATCCTCTCCGGCAGCTACCTACCCGAACACCGAGAAGAGATCATCAACCTCATAAAGAACATAACCACCGAGGAGGAAAGGCGCTCCCCCCTCAAGCGGATAATGGCCATGGAGGAATCGGACAACGCAATGCGCATAACCTTCACCGATGACCACCTCGCTCGACGTGTCGGTGAGGCTTTGCACCGCGCCCATAAAGGGGAACTTGAGATCAAATACTCCGAGGAATCCCGCTTCCTCAGGGTCTTTTGGCATAGGGAAGGCCCCTGAGCTTGTTCCTCCCTTCCCATTTTTGCCCGCCAGCCCTCTACTTGACAGAAAAGCGGCAAAAAGGTATAGACCCCACACATAGAGAAGAACAGAGGAGGGGAGGATGAAGAAGGTACTCTTGGGCAACGAGGCCATCGCACGAGGAGCCTGGGAGGCCGGTGTGGTCTTCGCCTCGGCCTATCCCGGAACGCCGAGTTCTGAGATCCTCGAAAACCTGGCCAAGTACGAGGAGATCCAAGCCGAATGGGCAACAAACGAGAAGGACGCCCTTCTGGCCGCAGCCGGGGCGGCCTTGACGGGGGTCAGGGCTATGGCCTCCATGAAACACGTGGGGGTGAACGTGGCAGCCGATCCCCTGATGACCCTCTCCTACACAGGGATAGAGGGGGGGTTGGTCCTGGTCACGGCGGATGACCCCTCCATGTACAGCTCCCAGAACGAACAGGACAACCGCCATTACGCGCGTTTTGCCAAGGTACCGATGCTGGAGCCCTCCGACGGCCAAGAGGCCAAGGACTTCACCAAGCTCGCCTTTGAACTGAGCGAGCGTTTCGATACCCCTGTGATGCTTCGCACCGTCACCCGTATATCCCATTCGCGGACGGTGGTGGAACTGGGGGAGCGACAGGAGCTTAACAGACCCTTCAAGCTTGAGCCCAAGGAGCAGAAGTACACTATGATCCCCGCCTTTGCGGGGCCGAGACATCGGTTCGTCGAAGAACGGATGGAGCGCCTCAAGGAGTTCGCCGAGGGGTTCGAGCATAACAGGGTGGAGTTGAAGGATACCTCCGTGGGGATCATCACCAGCGGCATCGTCTACCAGCATGCCAAAGAGGTCTTCCCCGATTACAGTTTCCTCAAACTCGGCATGGTTTGGCCCCTGCCGGAGAAGCTGATCAAGGACTTCGCCAGCAAGGTCAAGGAGCTGTGGGTCATAGAAGAGTTGGACCCCTTCCTCGAGGAGAACATCAGGGCGATGGGGGTGGAGGTCCATCTCGGGAAGGACCGCATCCCCATCTGCGGGGAGCTCTCCCCCACCAGGATCCTGGAGGCGATCCAGGGCAAGCCCTTCGAACCCCAGATCAAGTATCCCAACCCCATCCCTCCCCGTCCACCGAACCTCTGTGCGGGATGTCCCCATCGGGGCCCCTTCTACGCCCTCAAGAAGCTCAAACTCTTCGTCAATGGAGACATCGGCTGCTATACCCTGGGGACGCTGCCGCCTCTGAAGGCCCTTCACACCACCATCTGCATGGGCTCAAGCGTAGGCATGACCCACGGAATGGCCAAGGTGATGGGAAAGGAGGCCTTGGGAAAACTCATCTGCGTCCTCGGCGAGTCGACCTTCCTGCACGCGGGCATCACCCCCCTTCTTAACGCCATCTACAACCGCTCCAACGCCACGGTCTTCGTCCTAAACAACTGGACCACCGCCATGACCGGCGCCCAAGAACATCCCGCCTCGGGCTACACGGCCAAGGGGGAGAGGACCCACGCGGTGGATTTTGCAGAATTGGCCAAGGCCTTGGGGGTGAAGCCCGAAAACATCAGGGAGGTCAACCCTTACAAAATCGACGAACTCATAGAGGTCATAAAGGAGGAGGTAAACAAGGACGAGCCCTCCTTCATCGTCACCAAGGACGGCCCCTGTGCCCTCCTGCGCAGGGCCATCAAATCGTATAATCCGCCCCTTCATGTGGATGAAAATGTCTGTACGGGATGTCGTCAGTGTCTGGAATTGGGATGCCCTGCCCTTTATTGGGACCCGAGCAAGGCCGGTGAATACAAGACCGCTGACGGCAAAGTTAAGAGGCGCAAGGGCGTGGCGGCCATAAACGACCTGCTATGTAACGGCTGTGGCCTCTGCTATCAGGTGTGTAAGTTCGGGGCCATAAAGGGAGAGACGGAGGAAATCCCCATAGGTTTTGAGCTTCAGCGCCCCGAGTAAGGAGGGAAGCATGGGCAAGGACGTCACCAACATCTTGGTTTGCGGTGTAGGGGGCCAGGGGGTGATCCTGGCCAGCGGAGTGATGGCCGACACCTTCCTCAAGGCCGGATACGATGTGAAGCAGGGCGAGGTCCACGGCATGGCCCAGAGAGGGGGATCGGTGGTGAGCCACATAAAGTTCGGCCAAAAGGTCTATTCACCCCTAATAAAGATGGGGGAGGCCGATTACCTCTTCGCCACCGAGAAGCTCGAGGCCTTGAGGTGGATAGAATACTGCACCCCTTCCACGGTGATCATCGCCGACACCATACAGATCAACCCTCCAGCGGTCAACCGTGGCGAGATGGAATACCCAGCGGACGTTGAAGACTTCCTCAAGGGCAACTTCGAGAAGGTCTACCTCATCCCCGCCACCGAGATCGCCAAGGAACTGGGCAACGCAAGGGCTGCCAATGTCGTGCTATTGGGAGCCCTCAGTACCTTCATGCCTGTGGAAGAGGCCGTGTGGAAGGAGGCACTCCTTGAGCGCCTGCCGAAGAAACTCCACGAATTAAACCTTCAGGCCTTCGAAAAGGGCAGGCTCGCCGTTTAAGGCAATCCCCCTTCCCCTTTCAACCTTGGTTGCGCATGTAGATGGTGCGAATGGGGAAGGGGATTTCTATCCCCTCTTGCTGGTAGCGTTTGTGGAGGCGCTTGATGAATTCGTGTTTGAGCAGATACTGGTCGACGAACTCCCTCGCCCGCAGGATGACGGTGAAATTTATGCTGAAGTCATCGAAAGTGTGGTACCGGATGAAGGGTTCAAACTCCGGTACACCGCCGGGGACTTCCCTTAACACCTCCTTGGCCACCTCTATGGTAACCCTCTCCACCTTCTCCAGGTCGCTATCGTAACTTACCCCCACTTGGACGAGGACCGACATCTCCTGTTGGGGCAGGTAGTAGTTGGTGACGATGATGGAGGCGAGCTTCGAGTTGGGGACGACCACCACGTTATTGGGCAGTTGTCTAATGGTCGTGTTGCGCCAAGAGATGTCCACTACGTAACCCTCCTCGCCCGTCTCCAGCTTCACGTAGTCCCCCGGACGGATCTGCTTTGACAGGAGGATGTGGAGGCCGGAAAAAAGATTGGCCAGGGGCTCTTGAAGGGCGAGGGCCACGGCCAACCCTCCTATCCCCAAGGCCGTGAGGGCTGGAGTGATGGAGATGCCCAGGGTCTGGAGTAGGATCAGTCCTCCCAAGGTGAAGATGGCCAGCCTGCTTAGGTTTTTTAACAGTGAAGTAGGGGGTATGACGTCCCGAAAGCTCCGCAGATGAAGGTCCAGAAAGCCCGCGGTCAGCCGTGAGAGGAAGAGGGTGGCGGAGAGCACGGCCAACACGAGAAGGGCCTTAAGGGCAAGGCCGTATATCCTGGGAGGCATCTGCACCAGGGTGAGGGCCACATAAACCCCCACCAGGGTCAGCCATAGGGTGGTCACCCCCCTTAAGGACGAAATGACCACTTCGTCGCCCTGCCATTTGGTTTTCTCCGCTACAGCTCTTAGGCGACGCAGGATGAACCGCTCAAGCAGTATACCCCCTGCCGTTCCCGCAATGACCGCAAGCAAGGCGAAAAGGTACGAGGTTTTCACGGCCCCCATGATAGGTGGGGCCTTGGAAGCTGTCAAGGAACCCTCAAGGCCGTGACCCCTACGGCCGATAAAAGAAGTAAAAGCGGAAAGAGGTGGAGGATGGAGTTCGATATCGCCGTCGAAAGGGTTGACGATGCCGTTATCTTGAGACCCTCGGGATGGTTCATCTACGACGTGGTCCCCACCTTCCGTGCGAAGGTAGAGGATCTCCTCAAAGATAGGGTCCGTAAGATGGTGGTGGACCTACAAAGGGTGAGCTTCATGGACAGCGCCGGTGTCGGAGCCCTGGTCAGCGCCCTCACCTCCCTCAGAAAGAGGGGGGGAGAGCTGGCCCTGGCCAACCTCTCACCGGAGGTCCAGAGGGTCCTGGAGATCACCCGATTGCTGAAGCTCTTTGACGTTTACGAGGACGTAGAAAAGGCGCTCAAAACCTGAAAGGGACGACCTTGGGCGGGCCGAAGATCGAATACTTCGTCCGCACGGAGGGGGAACGTCCCCGCCCGAGGGAAAGGGAGGGCGGGAAGGTGGATTTTTATAACCTCAACCTCATCGAGAACGTGGTGGCCGGCCAGGTCTTGGCCCGCATCCCCCCGGGGGAAGAGGCGGTGGGACCAGAGGTCTTCCCGATGGGGGAAAACGTCTATGTGCCGGAGGACAATCCCAGGGTGCTGGTGGCTGCGGTAAATGGTCATGCCTATTGGAAGGACGGCTTGTTGCACGTATCGCCCGAATACGTCATCGAGGGCAACGTCGATTTCTCCACCGGAAACGTAGTCTTCGTCGGAAAGCTCGTCGTGAAAGGGGTCATCAGGGCTGGGTTCAGCGTGGAGGCAGAGGAGCTCTTGGTCGAAGGGGAGGTCGAGGGGGAGGTGAGGACCGCCGGGGATATGGAGGTAAGGGGAGGGATCGTAGGGGGGGACAAAGGGCAGGTGAAGTGCGGAGGGAACCTCCGTGCCATGTACCTACTGAACGCACGAGTAGAGGTCGAAGGGGATCTTTCGGTGGAGAAATCCATCCGCAACAGCACGGTAAAGGTCCGTGGGCGGGCCGAGGTGTGGGGGGACCCGGGGGTTGTCCTCGGTGGGACCTTACAGGCGGGCCAGGGGCTCAAAGCCAAGATAATCGGGGCAAGATGGGGCATAGCGACGGAGATCGAGGTGGGCACGGACCCCTTCCTCAAGGGGAAGTTGGAAGAACTCATGGCTAAAAGGGATAGGCTGAGGGAGACGGTAGAAACGGGACAAACAGAAGGGTCGGAAATCCAGAGGGAACTGGAGGAACTCGACGAAAAGATAGCCCTGCTTCAGGCCAAAATGGCCTCTGAGGAGGTAAGGGCCGAGGTAGAGGCCACTGAGGGGATATATCACGGCACTAAGATCGTCATAAAGGGGATAACGAAAGTCGTCACGGAAGACCTCATGGGACACAGGACCCTGCAACTTCAGGGCGATGAGGTGGTGATCAGGTAGGAGGCGGATATGGACATCGCGACCATCTTAGGGCTGTTACTGGGTTTGGGTCTCGTGGGTGGGTCCATTGCCATGGGAGGAGGGGTCTCGGGATTCATCAACATCCCCTCCATGATGATCGTCGTAGGGGGGACCCTTGCCGCCACGATGGTGATGTTCCCCTTGAAGACGGTCCTAGGGTCTTTCAAAGTCGCTCAGCACGCCTTACGGCAGAACAACACCTCCCCCAAGGAGATCATCGACGAGATCGTAGCCCTGGCCACCAAGGCGAGAAAGGAAAGCATCATCGCCCTGGAGAAGGTCCCCATAGAGAACGAGTTCCTGAGGAAGGGAATCCGCCTAGTGGTAGATGGAACCGACCCAGAACTCCTCAAGTCCATCCTACGCACAGAGGTCTCCTTCATGCAACAACGCCATAAGGTGGGCCAGAAGGTCTTCAAGGGGATGGGGACCCTCGCCCCGGCCTTTGGCATGATAGGGACCCTTATCGGCCTCGTGCAGATGCTGAGGACCCTCAACGACCCAGAGAAAATCGGCCCTTCCATGGCCGTGGCATTGATAACCACCTTTTATGGTGCCTTACTGGCGAATTTGGTCTTCAACCCCATCGCCAACAAATTGGAAGGCCGCAGCAACGAGGAGACCCTCATCATGGAGTTGATAATAGAGGGTGTCCTCTCGATCCTGGCCGGCGAAAACCCGAGGATAATAAAGGAAAAGCTCCTGGCCTTCCTGCCGCCGAAGCTGAGACAGGAGGAAGAAAGTGCCTGACGAGGAAAGGCGTCCCCCAGAGCAGGAGTGCGAAGGTGGTGCTCCTGAGTGGATGACCACCTTCGCCGATATGACCACCCTCCTTTTGACCTTCTTCGTACTGCTGCTGTCCTTCGCCCAGATGGACATCGTAAAGTTCCGCAGGATCATGGGCTCCATCAGGGAGGCCTTCGGCGTTCAGAGGATAGAGGTCGGGGAGTTCTTCTCCATGAGCACAGAGCCGGTGCAGATCTTCGACTATCAGAAACGGGACTCCGTCATCGAGATGTACTACGCCGACATGTACGAGGCCATAAAAAAGGCCATCGAGAAGGCCGACCTCAGCGACAGCGTCGAGGTCCTCGTCTCCAACCGAGGGGTCATCGTGAGGGCAAAGGAAAAGGTCCTCTTCGATCTTGGTAAGGCCGAGTTGAAAAAGGGGGCCTATCCCCTGCTGGACAAATTGGTCTCCCTCATGAAGCAGTTCCCACGCTATAAACTGGCCATAGAGGGGCACACCGACGACCTCCCCATAAACACCCCCCGTTTCCCGTCCAACTGGGAACTCTCCTCGGCCAGGGCCACCAGGGTCCTCAGGTACTTCATCTCCAAAGGGATCCCCCCAGAACGCCTCATCGCTGTGGGCTACGGAGAGACCCGACCCCTGGTCCCCAACGACAGCCCTAAAAATAGGGCGAAAAACCGCAGGGTAGAGTTCGTCTTCACCTTGGAGACGGACGAGGAACAGATGACACGACGCCTGAAGGAAATCCTCGAACAGCTCCAACAACAGGAAGCTGCGTTGAAAAAGGGCAAGGGGGGTGTTAAAGTGCCCCGCGATGGGACAGGGCAGGGAACCAAGAAAAGTAGTGGCCCAAAATAGGAGGGCCAAGAGGGATTACTGGATCGAAGAGACCTACGAGGCCGGCATGGTACTTCAGGGGACAGAAGTCAAGGCCCTCAGGGAGGGCAGGGTGAGCCTGGAGGATGGTTACGCCGAAATCCGCAATGGCGAAGTCTATCTGGTGAACGTCCACATCAGCCCCTATGCTTACGGCAACAAGTTCAACCACGACCCTTTGAGGCCGAGGAAGTTGCTACTTCACAAGCGGGAGATCAAGAGGCTGCTGGGAAAGGTACAACAGAGGGGGTTTACCCTCATCCCCTTAAGCGTCTACTTTGTCAGGGGAAAGGCCAAGGTGGAGCTGGCCCTCGCCCGTGGAAAAAAACTTTACGATAAACGCGAAGAATTGAGACGTAAGGCCCTTGAAAAGGAACTGCAGAGGGGTTATAAGAAGTACAAGATCTCTTGAAAGGGGGCGAAAAGGGTTCGACGGGGGTAGGGAGGTAAGGAGTGCATGCCGAGGTCCCACCCCTCGTAAAACAGTGGGGCAAAAATAAGTGCCGACAACTACGAGTACGCTTTGGCTGCCTAATTGAAGCAGCCAACGTCCTCTGGGATTCGCCCGCAGGTCCCAGCAGGGCGTCAGAGATGCGGGCTTGGTCCCTGTCGGTGCCCAGAGGCAGGGACGACAAATGATGGGCTAGCCTCCAGAGGATCCTGCCTGTGGGAGCCTGGAGGGGAAGATAAAACACAGGCTAAGCATGTAGGGCTCCTTAGCGAACTACCCTCGGACGCGGGTTCGATTCCCGCCGCCTCCACCAGGCTTGATAAAGAGGGTCACTCCCTCTTTTATTTTTGGCCTCGAGGGGGAACCGATGGCCACAAGGAGTGGTGGTCGCAGACCCGACGAATTGAGGAAGGTAAGGATCACCAGGGGTTATATCAAACACGCCGAGGGCTCCGTCCTGATAGAGGTGGGGGATACCAGGGTGATCTGCACGGCCAGTGTGGAGGAAGGGGTCCCCGCCTTCTTAAAGGACACGGGATCGGGTTGGATCAGGGCGGAGTACTCCATGATCCCCAGGGCCACCCAGACACGCTCACCAAGGGAGTCGGTAAGGGGACGCCCCGGCGGCAGGACCCAGGAGATCCAACGTCTGATCGGCAGGGCCCTGCGATCGGTGGTGGACCTGAGGGCCATAGGCGAGAGGACCATTATGATCGACTGTGACGTGATCCAGGCAGACGGTGGCACCCGCACTGCTTCGGTGACCGGAGCCTATGTGGCCTTGGTGGACGCCTTGAGGTGGCTCAAGGAGCGGGGGGAGATAGAGGAGATCCCGATAAGGGACTCGGTAGCAGCGGTAAGCGTGGGGATTGTGGATGGGGAGATGCTCCTGGACCTCGACTACAACGAGGACTCCCGTGCCCAGGTGGACATGAACCTCGCCATGACGAGCAAGGGGGAGTTCGTGGAAATCCAGGGCACTGCCGAAGAGGCCCCCTTTACCATGGAGCAGCTGGAAGGCCTCATAGCCCTCGGGCGAAAGGGCATCATGGAACTGAGCGAGATCCAGAGGAGGGTCCTGGAAGGGGAATGAGGGAGCTGGTGGTGGCCACTAGGAACAAGGGAAAACTGCGGGAGATCGCAGCTTGCCTCGGTGAACTAGGCATAAAAGTCATACCCCTGGACGCAATCAGCGAAGATGTGGACCTGACGGAAGATGGCGCCACCTTTGAGGAGAACGCCCTGAAGAAGGCAAGGAAGGTAGCCCGAGTCTCGGGGAAGTTGACCTTGGCCGATGATTCAGGCCTCGAGGTGGAGGCGTTGGGAGGGGCCCCTGGGGTGAGGTCGGCCAGGTTCGCCGGGGAGGACGCAGGGGACGAGGAAAACAACCGCGAGTTGCTGAGGCGTCTTCAGGGAGTGCCCGCAGAACGCAGGCGGGCCTCTTTCCGCTGTGTCATGGCCTTGGTCGATCCAGCCACCGGAAGGGAATGGGTGGTGGAGGGAAGTTGCCATGGTATAATCCTGGAGAACCCTCGGGGGGAAGGGGGATTTGGGTATGACCCCCTTTTCTTCCTACCCGAAAGGGAAAAGACTATGGCAGAACTCCCCCTCGCCGAGAAGAACCGCATAAGCCATCGGGGACGCGCCCTAAAGGCTATAAAGGCGGTTCTAAGGGAACAATTCCTCACGGGGCGTGGCGCAGCCGGGTAGCGCACCTGCCTTGGGAGCAGGGGGTCGGCGGTTCAAATCCGCCCGCCCCGACCAAACTCACTCGATCTCCTTGCCTTTGTATCCCTCGAGGACCTCGAGGGGGTTCATCTTCTCGGCGGCCTCCAAGAGGGCCAACCCCGTCTCCGTCACAGAGTTCTTGCCCAGGAATCCAGCCATCCGGGCCGCTTTCATGGCCTCCCCCATCGCCTCTGGAGGAAGGCCGCTGCGTCTCTCCGCCTCCTTCATCCTATTGGGCAGGACTCGCACCCTCTTCTCCTTCCTGTAAAGCACCCCCGTGTCGGCCATCGCCTTAACCGCACGGTAGATCAAGGGGGTCACGGGCATCTCGAGGCCGAGGGGAACTGAAGAGAGGGCTTTCTCCATCAGCCGCCCGGCCTCCGTCATCACGACGTTACCGTCCGGGAGGATATCCACCAGATGTAGGGCCTCCAATCGCTCCAAGGCCTTTTTCCGTTCTTCCTCTCCCTCCACCAGCTCATCGACGCTTACTCCCTCAGGGACAACCCGCAAAAAGAGCTCCATCTCCGGCCGAGACATGTAGGGCTTCCGCCTCACCCTCTCTGCCAGTCGGGCGTAGAGGAAACCTGCCTTTGTGGGTTCAGCCGTCCCCACCAATCCCTCCTCCCTGGCCTTCTCAAACCATTGGGGATTGGGGGCGGAGAAGGTCTTGCGGGTCATGGTGATGGCCTTAACGGAGGTAGATGATATCCTCCGGGGGTTGTTAAGTTGGTCCTTTAAGGCCTCCTGCCCCGCTTCGGTGAGGAGGAAGACCTCACCCCTTTCCCCTTCCGCCGTTTCCACAAGGTCCATCGCCTCCAGGACGTACAACGTTTGGCGTAGCTTAACGGGTTCCTCCACGAAGTAGGCCTTTTGTTCAGCTAAGGCCTTCTGGAGGTCTTTGAAAGTGGCCTCCCCTTCCCTCGCAAGCTCACCCAAGGCCCTTAGGACCGCCCCCTCTTCCGCCTCCAAGGCAAAGCTCCACACCTCCCTTCTGGCCCCTTCTCGCCACAGCCGGAAGACCTCCAGGGCCCATTCCCCAGCCGGCGTCAGCTCCCCTTCTTCATCTACATATCCCAACCCTTGAAGGACCTCCATGGTTTCCCCTTGCATCTCCTCCCCATCTGCCACCCTCGAGACGGCCCATAGGATGTCTTCAGTGAGGACTCCTCCCTCCGCGGCAAATCCGCCCAGGGTGAGGGTTTCCTTGACAGCCTGTCCCAGGGCCGTCAAGGCGTAGATGTCCGCCAAGGGGATGCTGAAGGCGATGAGTCGCATCGCCTCAAGGAGCCGTTTTCCATGACCCTCCAAGGGGAGAAGGCCTTGAGGAGCCGGACCGATAGGGGTCTTTCTGAGGGAAGAGGCGAGGGAAGCGGAGATCTCCAGCTTGGGCTCCGCCCCATGGTAGAGCTCGAGGAGCCTTCTGCCCGCCTCATTGACGACCACCCTTCCCCCCTCCTCGGCGGCCAATCCGCGTTCAAGCAATGCCTCCTCCGTCCAGGGACCGACTCTCCCCGCTCGAGAGGCCGCATCCAGCATGGCTATCACCTCTGAGCCAACCCATCTCCACCCCTCGGGCCACTCCTCGAGGGGGCGTAATTTCCCCTCCCTTATAAGCCCCCGGAGCAGGAGGGTTATCTCCATACCGGTATATGTCAGCTCCACCTGGAGGGGGGCCATGGGACGCACCAGGTCGGCCATCTCCAGTTCCAACAAAAGCCCTTCTTCCGTCTCCTCAAAGGCGGTCCTGGCCTCCCCTTTTTCTCTATCCTCCAGCATCCGCATCAGAAGCCTCGCGTGTTCCCGTTGAAGGATCATCTCCCTACCTCCTTCGGACTTTTCCCTCGGACTTTAGAGGTAAAGGGGGTGTTGCGTCAAGGTCTCACTCCCCTTTACCAGACCTCGCTTTCACGGTAAAATTCAAGCCCCTTTTGAGTGAGGAGGGGGAATGAAGCGCGATTTTTTGTCCCTCTATAATTTCGACCCCGAGGAGCTGGAGGGCCTGCTGCAGCGAGCTAAAGAGCTCAAGGGGAAGCAGCGACGGGGTGAGGTATGGAGGCCCTTGGAGGGCAAGACCCTGGCCATGATCTTTGAGAAGCCATCCACCCGCACCCGTGTCTCCTTCGAGGTGGGGATATATCAGCTTGGAGGGCACGCCCTCTACCTCGGCAGAGGCGAAACCCAGCTCGGCCGTGGCGAGACCATCGCGGACACCGCCCGGGTGCTCTCCAGGTATGTAGATGGAATCATGATCAGGACCTTCTCGCACCGAAACGTCGAGGAACTTGCAGCAAACGCCTCAGTGCCGGTGATAAACGGGTTGTCGGACCTACTTCATCCCTGCCAGATCCTTTCGGACGTCTTCACCATCTGGGAAAAGCTGGGGCGTTTCAGGGGGGTCAGAGTGGCCTACATCGGTGACGGAAACAACGTGGCGAACTCCTGGATCAATGGGGCCCTGAGGCTGGGGGTGGAGCTGAGGATCGCCTGTCCCCGAGGCTACGAGCCAGACCGGCAGATCCTCGAGAGGGCGCTGGAGGAAGGGGCTAAGGTCGTCCTCACCCATGACCCCCGCGAGGCGGCCAAGGGGGCCGAGGTGCTCTATACCGATGTATGGGCATCCATGGGGCAGGAGGCCGAGAGGGAGGAGCGCCTCGAGGTCTTCAGGCCCTATCAGCTGAACCGCTCGCTCTTGGAGCTCGCCTCCCCCGGGGCCCTGGTGATGCACTGCCTTCCCGCCCACAGGGGGGAGGAGATCACCGACGAGGTGATGGACGGGCCGCAGTCGGTGGTGTTCGATCAGGCCGAAAACCGCCTCCACGTGCAGAAGGCCATCCTGGAGTGGTTGATGGGATGAAAAGGGGCTGGGTGAAGAAGTTCAGGACCCTGGAAGAGGCCGAAAGGGACCTTTGGGTCATGGAACCGGACGAAGGCTACTACCGGAGGGTGCTCAGCCTGCTTGATGCGTTTCCCCGTAGACCCGCTCCCAGGGGGATCTTCAGGTACCGGAGCCTCGAAGAGGCGCAGAGGGAAAGGGAGCGGTGGTCGGTGGGCTGAGGGAGCTGAAAGGAGAGGCCAGATGAACCAGGAGGTGAAAAAGGTCGTCCTCGCTTACTCGGGAGGGCTTGACACCTCGGTGATCCTCGCCTGGCTCAAGGAGCGTTACGGCTGCGAGGTGATCGCCTACTGTGCGGACATCGGCCAGGCGGAGGACCTGGAGGAGGTAAGGCAGAAGGCCCTCCGCACCGGGGCGTCCAAGGTCTACATCGACGACCGCAAGGAGGAGTTCGCCAGGGACTTCGTCTTTCGGGCCCTGAAGGCCAACGCCATCTACGAAGGGGGTTATCTGCTCGGGACCTCCATCGCGAGACCCCTGATCGCCAAGGGGCAGATGGAGGTGGCCAGGCGCGAAGGCGCCGATGCCGTGGCCCACGGTGCCACCGGCAAGGGGAACGATCAGGTCCGGTTCGAGCTGACTTACTACCATTTCGACCCCAACATCCGCGTCATCGCCCCCTGGAGGGAGTGGGAGTTCCGCTCCCGAAGCGACCTCATCGCCTATGCCCGCAAGAAGGGGATCCCCGTGCCCGTGACCCCGGAGAGGCCCTATAGCTGTGACCGCAACCTCCTTCACATAAGCTACGAGGGAGGGGTGCTGGAGGACCCCTGGAAGGAGCCCGCTGAGGAGATGTTCACCATGACGGTCTCCCCCGAACGGGCGCCCGACAGACCCACCTACCTGGAGATAGACTTCGAAGACGGGGTCCCCGTGGCCGTGGACGGCAAACGCATGTCCTCCGCGGAGCTTCTCGCCCACCTCAACCGCATCGGGGGGGAGAACGGCATAGGCCGGGTGGACATCGTGGAGAACCGCTACGTAGGGATGAAGTCACGGGGCGTGTACGAGACCCCCGGGGGGACCATCCTTCACATCGCCCACCGGGCCATCGAATCCATCACCATGGACCGGGAGGTGATGCACTTAAGGGACGGCCTCATCCCCAAGATCTCCGAGCTCATCTACTACGGCTACTGGTTCTCACCGGAGATGGAGGTGCTGTGGGAGTTCGTGGATGCCACGCAGAAGGACGTAACGGGCACCGTGCGCCTCAAGCTCTACAAGGGCAACTGCACCGTGGTGGGCAGAAAGTCCCCCAAGAGCCTCTACCATCCGGAGTTTGCCACCTTTGAGGCCGAGGAGGTATACCGCCAGCGGGACGCCGAGGGCTTCATACGCCTCAACGCCTTGAGACTGAGGATCAGGAGGTTGCTGGGGAGATGACGAAGTACGACCCTCAGGCCATAGAGCTCAAGTGGCAGAGGTACTGGGAGGAGAAGGGGATCTTCAGGGTGAAGGAAGACCCGTCGAAGCCCAAGTACTATCTGCTCGAGATGTTCCCTTACCCCTCGGGCAGACTCCACATGGGCCACATCCGCAACTACTCCATTGGGGATGTGGTGGCACGCTACAAGCGGATGCAGGGTTTCAACGTCCTTCACCCCATGGGATGGGATGCCTTTGGGCTTCCGGCGGAGAACGCGGCCATAGAGCACGGAGTGCATCCTGCCCGCTGGACTTACGACAACATCGCCTACATGCGCAAGCAGCTGAAGCGGATGGGCTTCAGCTACGATTGGGACCGCGAGTTCGCCACCTGCGACCCCTCCTACTACCGCTGGGAACAGCTCTTCTTCCTGAAGATGTACGAAAGGGGCTTAGCCTATAGAAGAAAGGCCGAGGTGAACTGGTGCCCGGGCTGCGAAACGGTGCTCGCCAACGAGCAGGTGGAGGCGGGGCGTTGCTGGAGGTGTGGCTCGGAGGTCGAGAAGCGACAGCTCGAAGGCTGGTTCTTCAAGATCACCGACTATGCAGAGGAGCTGCTCGAGTGGTGCGACAGGTTGCTCGAAGGATGGCCCGAGCGGGTCATCACCATGCAGAAGAACTGGATCGGCAAAAGCCACGGGGTGGAGGTGGACTTCCCGCTGGAGGACGGGGGGCGCTCCATCCGGGTCTTCACCACTCGGGTAGACACCATCTACGGTGCCACCTTCATGGTCCTGGCCCCCGAACACCCGCTGGTGAAGGAGCTCTCCCGGGGAACCCCCCAGGAGGAAGAAGTCCGGCGCTTTGTGGAGCGGGTGAAAAGACAGGACCTCATCGAGCGCTCCTCGGAGGGGGCCGAAAAGGAGGGGGTGTTTCTCGGGGTCTACTGCCGCAACCCCATGACCGGAAGGCGAATGCCCGTCTGGACGGCCAACTTCGTGCTGATGGAATACGGCACAGGGGCCATCATGGCGGTTCCCGCCCACGATCAGCGGGACTTTGAATTCGCGAAGAAATACGGCCTCGACATCGTGGTGGTGATCCGCCCTCCTGACCGAAAGCTTCGGCCCGAGGAGATGGAAGAGGCCTATATCGAGGACGGCATCATGGTCAACTCCGGGCCCTTCGACGGGATGCCGAACCGCGAGGCCATGGAGAGGATCGCAAAGCTCCTCGAGGAAAGGGGCATAGGCAGAAGGACCGTCAACTACCGTCTGCGCGACTGGGGGATTTCGAGACAGCGCTACTGGGGGGCCCCAATCCCCATCATTTACTGCCCTCGCTGCGGCACGGTGCCGGTGCCGGAAGAGGATCTTCCCGTAGAGCTTCCCCTCGACGTGAAGATCACGGGAAAGGGATCACCCCTCGAGCAGCTGGAGTCCTTCGTGAAGACACGGTGTCCCCGCTGTAAAGGGGAGGCCAGAAGAGAGACGGACACCATGGACACCTTCGTGGAGTCCTCCTGGTATTTTGCCCGGTACTGCTGCCCCGACAACCACGAAGCCCCCTTCGACGAACGGGTCAAGTACTGGATGCCGGTGGACCAGTATATCGGGGGGATTGAGCACGCGGTGCTCCACCTGCTTTATGCGCGCTTTTTCACCAAGGTCCTGAGGGACCTGGGGTTTCTGAATTTCGACGAACCCTTTCGGCGGCTCCTCACCCAGGGGATGGTGATAAAGGACGGGGCCAAGATGTCCAAATCCAAGGGCAACATCGTCGACCCGGACGACATGATCGCCCGTTATGGCGCCGATACCACAAGGCTCTTCATCCTGTTCGCGGCCCCTCCGGAAAAGGACCTGGACTGGAAGGAGGAAGGGGTGGAGGGGTGCTTCAGGTTCCTGCAGCGTCTCTGGCGGCTCTTCCAAGAGGCAATCCCCAAGGCAGGAGATGAGACGCCAGGGAAGCTCAGCCCCCAGGAGGTGGAGTTCAGGCGGAGGACTCACCGGGCCATAAAGAAGGTCACCGAGGACATCGAGCGATTCCACTTCAACACCGCCATAGCCGCGGTGATGGAGTGGACCAACTACCTTTACGATGCCTTAAAGCAGGAGATCTCCCCTGCGCTCTGGCATGAGGCCTTGAGGACGCTATGCCTGCTGCTTCACCCCTTTGTACCCCACATCACTGAGGAGCTGTGGGTGGCCATTGGCATGGAGCCGAGCCTGATCGATCAGCCCTGGCCCCGCTACGACCCCGAGGCCGTGAAGGCCGAGGAGATCCTCATAGTGGTTCAAGTGAACGGCAAGGTGCGGGACCGCATAATGGTGCCCGCCGACACCCCCGGGGAGGAGATAAAACGGCGGGCCCTCGAAACGCCAGGGGTCAAGCGCCACACTGAAGGCAAGGAGATCCGTCGCGTGATCTACGTGCCCGGGAGGCTGGTCAACGTCGTATGCTGAGGTTATTGCTGTTGTTGCCTCTGCTCTTCGGTTGTGGCTATCGCTTCGTCGGAGCCCCTTCTCTGCCCGAAGGGATACGGTCCATAGCCATAGGGGAGTTCCAAAACCTCACCGCTGAGCCCCAGTTGGATTCCTTACTCCGCCGGGCTCTGAGGGAGGAATTCACCTTCAGGGGAGTACCCCTCGTCAAAAGCGAGGAGGCCGACGCCACCTTGGAGGGTCGAGTGATAGGGATCTCCTTTCGTTCCCTCGCCTACGATGAGAGCGCCCGGGCAAGGCAATACCGAGCCACTTTGCAAGTGGACCTCAGGCTTGTTAGAGGCAGGAGGGTCCTTTGGGAGGGCAGAGGCCTCACCGAAACGGAGACCTTCAACGTGAGGGGAGACGAAATCCTGGACGACGAGGCGAAGGATCGGGCTCTCCGCAAAATGGCAGAGGATCTCGCGGAGGAGGTCTACCTGAGGCTAGCCACAGGTCCCTGGTCTCCTTCCCGCTCCAGCTCCACGTCCCAGTAGAAGTAATCGAGCCAAGAGCGAGGAGGGTTCTTCAATCTTATGGTTATCCGGACAAAGGGCAACCACGCAGGACGCTTGGGTTGCCTGAGGAGTTTCATACCCGCTTCTTCCGGTGTCCGTCCACCCTTTTTATGGTTACAGGTACGACAACAGGTGACGACGTTGGTCCAATCGGTCTTCCCCCCTCGGGAGCGAGGAATCACATGATCACAGGTCAGTTCCTCGTAGGGGAACCGCTTGCCACAGTACTGACAGCGATAGCCGTCGCGGGCGTAGATGTTGCGACGGGAGAACTTCACCTCCATGTTCCGCCTTCTGACGTACTTCAAGAGCCTGACCACCGAGGGGAGCTTAATGCTGAAGGAGACGCTGCGGATCTCACGTTCGTACTCCTCGATCACCTCCACCTTGCCGAGCACTACCAACACTACAGCTTTTTTCCAGGAGATGACCTTAAGGGGTTCGTAGGTGGCGTTGAGCAACAACGTGTACTGCATCGCCGACTAACTTATAGGCGATGCCTTCCAGGGTGTCAAGGACGGCTTATTTGATCCGCTCGATGTCCTCCCTTCTGCCGAGGACCACCAAGACGTCACTGTCCTTGATGACGAAGTCCGCAGGGGGATTGATGATCATCTTCTCTGGGATGATCTGCCTTACGGCCAGTACGTTCACGCCGTAACGGCTCCTCAAGCGGAGCTCTGCGAGGCTTTTGCCTATGAAGTCCGTAGGCGGGGCGAGTTCGATGAGGGAGAATTCCGGGGAGAGAGGGAGGTAATCCAAGATGTTGGGGGAGGTGAGGCTTTGGGCGAGACGCAGGGCCATGTCCTTTTCGGGGAATACGATCTCCGTCGCCCCCACCTTCTCAAGGACGCGGCCGTGATCTTCGCTGGCGATCTTAACCACGATCTTCTTCACCTTGAGGTCCCTCAAGTAGAGGGTCACCAGGACGCTGGCACTCAGGTCCTTGCCTAAACTGACCACCACGGCGTCCATTTTGTCGAGCCCCAGTTCCTCGAGGACCTTCTTCTGGGTAGCATCCGCAATGATGGCCTGGGAGGCGAATTTTTGCGCAGCCTGCACGCGACCCTTGTCGCGATCGAGGACGACCACCTCATGCCCCCCCTCGAAAAGGGCCCGAGCCACCGTGGCCCCGAAGTTGCCGAGACCAATCACCCCGAACTTCATCTCCCCTACCCTACCATGATGTTTTCCTCAGCGTACTGCAAGGCGACCTCCTCCCTTTTGGCCAGGGCATAGGCCATGGTGAGAAGCCCCAGTCTTCCCACGAACATGGTAACCGTGATGAGGACCTTCCCAAGGGCATCGAGCCTGGAGGTCATGCCTGCCGATAGACCTACCGTGCCGAAGGCTGAGGTGATCTCAAATAGGATTTCGATGAACAGCCCCTCCTTGTGAGGAACACCGCTCTCCTCGCTCACCAGGAAGAAGAGGAGCACAAAGGTGAGGAAGAGGAAGGAACCTATGAGCAGGGAGATGGACCTGGCCACCGTCTCCCTAGGCACCGTCCGTTTGAACATCACGGCATCGCTACGCCCCATAAACCTATTGTATCCCAGGGAGAAGAGCAGGGCCAGGTTTGTGGTCTTTATCCCCCCTCCGCAGGAGCCGGGGGAGGCCCCGATGAACATGAGGATCACCAGTACGAAAAGGGCGGCATCCCCCATCTTGCTCACTTCCACAGTGGAGAAACCCGCAGTTCGCGCCGTTACCGAGTGAAAGACACTGACCAAGATCTGTTCTCCCACGGACATCCCCTCAAGGACGTTCCCCCGTTCGGTGATCCAAAGCAAGAAAGCGCCTCCGAAGATCAAACACCCAGTGGTGACCAACACTACCTTGGTGTGCAAGGAGAGCCTCCCCCGAGAGGTGATCTTTTCCTTTAGGTCCATCAACACGATAAAGCCTATCCCTCCCAGCACTATCAGCCCTCCCACCACCAGGTTGGTCCACCAATCGCCTCTGAAGGCGGCCAATGAATCGCTGAAGGGGGAAAAGCCTGCGTTGCAGAAGGCCGAGATGGCGTGAAAAATCGAGAGATAGAGGGCCCGAGGCAAGGGGAAGAGATTGCCCCATCTGAGGAGCAGTAATCCCGCCCCCACCGCCTCGAAAAGGGCGGTCAACATGAGCACCCTCTTGACTATCCAGAGCACGTCCCTTACGGGACTGGGGCTAAAACTCCCCTCCAAGGCCATCTTCCCCCGTTGCGAGATCTCCCTGCCCAGAAGGCTCCAGAACAGGACGGAAAAGGTCATGATGCCCAAGCCCCCTGCCTGAATAAGCCCCAGAATTATCAGTTGCCCGGCGAGGGTAAAGTAACTACCCGTGTCCACCACCACAAGCCCTGTCACGCAGACCGCGGAGGTAGCGGTGAATAGGGCATCGACGGTGGAGATGTGTCCCTTCACGGTAGCGAAGGGAAGTTTCAAAATAAAGGTCCCCAAAAGGATCATGAGGCCGAAACTCCCCAGGAGCATCCTCTCTGGGGAGAGGAAGAAGTGAAAAAAAAGCTTTACCCTCCTCGCAAACCCCATGCCCGCTTGAAGGGCTTACGTTAACAAAGGGGGGGGAGACTGTCAAAGCGAAAAGGGACTCCAAGGGGATCATCTGTTATACTAATTCCTCAAGGAGGCAGGATGAGGGCGGAGATCGTCACAATAGGGGACGAACTCCTGATCGGGGCTACGCTGGACACCAATTCCCACTACCTGGCGGGGGTGCTCCATCGCTTCGATGTAGATTTGCAGAGGGTGGTCACTGTAAGGGACGTCCTCGAGGAGATCGTCGATGCTCTAAGGGCTGCTACCCGACGAGCAGAGCTGGTGCTGGTTACTGGGGGGCTCGGCCCCACGCCCGATGACCTCACCAGGGAGGCAGCAGCAAAGGCCTTTGGCCTCGGGTTGGCCCTCAACGAGGACTACCTCGAAGAGCTGAAAGAGAAATTCAAAAGGTGGGACCTCCCCTTTGGAAAGGGCGAAGAAGACCTGGCCCTCCTACCGGAGGGAGCTCGGGTAATCCCCAACCCCATTGGCCTATGCGGTTTCAAGCTCATGGTGGGGGAAAGCTATGTCTTCTTCTTCCCTGGGGTCCCCAAAGAGCTGAGGGCAATGGTTGAAGGGAGCCTGATCCCCTTCCTCAGGAAGATCACCGGCTCCATCGGAGTGGCCGAAAAGTTGCTCAAGTGTTTCGGCCCCACCGAATCCCAGGTCCAAGAGGCGTTGAAGGATCTCGGAGGGGAGTTCACGCTGGCCTTCCTCCCCTCTTTCCCCGAGATCCACCTCAGGCTCACGGTAAGGGCACCGTCCCCGGAGGAGGCCTCTCGCCGCCTCCTGGACTATGAAAAGGAGATCAGACAAAGGCTTGGGCTTCACCTTTACGGAACCGATGATGAAACCATGGAGGAGGTTTTGGGGCGGCTCTTACGCGAACGGGGGGCCACCATCGCCACGGCGGAATCCTGCACAGGGGGACTCGTCGCCCATAGGATCACGGAGGTTCCGGGGAGCTCCGATTACTTCTTGGGCGGCGTGGTAAGCTACAGCGAAGAAGCCAAGCAACGCCTCCTTGGCGTCCCTGAGGGTATCCTCAGGCATCACGGTGCCGTAAGCGCCCCCTGTGCAGAGGCCATGGCCAAGGGGGTGAAGGAACGTTTCGGGGCCACCTTTGGCGTTTCCACCACGGGGATCGCAGGGCCGTCAGGGGGTACCCCAGAGCACCCCGTGGGGACCGTCTTCATCGGGATGGCTGTGGGAGACCATGTGGAGGTAAAGAGGTACCGCTTTTTCGGCGACCGGAGCCAGGTCAAGCTCATGGCCTCCGAGGTGGCCCTGGACCGTGTACGGAGGTTCCTGCTGCGCAACCCGGAATTCAGACCCTAAGCCCCCAGGATCTCCAGCAATTCCAAGGCGTTGCGCACCGCATAGGCCTCGTAGTCGTTGTCGAAATAACAGAAGGCCTCTTCAACGCCCATCTCGAATCCCCGCCTGATGAAGCCTGCCCAATCCTCGAGTTCCTCCCGGGTGTAAAGGGAGGCATAGAGACGCTGGCTTCCGTGAAGCCTCACGTACAGAAAAGAAGCCGTCACCCGCCTCTCGCACGGAAAACGTGGCGAGTCCGCTACACACAGCGCGGCATCGTAATGGCTAAGCACTTCGTAGACCTCCTCTGTAAACCAGGAGGGGTGGCGAAACTCAAAGGCATAGCGCCCTTCGGGCAGAAGACCCAGGAGTCCTTCAAGCCCATCTACTGTGACCCGTAGGCTTGGCGGGAGCTGGAAGAGCACGGGGCCGAGTTTCTCCCCCAATCCCTGGACCTCCGAGAAGAACCACCGCACCTCCTCTTCGACGCCTCTCAACTTGCGTACGTGGGTGATGAGTCGGGAGGCCTTCACCGCAAAGACGAATCCCTCCGGCGTCCGTTCCCTCCACCCCTCGAAGGTCTTCCTCTTGGGGACCCGATAAAAGGGGCTGTTGAGTTCCACGGTGTCAAAATGCCGGGCGTAGTACTCGAGCCACCGTCTGGGAGAGAGGTCCTGAGGGTAGAACTTGCCCGCCCAGTGCTTATAGGTCCATCCGGAGGTGCCGATCCAGACCTTGGGCATCAACCCTCGAGGAAGCTCACGTCACCCTTGCCGACCCTGAGGACCCTCGGCTCCTCAGTGGTGAGGTCGATGATGGAGGAATGCTGGGGGACGATCACCCCGCCATCTATCACCAAATCCACCTCTTTGCCGAAGCGTTCGGCGATCTCCTGGGGATCGTTATATAGGGTCTCGTCCGGCTTGGTGACACTGGTGGTGATGATGGGATTGCCCAGCTCCGCCACCAGGGCAAGGGGGATGGGATGGTCCGGGACCCTGATACCGATGGTACGTTGATTGGTGAGCATGATCTTGGGGACTAGTTTGGTGGCCTCGAGGATGAAGGTGTAGGGGCCAGGGATCAATCGCTTCATGATCCGGTAGGCGTAGTCGGGCACCTGAGCGTACATGCTTATGTACTTGAGGTCGGGGCAGATGATGCTCAGGCGTTTGGAGGGGCTTGAACGCTTGAGACGATAGATCCGCTCGATGGCGTCCTTCCGGTAGAGATCGCATCCAAGGCCGTAAATGGTATCGGTGGGATAGGCGATGATCCCACCCTCTTTGAGGACCTCTACCACCCTGCGAATCAGCCTCTTTTGGGGGTTTTGGGGGTTGATCTTCAGGATCATGGCGCCTCCTCTATGGGAATTCACCCTTAAGGATAGTGGCAAAAGCGCCCTTGTCAATTGCGCAAAAAGGTCAAAAGCCTCCTCGCCGCCTCCCTCCCCCCCCTTACACAATCCCCGATGCCGATCCCATGGTATGCCCCGCCCGCCAGGAACACCCCCGGGGTGTCCCGGAGCTTTCCCTCGACCTCCTTCATCAGCTTCCCGTGGCCCACCCTGTATTGGGCGAGAGCCTTGGGCCAGCGGAAAAGACGCCACAGGAAGGGCTCCCCTTTCAGCCCAAGGACCCCCTCGAGTTCCCCCAAGACGAGTTCAAGGATCTCCCCATCCCCCAGTTCTACCACCTCCTCGTCCCTGGCGCCACCGACAAAGGCCCGCAAGAGCACCTTCCCCTGGGGCGCCCGCCCGGGGAACTTCTGGGAGGAGAAGGTCACGGCCATAAGGCGTAGGCCCTCTTTCCGGGGGACGACGAAGCCGTGCCCCCTTAGTTCCTCCACCTCCTCTTCCGCGAAGGCCAGCGAAAGGGTGACGGAGGAAACGTAGGGGATGCCTTCGAGGAGTCGAGCGAGATCCGCCTTTAAAGGCTGGAGCAACCTCGCGCTCACGTAAGAGGGGGTAGCCAGGATCAAGGCCTCGACCTCAAAGGTACCCGTGGAGGTATGCACGAGGAACCCCCTGCCCCCGCGTTCCACCGCCTGGGCGCTGGAGCTCAGATGGATCTGGGCCCCTTCTCCTATGGCCCCTTCAAGGGCCTCCACCAATTCGGCCATCCCCTGGCGGAAGGAGACGAAGGGGGTGCCCATTCCTTGATCCCTTCGCCGACGCATGACCTCCCGTAAGCCCCTGATGAGGCTACCGTATTTGGCCTCAAGCTCTGAGAACTTGGGGAAGGTGCTCTTGAGACTCAGCACCTCCGGGGCCCCACCATGGATCCCAGCCACCAGGGGTTCGGCTATCCGCTCCAAGACCTCGCGGCCGAGGCGCCTGGAGACGAAGTCGGCCAGACTCTCGTCCCCGCCGTCCCGTCGGCGGGGGATAAGGGGCTCCAAGGCAACCCTCAACTTCCCCAGGGGGCTTAGGAGCCTTGAGATGACGAAGGGCCAGAGACTGGTAGGGGCGAGCAGTATGAACCCCTCGGGCAACCGATGGAGGCGTCCCCTCCAGAGGATGTAGGTGCCTTGGGTCTCCACAGAAGCGGGGACGATCCTCCCTCCCAAACCGAGCTCCCTGGCGAGCTCCAGGGCCCAGGGCTTTTCCGCCAGCAGGCAATCAGGCCCCCCTTCGATGACGAAACCATCTACCCTCTCCGTTAAGATGGTCCCCCCGAGTCGGTCTTCCCTTTCCACGAGGTGGACCTCCAAGGGCAGGGACTCCTCAGCAGCACCTTTGAGGAGTTCATAGGTCGCCGCCAACCCGGCGATCCCCCCACCCAGAACCGCCACGCGCCTCACCGCTGGAAGGCCTCCAGGATCCTTTTGGCAAGGAAGGTGACAAAGTCCTCCGAGGCGTTGAGACACGGCACCCTCTCCAAGGACATGCCGCGCTCCTCCGCCTTGGTCCTCAGTTCCACATCCAAATCGTAAAGGGTCTCCAAGTGGTCGCAAGGGAAACCGAGGGGGACCACGATGACGCGCTCTTTCCCTTCGGCTCTGAACTCGTCCAGCGCCTCCTCCAAGGTCGGTCCAATCCACCCAGGCCTCCAGCCGTGGAAACCGAGACGCCATGGCAGAGATGGCAACAGCCTCGTGACCCCCATAACAGAGGATCGAAGATCGTCGAGGTAGGGTGTCTCTCGATCCCGCGGCAGGGAGTGGGCGGTGAAGAGGAGGGGGACCTTGCCGAAAGAGGCGATCTCCTCCTGCACCCGTGAGGCCCAGAGTTTGAGATATTCCGGGTGGTCAAACCATGGGGACGGAGTCCTCATGGGAAGGGCGAGGTCTTCGAGTTTTCTCTCCGCCCTCTGAAGGACCTCGGTGGTGTAAGGGGACCTGTAAGGGGAGAGGGGGCAGATCAAAATCTCAAAGGCCCCTCGTTCTTCGAGTTCGTCGATGACCTCCTCGAGGGGCGGCTTGCCGTAGAGCACTCCGTAGTCCACCAGCACCCCCCGAAGCCGCCGCCTAAGCCCTTCGACGATCCGCTGCACGATGGCGAAGAAGGGGGATCCTCCGATGGAACGATACCTGTCCTTGATCACCTCGAGGAACTCTCGAGGGAGAACTTCCCCCTTCAGTTCCCGGAGGAAGTCCTCAACCTCCCCTTCGTCCCTCGCCCCCCCAAAGGCGGCGATCACCACCCCCTTGGTCACCCTCCGTCCTCCGTAAGGCGGTGGACCAAGTCCACCAGAAAGCCGACGTTGGCCTCGGGGGTATCGGGCAAGACCCCGTGGCCGAGGTTGAAGATGTGCCCAGCGCGCCCTCCTGCCCGCTTGAGGATCTCTTTTGTGGCCTCCTCTATCGCCTCCCGGGGGGCAAGGAGGGCCGCCGGATCGAGGTTCCCCTGGATGGCCCGTTCATAGCCTATCCGCCCCCAGGCCTCACCGAGATCGATTCGCCAGTCCACGCCGATCACCTCTCCTCCCGCCGAGGCGATCAATTCCAAAAAGCCCCCCGTGCCGGTGGAGAAGTGGATGAGGGGGACTTCAAGCCCCTCTATGGCCCGACGCGTCCAGGGGAGGGCGTAGCGCCGGTAGTCCGCAGGGCTTAGGGCCCCGGCCCAGCTGTCGAAGAGCTGCAGGACTTGACACCCTGCCGAGGCCTGGGCCCTGAGAAAGGCCCCGATCACACGGGATATCCTCTCCATCAGCATCCCAAAGCCCTCGGGGTCAGCGTACATAAAGCCCTTGACCAGGCTGTAAGACCGAGATCCACCCCCCTCCACGGCGTAACTGGCCAGGGTGAAGGGCGCCCCTGCGAAGCCGATGAGGGACACCCTCGGCGGGAGGGCCTCCCGGACCATCTCCGCAGCCTCAAGGACCGGTTGCAGTCGCTCCAGGGCCCCATCCACCTCAAGGGCTTCGACGGAACGCCTGTCCCTCACCGGGTTGGCGACCACCGGGCCTCCCCCCTGAGGATAGCGGATCTCGAGGCCCATGGCCTCAAGGGGCAAAAGCAGGTCCGAGAAGAGGATGGCGCCGTCGAGGTCGAACTTTCTTACGGGCAGAAGGGTTATCTCGGCGGCGAGCTCCGGGGTCTTGCACATCTCCAGAAAGGAGTACCGCCCCTTGAGCCTCCTGTACTCGGGGAGGTAGCGGCCGGCCTGGCGCATGAGCCAGACCGGCGTATAAGGGGTAGGCCTCCTGAGACAGGCTGCGACAAGGGGCGGCAGCTCCTGCACTTACGAAGACCTCGCGTGACGCTCCAGGGCTATGACGGCTTCGATGATCATCCAGATCTCCAGGGCGAAGACGATGATCCCTATCACCAGCAGCAGCGTGTTGTGGGTGGCGGCGAACTTCTTGATGTTGAGCACCATTGCCCAGCCGGTCATGAAGAGCATGAAGATCATGGGCAGGAGGGTGATCCAAAGGGGCTTCTTGAGCTTGGCCAGATAGACCGTAGCCACCAGCAACGCCAGTCCAGCGAGCAACTGGTTCACCGAACCGAACAGCGGCCAGAGGATCAGGGCACCCTTTCCTCCTTTCTGGGCGAAGGCCAAGAGAAAGGCCGAAAAGACCGCTATGAAGGTGGCCACCCAGCGATTGGCCAAGAACCCCACGCCGATGTCCCGACAGAACTCGCCGATGACATAGCGCTGGATCCTGGTGGCGGTGTCCAGCGTCGTGCCGGCGAAGGAGACCAGGAAGACCGCCATGATAGTGGAACCGATGACCAATGGGATGCCGTAGGAGTTCATCAGATTGGCCGACCCTACGATCACGGCGTTAAGTTTAGACCCGAGGCCGGCAGCCGCCTGCCAGCTGGCGTAATGGGCCTTCCAGGCGGCAACCCCCGTAAGGATCTCCCCCGCCTTGGTCTTGTAAGCGATCCCTAAGGCGGCACAGGTGGCCACGATGACCAACGTCGACAACGACCCCTCCATCAACATACCGCCGTAGCCCACCATCTGGGCGTCGGTCTCCTTGTCGATCTGCTTGGAGGAGGTACCGGAACTCACCAGCGAGTGGAACCCGGAGATGGCGCCACAGGCGATCACCACGAAGAGGAAGGGCCATGCAGGAGGAGCACCAGCAGCCTTGAGGTTGAAGGCCGGTGCCACGATCTTGGGATGGGCCACTATAGCCCCGATGAAGAGCAGTCCCATGGCGATAACCAGCTCGTGGGCGTTGATGTAGTCACGGGGCTGAAGGAGGGCCCACACCGGCGTGGTGGAGGCGAAGTAGGAGTAGATCAGCAGGATCACCAGCCAGGTGGCAATCGGCGTGAGGCCGAAGAGGCCAGGGAGTTTCAAGGGGAAATAAGCCCCGATGATGACGGTGATGTACATCAGGATGACAGCGATGATGGCGGTCCACGTTAGGGAAGCTCCCCTCCTGTAGATCATGTACCCCATCCAGATGGCAATGGGTATCTCCATCCAGACAGGGAAGACCGATTGAGGGTACATGTTGAAGAGGATGCCCATAATGAGGGCGAAGATGGCGATGACGATCCAGAGTTCGAAGAAGATGATGAGGTGAAAGAGCGTCCTGGTCCTAGGGTTGACCAGGCCAG
>CAZGDM010000020.1:8857-31617 GCA_964525275.1 uncultured Thermodesulfobacteriota bacterium | reverse complement strand
AGCGCGGCCGCCGTGTTATAATCGGCCTCCATGGAGGATCTCCTTCCCCTCATCAAGAGGCGACGAAGTATAAGGCGCTTTCAGCGGAAACCCGTCCCTCGCGAACTGCTCGAACGCCTCATCGAGGCCGCGCGATGGGCCCCGTCGGCCTCCAATGTGCAGCCCTGGCAATTCGTGGTGGTGACAGAAGAGGAGGTCCGTCGGGCGGTGGGAGATCAGGCCAGGTTCCTCTTCGTCAAATCCTACCATGTGGCAGAGGCCCCGGCCATTATCGTCGTCTGCGGAAACCCGCTTTCGCCCTTCTATCTTCAGGATTGCTGCATAGCTGGGACTCACATCTTGCTTGAAGCCGCTTCCCTCGGGCTCGGCACCTGCTGGATAGGGCTCTTTAAAGAGAAGAGGATCAAGGAGATCCTGCGGATCCCCGAGAGGTTGAAGGTCGTGGCCCTCATCGCGGTGGGCTATCCGGCGGAGGAGCCCACGCCGCCGCCACGGCTGAAGCTGGAGGAGGTACTCCACTGGGAGAGCTACGGCGGTAAAGGTCCTTCTCTGCGCAGGCGGCTCTTCGGCGCAGGCCCCCTGACGGTGCTTCCCCGCTATTTCAAGATGCTTTTGAGACGGGGTAAGTGAGACTTCAGCGGTTTATCAGGCTTGCGATGTAACCGGCCCCGAAGCCATTGTCTATATTGACCACGGCCACGTTCGAAGCACAGCTATTGAGCATCCCCAGAAGGGCCGCCAGGCCGCCGAAAGACGCCCCATAGCCCACACTGGTGGGGACGGCGATCACCGGCCTCGAGACCAGCCCAGCCACCACGCTCGGCAGGGCCCCCTCCATGCCGGCAACCACAATGAGCACGTTGGCCTCCGAAAGCCGCTCCATGTGATGGAGTAGCCGATGCAGACCGGATATGCCCACATCGTAAAGCTTCCCCACGCGGTTTCCCATCATCTCAGCCGTCACCACCGCCTCTTCGGCCACGGAGATGTCGCTCGTCCCGGCGCTTACCACCAAGATCTCTCCCCGTCCCCTCAAGGGGACCTCGGAGACCTTCAAGGTTATGGTCCGGGCGGTGGGGTTGTAGTCCGCCTCGGGGAAGTGCCTGAGGACCTCCTCGGCGCCCTCTGGAGAGATCCTGGTGACCAGGATATTTTCCCCCGCAGCGGCCATCCTCTCCATTATCCGGACTATTTGCTGAGGGGTCTTACCCTGGCCGAAGATCACCTCCGGGGCGCCTTTTCTGATGGCACGGTGATGGTCTATAACCGCTTCCTCGAGGACCTCGAAGGGTAAAAGGCGGAGTTTCTTTATAACCTCATCGAGGTCAACCTTTCCCTCCTTGAAGTCGTTAAGAAGTTCCCTTAGGCGCTCTTCTTGCATGTCCCTAATGGGATAGCATTTAACCCCCTCCCCCCTCAAGTCCTGAGAAAAGGCTGTAGTTGATAGGAGGAAGGAGGGATGTTATCATTTTTCAAAAAACAGGTCTTCAAAGGAATGCACAGGAGCTTACTGCTTTGGTTCTTCATCGCCGCAATAGCCATTCTGCTGTTCAACAGCTTCACTCCGCAAGGGGCGCATAAGGAGATCGTCTACTCGGAGTTCCTCGAGGCCGTTGAGCAGGGCAGGGTAGCCTCCGTGACCATAAAGGGAGACAAGGTCACGGGGCGTTTCACCGATGGGCGTCCTTTCAAGACGGTGCTCCCTGCTGACCCAGAGGTGGTGCCGCTTCTGAGGTCCAAGGGGGTCAGAATAGCGGCTAAGTCGGACGAGACGCCTTTTCTGCAGTCCTTCCTCATCTCCTGGGTCCCCATCCTGGTGTTGATCGGTATGTGGATATTCTTCATGCGGCAGATGCAGGCTGGGGGAGGGAAGGCCTTTTCCTTCGGGAAGAGCCGGGCTCGCATGTTCACAAAGGACGATGGGAAGCGGGTCACCTTCAAAGACGTGGCCGGCATCGAGGAGTCCAAAGAGGAGGTCAGGGAGATCATCGAATTCCTGAAGGACCCGAGTCGCTTTACCAAACTCGGCGGCAGAATCCCCAAGGGGGTGCTTTTGGTGGGGCCTCCGGGGACTGGGAAGACCCTCCTGGCCAAGGCCATCGCTGGCGAGGCGGACGTGCCCTTCCTCAGTATCAGCGGCTCTGACTTCGTGGAGATGTTCGTGGGCGTGGGGGCCTCCAGGGTCCGTGATCTCTTCGCCCAGGCCAAAAAGAACGCCCCATGCATCGTCTTCATCGACGAAATAGACGCGGTGGGGCGCTACAGAGGAGCTGGCCTCGGCGGTGGGCACGATGAACGCGAGCAGACCCTTAACCAGCTCTTGGTGGAGATGGACGGTTTCGAGTCCAATGAGGGGATCATCGTGATCGCGGCCACCAACCGCCCCGACATCCTCGATCCCGCCCTGCTCAGACCGGGACGCTTCGACCGACAGGTGGTGGTACCCTTGCCAGATGTGAAGGGCAGGGAGGAGATCTTGAAGGTCCACACCCGGAACACCCCCTTGGCAGAGGATGTGGACCTCGGGGTCATCGCCCGTTCCACCCCGGGGTTTACAGGGGCGGATCTCGAGAACCTCGTGAACGAGGCGGCGTTGCTTGCGGCCCGCAAGGGGAAGGACCGGGTCGGGATGGAGGAGTTCGAGGCCGCCAAGGACAAGGTCCTCATGGGCACCGAGCGGAAGAGTATGATCATCAGCGAAGAGGAGCGCAGGGATACCGCTTACCATGAGGCCGGGCACGCCCTGGTGGCCAAGTTGACCCCTGGCTCCGATCCCATCCACAAGGTGAGCATCATCCCCAGAGGCCAGGCCCTGGGGATCACCCAGCAGTTGCCCTCCGACGACAGGCACATCTACTCCAAGGACTACCTCCTCGCCAATATCACCACCCTCATGGGGGGGAGGGCCGCCGAAGAGGTGGTACTCGGCCACTTTACCACGGGGGCCGGAAACGACATAGAGAGGGCTACGGAGATCGCGCGCAAAATGGTCTGTGAATGGGGGATGAGCGAAAAACTCGGCCCCTTGGCCTTCGGGCGCAGAGAGGAACAGGTCTTTCTGGGCAAGGAGCTGGTAATGCACAAAGACTACAGCGAGAAGACAGCCCAGGAGATAGACGAGGAGGTCCGAAGGATAGTCACCGAGTGCTACGAAAGGGCCAAAGGGCTGATAGAGGAGAACCTCGATGCCCTTCACCGCCTGGCCCAGGCCCTCCTTGAGCGGGAGTCCCTCACCGGGGATGAGGTAGAGGAGATCCTGAAGGAGGCGGCTTGAAAAGGGCCACCTTTACGCTGAGATGCCGCGATAGGGAACTGGAACTGGGGAGGAGGACTGCCGTAATGGGGGTCCTCAACGTCACCCCCGATTCCTTCTCCGACGGAGGGCTTTACTTCGAGCCGTCCCGAGCGGTGGACCGTGCCCTGGAAATGGTGGAGGAGGGCGCCGATGTCATCGATGTAGGTGGGGAGTCCACGCGACCGGGGGCAGATCCCGTACCCTTTGAAGAAGAACTGAGGCGGGTTGTCCCTGTGATCGAGGCCATCGCCTCCAGGGTCCCCGTCCCCGTCTCTGTGGATACCTACAAAGCCAAAGTGGCCAAGGAGGCGCTGGAGGCAGGGGCGTCCATCGTGAACGACATCAGCGGCCTGCAGTTCGATCCGCGGATGGCCGAGGTCGTGGCCCGTTACGGGGCGGCGATAGTGGTGATGCATATCAAGGGGACCCCCAAGACCATGCAACAGGATCCCCGTTACGATGACCTAATGGGAGAGATCACCCAGTACCTCAAGGACGGAGTCAGGAGGGCGGAGGAGGCGGGGGTTAGCCCCGATGCCATAGTTATTGACCCGGGGATAGGGTTCGGTAAACGCCTTGAGCACAATCTGACCATCTTCAGCCGCCTGGAGGAGCTGTCCTCCCTCGGCAAACCCGTACTCATCGGCCCGTCCCGAAAGCGGTTCATCGGGGAGATCCTGGGGCTTGAGGTTGGGGAGCGCCTCTTCGGCACTTTGGCATCTGTAGCGGCTGCCGTAATGCGGGGGGCCCATATTGTGAGGGTTCATGACGTGCGACCGGTCAGGCAAGTGGTCGACGTAGTGGATGCCATTCTGGGGGTGGAAGCGTAAGGCCGCATGGGACTATGGGAACTCATAACCCAGATCCGCTGGACCGACCTCCTTGATATCTTCATCGTCTCCTTCTTCATCTACTGGATACTTCTGCTCCTTCGAGGGACCCGATCCCTCGAGATGCTGTTGGGGCTGGCCTTCCTCATCCTCACCTTCCTGGTGGCGGAGAGGTGGGGGCTGGTGACCATCCACTGGATCCTCAGTAACTTCATCGAGTCCGTCATCATCTTCGTCATCGTGATCTTTCAGGACGACATCCGCCGGGCCCTGTCCACCATGGGGAAGAACCCCTTCCTGGGGGTCAGGTTCCCGCCCTACAGCCCGTCGCTTTTGGAGGAGGTGGTGGAGGCCTCCATGGCCCTGGCCAGGAACCGCTGGGGGGCGCTGATCGTGCTGGAAAGGGAGGCCGACGTGAAGGAGCACGTGGAGGTGGGGGTGGAGCTTGACGCAAAGGTGTCGAGGGAATTGCTTCTGTCCATCTTCTACCGCGGATCGCCCCTTCACGACGGGGCAGTGCTGATCCAGAGGGGCCGCATCTCAGCGGCCCGTTGTTTCCTGCCCCTGAGCGAGAACCCCAAGGTGAGCCGGCTCCTTGGGACGAGGCATAGGGCGGCCTTGGGACTGTCGGAGGAGACCGACGCAGTGGTCGTGGTGATATCCGAGGAGCGTGGGACTATATCCCTCGCTATAAAGGGTAAACTCACCCGGAACCTCGAGATGGGCAGATTGCGCAAGGTCCTGGGCAACTTGTTGGTGCCCTCCAAGAAGGGGAGGAAATGGAGAAGCTGAGGCGCCTGTTGACGGAGAACCTCAGCTTGAAGGTCCTCTCTGTGATCCTGGGTTTTTTCCTGTGGCTTTTCGTAAAGGGCAGCACCAGGGAAGAGGTAGCAGTGGTGGTGCCCGTGGAGCTTGATAAAGTGCCCTCCAAGCTCTGTGTGAGGGATATAAACCCCCCTTCGGTGACCGTGAGGTTGAGGGGGGTGCTCCATCAGCTCAACCGCCTGAGGATTGAAGAGCTGAGCGTCCGCCTCGACATGAGCGATGCCCAGCCCGGGGTGAACACCTTTTTGCTGAGATCCGAGGACTTCAGCCTCCCACCGGGGATAGAGGTGCTGCGCATAAGCCCTGCGGAGGTAAGGGTGAAGCTTTCCCCCCTAGTGACAAAAAAGGTCCAGGTGAAGGCCATCCTGAGGGGGGAACCCGCCGAAGGGATGGAGGTGGCTAAGGTGGAGGTGGTACCGCCCTTTGCCATGATCCAGGGCCCCCAAGAGTTGGTGAAGGATCTGACCGAGATAAGGACGGAGGAGATAAACCTCAACGGGGCCTCCCGGGACCTCGAGCTGGAGGTCCCTTTGGCCATTTCTGAGCTTCCTTTAAGAAGTTGCCAGCCTTCCAAAGTAAAAGTTAAAGTAAAACTTCAGGTTAAGTCATGAAACTCTTCGGCACGGATGGAATAAGAGGGGTGGCTAATCGTTATCCGATGACGGCGGAGGTGGCCCTGAAGGTGGGCCGGGCCACGGCCTGGCTTTTCCGCAGGGAGAAGGGGCGCTGCAGGGTGGTAGTTGGGAAGGACACGAGGCTCTCCGGCTATATGCTGGAGACCGCTCTGGTATCGGGGATCTGCTCGATGGGTGGTGAGGCCCTTCTGGTCGGTCCCCTTCCCACGCCCGGGATAGCCTTTATCACTGCGGATATGAGGGCGGATGCCGGAGTGGTGATCTCGGCTTCCCACAACCCCTTCCACGACAACGGACTGAAGATCTTCGCCTCGGACGGCTTCAAGTTGCCCGACGAGGTGGAGGAGGAGATCGAGGAGCTGGTGCTCTCTGGGAAGATCGACGACTCCGGTCCCACTGGCGATGGCATCGGCAGGGCCGCCCGGATAGACGATGCGGTGGGCAGGTACGTAGTCTTCTTGAAGAAGACCTTCCCAGCGGAGCTCACCCTTGATGGTCTGAAAATCGTGGTGGACTGTGCTAATGGTGCGGCCTACCGCGTGGCGCCTACGGTCTTGGAGGAGCTGGGGGCAGAGGTCATCACCTTAGGGACGGAGCCCGACGGCCTCAACATCAACGATAGCTGTGGGGCCCTACATCCGGAGGCTATGGCGGAGGCGGTCAGGAGGCATGGGGCGGACCTGGGATTCGCCCTTGACGGGGACGGAGATCGGGTGATCTTCGCCGACGAAAAGGGCAGGGTGGTGGACGGAGATGGGGTACTGGCCATCTGTGCCCTGGACATGGCCCAGAGGGGAAAGCTGGCGGGGGACACCGTGGTGGCAACGGTGATGAGCAACATGGGGCTCGAAGTGGCCCTCATGCGCCACGGGCTGAAGCTGCTGCGCACCCGTGTAGGGGACCGCTATGTGGTGGAGGAGATGCGCAGAGGGGGGTACAACCTCGGCGGCGAGCAGTCAGGGCACATCGTCTTTCTCGATCACAATACCACGGGGGACGGGATCTTGACCGCGCTTCAGGTGTTGGCCATCATGAGGAGGTCCGAGATCCCCCTTGGGGAGCTCGCCGAGGTGATGGAGCCCTATCCCCAGGTGAAAAGGAACGTGAGGGTTAGGGAGAAGAGGCCCTTTAACGAGGTTCCCGGCCTCATGGAGGAGATGGCGGGCATTCAGGAGCGGCTCCAGGGGAGGGGGAGGCTTTTGGTCAGGTATTCCGGCACGGAGCCGGTCCTGAGGATCATGGTCGAAGGGGAGGATCTGGAGGAGATCACCGCCATGGCCGATGGCCTGGTGGAGATTGTGCAAAAAGAGATCGGTGAAGGAGGTGGAGGGTGAAGAAGCTGGCGGTGAATGTCGATCATGTGGCCACCCTGAGGGAGGCCAGGCGCACCACCTATCCGGATCCGGTGGAGGCCGCCATCCTGGCGGAGCTCGCGGGGGCGGAGGGGATAGTGGTCCACCTCCGGGAGGACCGCAGGCACATCAAGGAACGGGACCTCAGGCTCCTCAGAGAGGTGGTCAAGACCTCTCTGAATCTGGAAATGGCCGCCGTCGAGGAGATGGTCAAGATAGCCTGCGAGGTGAAGCCGGATATGGCCACGTTGGTGCCCGAAAGGCGTGAGGAGCTGACCACTGAGGGGGGGCTCGACGTAATCGGCCATATGGAGCAACTTCGTAAGGTCGTCCCCCGGCTCAAGGAAGCGGGGATAGTGGTCAGCCTCTTCGTCGACCCCGATATGGAACAGGTCAAGGCGGCCAAAGAGGTGGGGGCAGACGCCGTCGAGATCCATACCGGGCTTTACAGCGAGGCCAAAGGGCAGGAAGAACGGGAGCGGGAGTTGAACCGGATAGAGATGGCCGCAAAGCAGGGCAAGGCCCTCTACCTCAGCGTCAGAGCTGGGCACGGCCTAAACTACTGGAACGTACGCCCCATCGCCGCCATCCCCGAGATAGAGGAGTTGAGCATCGGCCACGCCATAGTGGCCAGGGCGGTGCTGGTTGGGATGGAGCGGGCGGTGAGGGAGATGATAGAGCTGCTCAGGTAGCCACCTCCAGGATCAACTCGTAGAGGAACTGGACGGCGAAGAGGAGGTTCTCCACCGAGATCCTCTCGTCGTGGTTGTGGATCAGGTTGACCTCATCCTGGGTCAGGCGGAAGGGGCTGAAGTCGTAGCAGGGGATCCCACGAGCCCTAAAGAAGCGGCTGTCTGTAGCGCCGGTGATAAGAAAGGGGGTCACGATACACCCCGGGTCCCTCCGGCGGGCCACCCTCACGATGGCCTGATAGAGCAGGCCATCGGTGGGGGAGGGGGGAGGGGCGATCCCCTCGAAACCCTCCAACGGCAGCAGCTCCACCCGTCGATCCCCGATCACCTCCCGCACCTTTTCGAAGAAGTCCTCACGCCTGGTTCCCGGCAGGAGCCGGCAGTCGAAGATCGCCTCCGCTTCGGAGGGGATGACGTTCACCTTGCTCCCCGCCCGCAGGACCGTCAGCGTATGGGTGTTGCGGACCATGGCGTTGTAGTGGTGCTGGCCGAGGAACCTCTTGGCGAAATGGGGGTTTTCAAGTCCCCGCTCTATGTCCTCGAAGAATGGGCGGTCCTCCGGGGGCTGTAACGGTGCCAGGTTGCGGAAGTACTCCTTCACCAGGGGGATGACCTTCACAGGGTCCTTCCAGCGCACAAGCCGGGAGAGGGCCTCTACCAGTCTCTCCGATGCGTTGTCTCCGTGGGGGATGGAGCCGTGTCCCGTCCTGCCGGTTGTCCGCAGGCGAAATTGTGCCACGGTCTTTTGTGCCGTCGATATCTCATAGTGGTGCAGGGTCCCGTCGGGGTTCAGCCTCACTGTGCCGCCTTCGTTGAGCACGAAAGCGACCTCCCTTACGGCGGGGACGTTCTCGAGCATCCATCTCACTCCCCACCTTCCGCCCGTTTCCTCGTCGGCCGTGGCCATCAGCCAGAGGGGCCTCTTGAGGCGGATCCCCTGACGTCTGACAAGCAGGAAGGCCATTAGCTGGGCGACGCCGAACCCCTTCGTGTCCAGGGTGCCTCGCCCCCAGATGTACCCGTTCTTCAACTCCGCGGCGAAGGGGTCCACCGACCACTTGTCCCTCTCCGCGGGGACCACATCCATGTGGTGAAGGAGCAGAAACGCCCCTTTTCCATCCCCGATCTTCACCAGGAGGTTGGCCCGCTCGGGGGTGGGGAGGAAGAGTTCGGGCTCCAGCCCCTCCCGTTGGAGTATCCGTTGCAGATAGCGGGCTGCTGCCTCCTCCCGGCCGGGGGGATTGGTCGTGTCGATGCGTATGTAATCCCGCAGGATCTCTACCGCTTCCTCCTTGACCGCTGCCCAATCGATGCCTTCTCTCATGCCTCCCTCCTCACCAGATTCATGGCCCCTCCCGCCCTTACGATCTCGCGCTCGCGGGGACTGAGATCGTGTCTCAACCTGACGGTGACGCCCCTGTCCAGGTCGTGCAAGGGGATTTCACCCCTGAGGTCGCCGAGGGATAGCTTCACCCTGTCCCCCTGTCGCAAGGCCTTGTGGTCGGCTGGATCGACGAAGGTAAGGGGGAGGATGCCGAAGTTTATGAGGTTTGCGCGGTGGATCCGGGCGAAGCTCTTGGCCACCACGGCCCTCACCCCGAGCCACCGAGGGGCCAAGGCAGCGTGTTCCCTGCTCGAACCCTGCCCGTAATTTTCTCCGGCCACGATGACCCCATTGGTAACCCTTTCCGCCCTTTGGCTGAAAGTCGGATCGATTCGCGAGAAGGCGAAGCGGGAGATGGCCGGGATGTTGGACCTGAGGGGCAGGACCTCTGCCCCCGCAGGCAGGATGTCGTCTGTGGAGATGTCGTCTCCGAGGACCAGGAGCACTTCGCCCTCCAGTTCCTCAGGCAGGGGGGCGAAGGGGGGCAGGGGCTTGATGTTGGGCCCTCTCCTCACCTCCACCCCTGAGGGGTCCTCGGCAGGGGGCAGGAAGAGATCCTCTCCCCTCCAACGGGGCAGGGGAGCGGAGATGGAGGGGGGAGTGCCCAGGCGACGGGGATCGGTGATCTCGCCGGTTATGGCGGCGGCCACCGCCGTCTCAGGGCTCACCAGGTAGACCTCTGCGTCAGGGGTTCCGCTTCGGCCGCGGAAGTTGCGGTTGAAGGTCCTGAGGCTGACTCCCCCTGAAGGAGGGGCCTGACCCATCCCGATACACGGACCACAGGCGGGCTCGAGCACGCGGGCCCCCTTGCGGATGAGCTTCTCCAGTTGTCCGCCCTCTGCCAGAAGGTCGAGGACCTGTCTGGAACCGGGCACGATCACCAGATCCACCCGGGGATGGATCCTCTCCGTGGCCAGGACCTCTGCCACCAAGGCGAGGTCGTGGAAGGAGGAGTTGGTGCAAGACCCCACCACGACCTGGTCGACCTTCTTGCCCTCCACCTCCCGTACAGCCCTGACGTTGTCGGGGCTTGACGGCAGGGCTATCAAAGGTTCGAGGCCCTCCAAGTCTATGGTGATCTCGCCGTCATAGGGGGCGTCAGGATCGGCCTCCAGGGGAATCCAGTCCTCAGGGCGCCCCTGAGTCCACAGGAAGGCACGGCTTCGGTGGTCGCTGGGGAAGACGGAGGTTGTGGCCCCGAGTTCGGCCCCCATATTGGCGATGGTGGCCCTCTCCGGGACGCTGAGGCTTTTGACTCCTTCTCCGCCGTACTCGAAGGCCTTTCCGTATCCCCCCTTTACCGTTAGCCTCCTCAAGAGTTCCAGGATGACGTCCTTGCTGGAGACCCATGCGGGGAGTTCTCCTTTCAACTGCACAAGCCAGACCTCGGGCATCATCAGGTAAAAGGGCCTTCCGGCCATGGCGAGGGCCACGTCCATCCCCCCCGCCCCTATGGCCACCATGGCGAGGGCCCCAGCAGTGGGGGTGTGGCTATCGGAGCCGAGGAGGGTCTGCCCCGGTTTGGCAAACCTCTCCAGGTGGAGCCTGTGGCAGATGCCGTTTCCCGGCGGCGAGAAGAAGGCCCCCAGCTTGGAGGTGATGCCCATGAGGTAGAGGTAATCGTCTGCGTTCTCAGGGCCTGTTTGAAGGGTGTTGTGGTCCACGTAGCTCACGGCCAGGGGCTTTATCCGTTCGACCCCCATGGCCTCGAGTTCCAAATAGACCAGAGTCCCCGTCGCGTCCTGGGTGAGGACCTGGTCTATACGGAGGGCGATTTCACGACCTGCGAGGGGTTCTCCATCCTCGAGATGGGAGGCGATGATCTTCTGGAAGAGGTTCTGGGCCATGGTCTTTTCCCGGAAGGGTATGATCGGCTTGGGGTCAGACCCCTTCGATGGCCTCCCTCATCAGCCGGAGGGCTTCTTTGCGATCCTTCAGGCCGAAGATACCGGAACCGGACACCAGTATATCGGCCCCGGCCCGGGCCACTTGAGCGGCGTTGTCCACTTTGATCCCGCCGTCGACCTCTATCTCTATCCGCTCAAGCCCCCGCTGTCCAAGCCATCGTTTGAGGCGCCTGATCTTGTCGAGGCTTTGGGGGATGAATTCCTGTCCTCCAAAGCCCGGGTTGACGCTCATTACCAACACTATGTCCACTTCCTCGACGATCTCCTCCAAGGAGGAGAGGGGGGTCGCCGGGTTTAAGGCCACGCCAGCCCTTACCCCGAGCTCCTTGATCTGGGATACAACCCTGTGGAGGTGGGGACAGGCCTCTACGTGAACGGTCAGCAGATCCGCCCCGGCTCTGGCAAAATCGCTTACGTAGGCCTCTGGGTTCTCTATCATCAGGTGCACATCCAGGGGCAGGGACGTTACATCCCTTAAGGACTTCACCACCGGTATCCCAACGGTGATGTTGGGGACGAAGTGGCCGTCCATCACGTCCACGTGGATCCAGTCCGCCCCTGCCTCGGCCACTTCCTGCACCTCAGAGGCGAGGTTGGCCAGATCGGCAGAGAGGATGGAGGGGGCTATCTTCCTCATGACGTCTGAAGGGCCAACTTGGCAGCCCTGCGGCTCAGTTTCTTCAACCTGCTTATCCGTTTTCGCAGAAGCGCCGCCTTCTCCTTCTCCCCCTTTGCCAGTAGCTCCTCCCTTTGGGCCTTCAGTTCCTTTATCTTCGCCTTTATCTCCTTTACGTCCAGGGCCTTCTTGGCCTTCTTGACCACTTTCTTTTTGGGGGCGGCCGGCTCGCCCCTGACCTTCTTGATGAACTCGATCAGTTCCTCCTTCTGCATGGCGCTCACCGACTCAGCCCCCAGTTCCTTGGCGAGCACCCGCAGTTCCTTTACGGTCATCTTCTCTATGGGCTTTTCCTTCTCCTTTTCTTTTCCCTCTGCCATTGCGCCCTCCTTTGGAGGAGTTTTCCCGTCGGAGATAGCAGAGAAGGGTGGAAAAATCAAGGGCGGGCTGATAATCTGGAGACTAAATGGAAAATGGCCAAGAAGATCCTTATAAACGCCTTCTATCCCGAGGAGGTCAGGGTTGCGGTAGTCAAAGAGGGGGTGCTCGACGACTTCTTCATGGAGGCCTCCTCCCGCAAGACCATCATGGGGAACATCTACAAGGGGGTCGTCACCCACATAGAACCGGGTCTGCAAGCCGCCTTTGTGGACTTCGGAGAGGGGAGGAACGGCTTCCTCCCCATGGGGGAGATCCACCCCAAATGGTGGTCCAGGAGGCCAAAGGGGGAGCGTCCGAGGATCGAGCGGGTCCTCAGAAAGGGACAGGAGGTCATCGTACAGGTCAGCAGGGAGGAGATGGGGGAAAAGGGCGCTGCCCTCACAACCTACCTCTCCCTTCCGGGGCGATACCTGGTCCTTATGCCCGACAGGGAGATAAAGGGGGTTTCGCTCAAGATAGAGAAGGAGAACCAGCGTAAGAGGCTGCGCGAGATCGTCTCCAAGTTCGACCTTCCCAAGGGGATGGGGTTCATCGTTCGGACGGCCGCCGCTGGTCGCACCCGTAAGGAGCTGTTGGCGGATTTCAACTACCTCCTGAGGCTTTGGGAGATGATCAAAACCCGGGGCAGGCAACTTCAGGCCCCAGCTTTGCTCTATAGAGAAGGGGAGATAGCCGTCAAGGTGATCAGGGACTACTTCTCACCGGAGGTGAAAGAGGTCATTGTGGACGAGGAGGGGACCTATCGTAAGGTCCTCGGGTTCTTTGAGGAGCTCATGCCGAGGTACCGCAGGAGGGTGAAACTCTACAAGGAGGAGCTGCCCCTGTTCTCCCGCTATCACATAGAGGAGCAGGTGGAGCGCATCTTCTCCCGGGAAGTCCCTCTTCCCTCTGGAGGCAGCATCATCCTGGATGTAACGGAGGCCTTGGTGGCCATAGATGTGAACTCGGGGAGGGCTCAACAGGCGAAAAACGTGGAGGAGATGGCCTTCATCACCAACCTCGAGGCGGCTGAGGAGATAGCCCGCCAGCTTCGCCTGAGGGATCTCGGGGGGATCATCGTCATCGACTTCATCGACATGAAGGATCCCTCCCACAAGAAAGAGGTGGAGAAGAGGATGAGGAAGGCCCTCAAGGAGGACCGGGCGAAGCTCGATCTCTTCCCCATCTCCAAGCTGGGCCTCATGGAGATATCCCGGCAGAGGCTCAGGGCCTCCTTGATAGAGGAGGCCCACGAGGTATGCCCGTGGTGCAGGGGCATGGGGTGGGTGAGGACCCCCCAGTCCGTGGCCGTCGCCGTGCTGAGGAGGCTTCGGGAGAGGTTGAGCGCTGGGGGTATCCGCGAGGTGGAGGTGAAGGTCTCTCCGGAGGTGGCGGAATACCTGCTGAACAACAAGAGGGAGGATCTGGCCACGCTGGAGTCCCGCCACAAGGTTCGGGTCACGGTAAGGGCGTCCTCCGATGTACCCTACGGTGAGTACGTCCTCGACTTCTCCAAGGCCCCTGTGCCCTGGTACAAGAGACTTTTCGGCAAGGCATCCTGAGGGCTTTTCCTTTTGTCCATCCGGGGTTGACAAAGGGGTAGCCCTAATTTATTGTTCAAGTTTTAGGTAGTTATCGGAAAAGGACAAAAGGTGTTCGAGGGGCTCAGTCAGAGGCTACAAGAGGCCTTTCAAAAGCTCAAGAGAAAGGGGAAGCTCACCGAGGCCGACGTCAAGGCGGCGCTGCGAGAGGTGCGTCTTGCGCTCCTCGAGGCGGACGTCAATTACAGGGTAGTAAAGGACTTCCTCGGACGTGTCCAGGAACGGGCGGTGGGCGAGGAGGTGATGAAGAGCCTTACGCCAGCTCAGCAGGTGGTGAAGATCGTGAGGGAGGAACTCGTGGCGCTTATGGATGGCGAGCGGGACCTGCGCCTCAAGGGCGATCTATCGGTGGTGTTGTTGGTAGGGCTTCAGGGGTCTGGTAAGACCACCACGGCTGCCAAACTGGCTCTCCGACTCAAAGGCGAGGGTTACCGCCCCTTCCTGGTTCCGGCTGATCCCTATCGTCCCGCCGCAGAGGAGCAACTCAGGCGTCTGGCGGAACGCGCCGACCTTCCCTGTTTCACCCCACAGGACGGGCAGGGGGCGGTGGAGAGGGTCCTTCTGGCGAGGGAGGAGGCCTCAAGAGGGGGGTACGGTCCCCTCATAGTGGACACAGCGGGGAGGCTCCACATCGACGATGCCCTTATGGAGGAACTGGCCCAGCTCAAGGCCGCGGTCACGCCCTCGGAGGTGCTCCTGGTGGCCGACGCCATGACGGGTCAGGACGCGGTCAATGTGGCCAAGGGGTTTGAGGAGCGATTGGGGATTACGGGAGTGATCCTCACCAAACTCGATGGCGATGCCAGGGGCGGGGCTGCCCTTTCCATCAAGGCCGTAACCGGTAAGCCCATCAAGTTCGTCGGAGTGGGGGAGGGGCTGCATGCCTTGGAGCCCTTTTACGCCGACCGGATGGCATCCCGTATCCTGGGTATGGGGGATGTGCTGACCCTGATAGAACGCGCTGAGGCCGCTTTGGAGAAGGAACGGGCCCGGGAGCTCGAGGAGAAATTCCGGCGCGAGGAGTTCGACCTGGAGGATTTCAGGGAGCAGTTGAGGCAGCTCCGCAGGATGGGGCCCTTGGATGAGTTGTTGAAGATGCTGCCGGGTGTCCCAGGGCTGAAGGGTCTTGGGGGGCTCAAGGTGGATGAGCGCCAGATCGTGCGGATGGAGGCTATCATCAACTCCATGACCCCAGAGGAGCGGCGGCGACCCCAGATCATCAACGGAAGCCGGCGCAGGAGGATCGCCAAAGGCAGTGGGACTACGATACAGGAGGTCAACCGCCTTCTCAAGCAATTCCAGATGACGCGCAAGATGCTCAAACAGATGAAGCGCGCACGGGGAAGGCGTTGGATGGGATTGTTGCAATAAATCCTCAAAGGAGGTGAAGGGTAGACATGGTCAAGATCAGGCTGGCGAGGTTCGGAGCGAAACACCGTCCCTTCTACCGGATCGTGGTGAGCGATTCTCGGTCTCCGCGGGATGGGCGTTTCATCGAAAAGGTGGGAATCTACGATCCCCTCCAGGATCCACCCCTTATCCAGGTGGACAGGGAGAGGCTCGAGGAATGGGTCCGGAAAGGGGCCCAACTGACCGGGGCAGTGGCCGGCCTCCTCAAGAAGGCCGGGATAGAGCTGCGCGCTCAATAACTACTCTAAGGAGGAGATCCGATGCAGATGAGGGAGCTGATCGAGTTCATCGCGAAGGCCTTGGTGGATAACCCCGATCAGGTAAAGGTCACGGAGATAGAAGGAGAGAAGACCTCGGTCATCGAGCTCTCTGTGGCCAAAGAGGACTTGGGCAAGATCATCGGCAAACAGGGTAGGACCGCGCGCGCCATGAGGACCATTTTAAGCGCTGCCTCCACCAAGAACAACAAGCGCGCTGTTCTGGAGATCATTGAGTAGAGGGGACCTCAAGGGTGAGGACTTCCTCGTCATAGGCAGGGTCCTCAAACCCCATGGAGTAAAGGGGGATCTACGGGTAAGATATTACAACCCGGAGGATCCCCTCTTCCTTTCGAGATACGAGAGACTGTTCCTCAAGGACGACAGGAGGGGGATTTTCCGTTCCTTCAGGGTCCTTCAGGTACGTCATCACAAAAAGGACATCCTTATCCTTTCCCTGGAGGGGATCCGCACCAGAGAGGACGCGGAGAGGTGGAGGGGCAGCGAGGTGCTCGTCCACAGGGAGGACCTGCCGCCCCTTGAGGAGGATGAGTATTATTGCGAGGATCTCATAGGACTGGACGTCTTCACTAAGGACGGGGAATACCTCGGACGGATCACCTCCATCTTCAGCGCGGGGGGAAGCGACGTATACGTGGTGGAGGGCGACAAGGGAGAGGTGATGCTCCCGGCGATAAAGAAGGTGGTCCTCGAAGTGGATCTGGAAGGCCGGAAGATGATCGTGGAGTTGCCGGAGGGGCTGCTGGAGGGATGATCTTCGACGTCCTCACCCTTTTCCCCGACCTGTTGCGGTCACCTCTCGAGGTCAGCGTCCTCGGCAAGGCCATCCAACGCGGGGTGATCAGGATTAACCTGGTCAACATCCGGGACTTCGCCGAGGACAAACACAAGGTCACCGATGACTATCCCTACGGTGGAGGGAGGGGAATGGTGATGAAGCCCGAGCCCGTGGTGGGGGCCATAAGGTCGGTCCTTCAGGAGGACCCACGGGCCTGGATGATCCTTCTGACCCCCCAGGGGGTGACCTTCGACCAGCGGGTTGCCACGAGGCTCGCCACCTTAAGGCGGGTCTCCCTTGTCTGCGGAAGATACGAAGGGGTGGACGAAAGGGTGAGGGCCTTCGTGAACGAGGAGCTCTCCATCGGCGATTACGTGCTAAGCGGCGGTGAACTGGCGGCGTTGGTGGTCATAGAAGCCGTGAGCCGGCTGGTGCCGGGGGTCCTTGGGTGTCCGGCGTCCCCGGAGGAGGACTCCTTCTCCCGGGGGCTGCTCGAGCACCCCCAGTACACCCGTCCTCCGGAGTTCGAAGGGATGAAGGTCCCGGAGGTACTGCTCTCAGGAGACCACGGGAGGATCCATCGGTGGCGTCGTAGAGAATCCCTGCTGAGGACGTGGGTCAGAAGGCCGGAACTATTGGAGCGGGCGGAGCTGAACGATGAGGAGAGGGCCTATCTAAAGGGGCTGGAGGATGGCTTGTGAGCGCGTCTACCTCGCCCTGCTTCACCATCCCGTATACGACAGGGAGGGGAGGGTGGTCAGCACCGCCCTCACGACCATAGATGTGCACGATCTTGGGCGGATCGCCAGGACTTACGGCATGGGCGGTATCTTCATCGTCACCCCCCTCAAGTCTCAGCATGAGCTGGGGCGGAGGATGGTCAGACACTGGGTTGAGGGGCCGGGGGCGGCCTTCAACCCCACCAGGAAGGAGGCCCTCAAGTTGATCCATTTCGCCTACTCCCTTGACGAAGTCCTCGACGCAATGGAGACCTGGACGGGCTCCAGGCCCAAGACCATCGCCACCAGCGCCAAAAAGTGGCCCCAGACGATCACTTTCGAGGAGATGGCCCGCATAATCCATGAAGGTGGTCCCTACCTCCTCCTCCTCGGGACCGGATGGGGGATTGCAAAGGAGGTGATCATGGCAGCCGATTACCGTCTGGAACCCATCAAGGGAAAGGGGTATAATCACCTCTCGGTCCGCGCTGCGGCGGCCATAATCGTCGACAGGCTCTTAGGGAGGTGTCAGAGATGAACCCGGTGGATGTAGTGGAGAAGGAGTATCTGCGCACGGATCTCCCCGATTTTCGCCCGGGGGACACCGTGAGGGTCCACTATCGGATCCAGGAGGGCGACAAGGAGAGGATTCAGGTATTTGAGGGGGTGGTGATAAGGAAGAGGAGAGGGGGGACGCGAGCCACCTTCACGGTGAGGAAGATCTCTTACGGGATCGGGGTGGAGCGGATCTTCCCGCTGCATTCCCCCTTCATCGAGAAGATAGAGGTTGTCAGTCGCGGAAAGGTTCGCCGCGCAAGGCTTTACTACCTCCGGGAGCGCAGTGGTAAAAGCGCCCGTATCAAAGAGAGGAGGTAGATGGCCCTCGGGCCCCGTTGTCCCGAAGGGTGCGAAGGAAGGCAGTGGTGTGAGAGGGGCCTCGTCGCCGGGGTGGATGAGGCAGGCCGCGGTCCTCTTGCAGGCCCAGTGGTGGCCGCAGCGGTGATCCTCGAGGGGGAACATCTCCTTCCCGAAATCAAGGATTCTAAACAGCTCAGGGCCTCGGAGAGGGAGGCCCTTTACAAGTTCATCACCTCCCACGCCCTGTCCTGGGCGGTGGCAGTGGTAGGGCCAAGGGAGATAGAGCGCCTGGACATCCTCAGGGCTTCCCTCGAGGCCATGAGCCGTGCGGTCTCCAAACTTGAGGTGGTCCCTTCGGCGGTCTTGGTCGACGGCCCCTACCCGATCGATGGCCTTAGCCTCCCCCAACAACCCATGGTCAAGGGGGATGCCCTCTGTCCCATGATCGCAGCGGCATCTATTGTCGCTAAGGTGACGAGGGATCGGATAATGATGGAATACCACCGCATCTACCCCCAATATGGCTTCTCCCGCCATAAAGGGTATCCCACCAGGGAACATCGGGAGGCCCTGAAGAGGTACGGTCCGTCCCCCATCCATAGACGTAATTTCCGCCTCCTGTGAAGAAGGGAATCGAGAAACGCCATCTGGGGAGCTGGGGGGAGGAACGTGCCGCAGAGTTCCTCCGCAGAAAGGGGTATAAGGTCCTCGAGCGCAACTTTCGCTGTCCAGCCGGAGAGGTGGACATCGTGGCTTGGGAAAAGGGGGTTTTGGTCTTCGTGGAGGTCAAGACCCGCAGGGGGCTCGCCTTCGGATATCCATCGGAGGCCGTCACCCCGGCCAAGCGCAAAAGGCTTCAGCGGATCGCCGAACACTACATCCGGCGACGGGGAATCGGTCAGGAAATCCCCGTGCGATTTGACGTGGTATCCCTGATAGTGTCCAAAGAAGGGGAGAGGCTGGAATTGATCAAGGATGCCTTCGGAGGAGGACTTCCCTGATTTCCTCCACCAGCTTCGGCAGGACTTCTCCTGCCTTCCCCCTGAGGGATAGATCGGCCACCGAGGAGATGGGGGTAGACTGAGGGTTGACCTCGAGGACAAAGGCCCCTCTTTCCTTCGCCTCCCAAGGGAAGGAGGCCACAGGTTGAACCACCCCAGATGTACCTACCACAAGTAACAGATCGCAATTCCGCACCAACTCGAGGGAACGTCTCAGGTCATCGGGATCCAGGGACTCCCCGAACCAAACCACATGGGGCCTTAGCAGGGCTCCACAGCGGCAGCGAGGGGGGATTTCCTTGAGGGGCACTTCGTAATTTTCCGTTACCGTTCCCTCACGGGTGCACCTTACGAACCACAAATTTCCGTGGATCTCCACGAGCTTGCGGTTTCCTGCTCGGCGGTGGAGGCCGTCCACGTTTTGCGTGATGAGGTAGAAATTGGGCAAAAGGCGTTCGAGCTCGGCTATGGCCAGGTGTCCTGGGTTGGGCTTGGCCCGAGAGATGATCCCTCGCCTCCAGTCATACCATTCCCAAACGAGCTTTGGATCCCGCTGGAAGGCCCACGGGGTGGCGAGTTCCTCAGCCCTGAAGCGCCTCCAGAGACCGTCTTTCCCCCTGAAGGTGGGGACACCGCTTTCGGCCGAAATCCCGGCGCCGGTGATGACCACCAGCTTGGTCTTTGGTTTTATCCTCCCCCTCAGGCCTTCGGGAAGCATCGCGACAACATTAACATGGATTTTATCCACTTTACAACGTCGTCTCCCCTTGTCACACGCGAAGGGCTGTGTTATAAGAGATCCGCCTTTTTGGTAGATGGTAAAGGTGGTCGATAATTCTAACAAAAACTTTTTGCGAAGGAGGGATGTCCATGAAGAAGGCCGAATTGATTGCCAAGATCGCGGACGAGGCCAAGATACCTCGGGCAGCAGCCGAAAGGGCCATCAACTCCTTCATGAAGGTGGTGATCGAGGCCCTGAAGGCTGGGGACAAGGTCTCCCTGCCGGGTTTCGGCACCTTCATGGTGGCCGAAAGAGCTGCCCGTAAAGGCCGTAACCCCCGTACCGGTGAGGAGATCCAGATCCCCGCAGTTAAGGTCCCCAAGTTCAAGATCGGGAAGAACCTGAAGGAGGCAGTAAGGTCTTAATCCCTTTCTTCGTCCGTTGGAGAAGGCCAGGGGCGCGGGACGGTGTGGGAGAGGAAATCGCGGAGGCAATAGAGGAAGTTTTCGAGAACGGATTTTTTGCTGTTGATCACGAAAAGTCGGTGTCCCGTGTGAAAGAGTTCCCCCGTTAGTCGTTCGAGGGGGGAGGGGGAGGAGAGGAGGGATAGTTCCTCTTCGAGGAAGGGGACGATCTTGTCGGCCATCCGCAGATGGGTGTCGTTAAAGAGGATGGCACAGTCGGGGATGAGGCCGGCAAGGCGTAGAAGGAAAGCCCTGATCTCCTCCCTCTCCACCCCACGGGGAGGGGAAGATTTGACCTCTGTATAGACCAAATATCCCTGCCAGAGGGCTATGACGTCGAAGTCGCCCCCGTGGGGGGTCCCGTAGAGGCGTACCCCGTAGTAGGCGGGAGAGTCCAGCTCTCTGCGAAACAGCTCAGCGATAAACCACTCCAAGGTAGGGCCAAAGCTGTGCAGCAGCGGATTGCGAAGGGTATAAGTCCTTCCTTCTTTGACTATCGCCTTCAGCTCCAAGAGCGTTTCAAGGTATCTCTGGGCCGCCTCCCTGGAGCAGTATCTCAGGAGGTCTTCCAGAGCGAAACCGTGCCGTTTGGCTATGGCGTCCCGCAAAAAAAGGCGGAAGGAATAACGCTTCAGGTGCTCGTAGAGGGTATCCCAGTCCTTCTGGGGGGCATCAGGGGGGAGCAGTAGCTCCGCATGGGGGTCTTTGGTGTGGACCCTGAGCCCCCTCGCCTTCAAGGCCCTGTCGAGATCCCTCCTGCCACTGCTGATTTCCTCGAGGCTGTCCCTCAGCTTACCTATGGCATTCTTGATTTCCTGCAGGTCCTTCATAGCTCAAGAAGGGGGAACCCTCGATAAAGGCCGTATTTTCTGGCCGCCTTTATGGCCATCACGTACTCCTTGTAAGTTATCCTCCTGGCTATCTCCGGATATTCGTGGGCCCTGAAGAGGGGGCGGTATTGATCCATGATGTTCACGTAGGAATGGACGGATATCTCCTCCGCGATGAAGCGAAGCACTTCCTCGCTGTCGGCCACACCGTTGGGCATCACCAGATGGCGGATGAGGAGGCCCCTGTGGGCTATCCCTTCGTCGTCAATCCACAGATCCCCCACCTGCCTGTGCATCTCCTTGAGGACCCCCTTCACCACTTCGGGATAGTCGGACGCGTTGCAATAGCGCTGGGCGTGTTCAGGGTGCATGAACTTCACATCCGGCATGTAGATGTCGAAAATACCCTCCAACAGCCTTATCACCTCTAAGGATTCGTAGCCTCCGCAGTTGTAAACGAGGGGGATCTCAAACCCCTCTTCCACCGCCATGGGAAGGGCTTCGACTATCTGGGGAACGTAGTGGGTGGGGGTGACGAAATTGATGTTGTGACAGCCCTGCCGTTGCAACCTCAACATCAAGCGGGCGAGGTCACGAGGCCCTATCCTCTCCCCCTCCCCAAGATGGCTTATGTCGTAGTTCTGACAGAAGACACAGCGCAGATTACAATGGGTCAGGAATATGGTGCCCGAGCCGAAGCGCCCCACCAGAGGCGGTTCTTCGCCGAAGTGGGGAAAGGCGCTGGAGACCATCAGATCCCCTGGGGCCCGACAGTATCCTCGCTCACCCTCGAGCCTATTTACCCTGCATTGACGCGGACAAAGGCGACAATCCCTGAGGATTTCCTTTAGCTTATCTATGCGCTCTTTGAGGACTCCCTCTTCGTGTAGCTTGAGATAAGAAGGGGTTGGGTCCATGGACTTTAAGGTTATCGAAAAATAAGGAATCTTCAAGGGCGCGCCTTGCATGGGGAGGGGCAGGGGCTATAATAGGTCTTGTCATGATCCTCAGAAGGGACACCTACGAAATGCTCCTCAGGGCCTACTGCAGGGAGATCGAACGAGAGCAGCACAAGCTCGCCTACTTCGAAGACGGAGAGGTGGTCTTCTTCTGGCATGAGGTGCTGGGGGCCATACAGAAACTGCGGAGGGAGAAGGTCGTTGACCTCGGCAGGATGAGGCGCCTGCTACTGAGCCTTGTGGCTATAGAGCGGAGGATCAAGGAGAAGAGCGGAGATGGCCGCTGAAAAGGGATTGCTCCGACAGATCCCCAGAGTGGATGAGCTTTTGGAAGAGGGCCCTGTAAAGGACCTCCTCCTCAGGTATCCGAGGAAGGTGGTCTTAGAGGGTGTGCGCAAGGTGCTTGACGAATTGAGGGCGAGGATAAGGAAGGGGAGGGAGGAGGGGATAGACCGACCGAGGATCGTTCAGCATATCCTCCAGGAGGTGGAGCGTGCGGGGAGGCCTCACCTCCGGCGGGTGATAAACGCTACGGGGGTGGTGCTCCACACCAACCTGGGCCGTGCCCCCCTCTCAAGGAGGGCCTTGGAGAGGTTGGTGGAGGTCGGGGGGGGTTATTCCAACCTGGAGTACGACCTGCGGATGGGACGCAGGGGCCTGCGTTACGTCCATGTGGAGGATCTGCTCCTGGAGCTCAGCGGTGCCGAAGCCGCCATGGTGGTCAACAACAACGCCGGTGCTGTCCTTTTGGTACTCAACACCCTGGCTGAGGGTAAAGAGGTCATCGTATCCCGGGGGGAGCTCGTGGAGATCGGGGGGGCCTTTAGGATACCCGACGTGATGGCCAAAAGCGGAGCGGTCCTCCGCGAGGTGGGGACCACCAACCGGACCCATCTGCACGACTACGAGGGGGCCCTCGGAGATAACACTGCTTTACTGCTCAAGGTCCACACGAGCAACTACCGCATCGTCGGTTTCACCAGCGAAGTTCCCCTCCGCCAATTGGTCTCCCTCGGCAAGAGGTACGGGATCCCAGTGATGGAGGACCTCGGCAGCGGACTCCTCATAGACCTCTCCCCGTGGGGATTGAGGGGGGAGCCCACGGTGAAAGGGGCCCTGGAAGCGGGGGCAGATGTGGTCACCTTCTCCGGGGACAAACTGCTGGGAGGTCCTCAGGCCGGGATA
>CAZGDM010000020.1:0-8757 GCA_964525275.1 uncultured Thermodesulfobacteriota bacterium | reverse complement strand
CTTGCGGTTGAGGTGGTAAGGGAAACCTCGCAGGTGGGAGGAGGGTCCTTTCCCCTTCAGGACCTACCCACATGGGCCTTGGCCGTGACGCCTCGGGAGATCTCGGTGGAGGAGCTCGAGGGACGCCTCAGGGACGGGGAGCCTCCCATCGTGGCCAGGATTTCCGACGACAGGCTCATCCTCGACCCACGGACCGTCTTCGAAGAGGAGTTCCCGTTAATAGCGGAGGCCTTGGCGAAGGCCCTCGGCCGTTGAATGGACGAGGTCATCCTTGAGGTAAAGGAGGGAGGGGGTCGGCTCGATACCTTCCTCTCTGAGAGGTTAGGAGGGGTCAGCCGTTCTCAGATCCAACGCCTCATTAAAGAGGGTAGGGTAGTTCTCAGTGGGAGAAAGGCCAAGCCCTCTGTCCGACTGAAAAAGGGGGAAACCGTCAAAGTAACCTTGCCGGAACCCGAGCCCTTGGAGCTCGCCCCCGAGCCAATTCCCCTTGACGTCGTCTATGAAGACCAGGAGATCATCGTGGTGGACAAGCCGGCGGGGGTGCTGGTCCATCCCACCAAAGGGGTGCGCAGCGGTACCCTGGTGAACGCGCTGCTCTTCCATTGTCGGGATCTCAGGGGAATTGGTGGGGTGTTGCGTCCGGGTATCGTGCACCGTCTGGACAAAGGGACCTCGGGGATAATGGTGGTGGCCAAGACGGAGAGGGCTCATCGATCTTTATTACGTCAATTCAGGGAAAGGGAGGTGAAGAAGGTCTACCTCGCTCTGGTTTACGGAGAGCCGGAAGAGGACGAGGGGGAGGTGGTCCTGCCCCTCGGACACCACCCTAAGGAGGGGTTAAAGATAGCTCCCATGGGAAGGGGAGCGAGGGAGGCCATCACGCGGTGGAGGGTGAGGGAGCGCTTCAGGGGCCTTACCCTCCTTGAGGTGATGCCCCTTACGGGCAGGACCCATCAGATCCGGGTCCATCTGACCTCTGTGGGACATCCCATCGTGGGGGATCCCCTTTACGGAAGGCGGAAGAGGCTCAAGGCGGTCGATGACCCGGTGGTGCGGCGGGCGATCTTGGAACTCGGCAGACAGGCCCTTCACGCCCACCGTTTAAAGATCCTCCATCCCCTCACCGGTTCCCCCATGGAGTTTTCCTCACCCCTTGCCCAAGACGTCGTCCGCCTTTTGGAGGTCATCCGTGCTCGTCTTCCAATTGCCCCTCATTGAGGTCCCCCACGGCTTCGGCACGAAGGGTTTCACCGTGGCAGGTCTCTCTGCCTTGGGCCTCAACTCCAGGAGGGTCGTGTTCCTAAAACAAGTCCACGGCAGTGGTGTCCTGATCCTCAGGCAGGGCGATCCCCTTCCCGATGGTCCCCCTCCTTGTGATGCCTCCGTCACCGACAGGTCGGATGTGATCCTCTGTGTGAGAACGGCAGACTGCATCCCTCTGCTGCTATGGGATCCCCTACGAAGGGTTGTAGCCGCGGTGCATGTGGGGTGGCGTGGGCTCATTCGAGGGGTGGTGAGGAAGGCCATCGAAACCGTAGTGGAGGGATTTGGTTCCAAGGCTGGCGAGCTAAGGGCTGCCATAGGGCCGGGCATAAGGGCATGCTGCTACGAGGTGGGGGGAGAAGTGGCCGATGTCTTCAGAGGGCGCTTCGGGGAGGGAGTGCTTCGGCGCCGCAGGGGACATATCTTCCTTGACCTCCCTGTTGCCCTCCGCGTAGAATTGGAGAGCTTGGGTGTGGAGACGCTACAGGAGGTTCCCCTCTGCACCAGCTGTTATCGTTCGTTGTTTCACTCCTTTCGTGCAGAGGGGACGGAGGGCCGGCAGATTAACTTCATCGCCAAGGGGGATTAGATGTTCATAATCGGAAATCTCCTTTATGCCCTGGCTGTGGTCCTCAACATTTTTCTCACGATATATATGATCTTGGTGATAGCCAGGGCCCTCATCTCATGGGTCAACCCCGATCCCTACAATCCCATCGTCCAGTTCCTCTACCGCTCCACAGAGCCGGTACTGTGGCGCGTGCGAAGGATCCTCCCCTTGGGATCGGTGGGGATCGACTTTTCCCCCCTCATAGTCATCTTGGCTGTTTATTTCCTGAAGCTCTTTCTGGTGCAGAGTCTGCTACAGATATCATACCGATTGAGGTTTTGATGGATCGCACGGTGCTGGAGGTGAAGCTTCAGCCCGGGGCCTCGCGGGATGAGATCGTCGGCCTAAGGGATGGGGTGCTTATGGCTCGTGTCAAGGCGCCGGCGGAGGGTGGAAAGGCGAACGAGGCCCTGGTGAGGCTCCTCTGCAGGACCTTTTCCCTTTCCCCTCAGCAGATAAAGATCATCAGGGGACGGACTCAGCGACGGAAGTTGATCGGCCTCTACGGGGTAAAAGGGGAAGACCTGCAGAGGCTTATCCTTCGAAAGCTTCCTTAACCTCGCCTTATGTCGCTGCTGAGTTGATCAACTCGCCAACGGAATTATATTTCCAGTGAAGGTTGCCGTTAATTTTTCCCATCGTTGAAGTCTCTGCGGGGAGGGGGAGTGAAGCTGCTCATCTTTCATCCTCATCTCGACGTCAAAGGTGGTTCAGAACGTCTGACCAAGGTCTTTTACGAAGGCGTTAAGGCCTTGGGGGAGGAGGCAGTTATCGCTTCCTTCCGGGCCGACCCTGAATGGTTTCAGGACGTGGTCGAGTTGGAGGGGCCGGAGGAATTACGGCGTCTCGTGGCGACGGAGTCCCCTGACTGGGTCTTTCTCGGGATTTCGGAGACACGTTATGCGGGGTTGCTGAAGGGGATGGCGAGGTTGGCAATGTACGTCCATTTCCCCTTGGAGGAGGAGGTGGACGAGGAGAACCTCGCCGACTACGAACGGAGGGGCCGCTACTTGGTGGTCGACCCAGGAGAACTCGCCCTGGTGGAGCGCATCTTCGTCAACTCCAGGCGTACCGCCATGGCGGTAAAGCTCGTCTGGAACAGGGAAGCCGTGGTGGTCCATCCCCCGCTGGAACGGTGGTTTCTCGATGAAGGGGCCCTTGTGAAGGAGTTCCCCCCTGCCCGCATCCTATGCACGGGGAGGTTTACCCCCCTTAAACGGCAGGACTTCCTCATCCTCAGCCTCGAGCTGTTGCGGAAGGAGGTCCCGGACGCCCTCTTGACCCTGGCGGGCTTTCCCGATCCGAGGCACCGATCGTACTTCGAAGAGGTCAAGGGGTTAGCTGAAAGGGTAGGGGGGGTGGAGGTCATCGATGGTCCAACGGACGGGGAGCTCTTCGAGCTTTACGGGCGGGCGCGGGTATACGCCCATCCCCGAATCGGCGAGCACTTCGGCATTTCGCCCTGTGAGGCCATGGCGAGGGGTGTCCCTGTGGTGATGAGGGGGCCTACCGGATTGGTGGATCTCACAAGTCGCTTCATCGCCCCGAGCGATTGGTCCTTTTTGGAGGCGGTGAAGCAAGTCTTGTCCCTCTCCGAGGATGAGTGGTTTGAGCTGGGGAGGGATTTCAGGCGGAAGGTCCTTCACCTCACCCCGAAGAATTTTGCCTCGAAGATACTGGGAGGACTGCAATGAGGGTGGCCTTTGTCTCCACCTTTCCCCCAGTACATTGTGGCATAGGTGAGTATACTTATTTCCTCGTTCAAAGGATGGCCAGATACGAGTCCCCCCTTTACGTGTTTTCCTCCTTTGGCTCGGCCCGGCGAACGGGCAAGATCCACTCCATTCCCTCCTTTGAACCCCGGAGCGAGGATTTCAGAGAATTGCTCAGAGCGATAGGCGAAGAGGGGCCCTTCGACGTCGTCCACATCCAACACGAATACGGGATCTTCGGTAAGGGCGACGGATTCCTGGAGTTCCTCGAGGGACTTCGTCCCCATGCAGGGGTCATCTGCCTGACACTGCACACCGTCATCCATTCCTTGGATCGCAAACTGTGCCGTTACCAACACAGGATGATAGACCTGGTGGACGGTGTCTTCGTCCACAGCACTTTGGGGGAGTACGAGCTGTGGATGCAGGAGGTGGATCTGCGCAAGGTCTTCCTCGTACCCCACGGCACCCACATCAACCGCTTCCGACCCAATAGGAGGGCATTAACCGAGATCGTAGGGAGTGGCTTTTCTGCTGATGGGTCTTTCCTCATCACCGTCCCCGGCTTCCTCCGGTGGGACAAGGGCATAACGACGCTGCAGGTAGTATCGGAGAGGATCATGGAGGAATTCCCCGACACCGCCATAATCGTGGCGGGGGGGTTCCAAGCCGAGGGAAAAGAGCTCAGACAGCTGAAGTCGGCAGTGGCGGAAGTGGACGCTGGCTTCGGCCAAGTGTGGTTTACACGGGGTTTTCTGCGGCGTAAAGATCTCTTCAGGCTCCTGGCCTCCTCTGACGCGATCCTCCTTCCTTATCGGGAATGGCCGGGACACATGGGTGTAAGCGGGATTCTCCACCTCGCCATGGGGACGTGCAAACCCATTATCGCCTCGCGAGTCCCACGGCTGGTGGAGTACACCGAGATGTTCCCCGAGCTGGCCTTTGTGGAAGAGGACGTTGACGGGTTGATAAAGGCCCTGCGCTACCTGAGGGAGAACTACTCGGAGATCCTCTTGGAGGTGAGGAAGCGCCTCTTGCCCTTCCTCAGGAGGACCAGCTGGGAGGCCACTGCAAGGCGCCACCTTGAGATCTACCGGGCGCTCCTCACTTCTTCTGCTTCTGCTCGTGAAAGAGTCCCAGCTGGCACTCCACCACTTTGATCTTCAGTTCGTCCAGCAGCCTCCCCACTTCGCGGGTGGGCACTCCCAGTTCCCTGGCGACCTGTAAGGCTACAGGGCAGGGAATCTTTCCATCCCTTGAGCGTTCCCTGAGGACCTGGATGACCTTTTCCCTCTCCACCATGGTTTCTGTCCTCTCTATGGCTTACCCTTAACAGCAGTTCAAAGGGGTGTCAACCATTTCGGAAGAGGTCTTGGGGAGGGAGAGGGCCTTCAGGGGTTATCAACGCCGTCACCAGGTCCAAAGGGGTAAGGTCGAAGTAGTAGTTCTCAACCTCAACTCCCTCTAAGTCGACGACCTCTTCAGGCGGTTTGGCCTCGATCCGAAAGAAGCCCTCGAGTCCAGGGGGGAGGATCTTTTCCTGCCCGGCCAGCACGTAAAAGGGCTTGCCCTCCCTTTGAGCCATCACAGCCAAGGGGTAGGTTCCGACCTTGTTGACCACCCCTCGGACGGTGACGGCGTCCGCCCCCACCACTACCAGGTCCACCTCCTTCACCCTTCCGATGATCAGGGCGTCCACCCCGAGCCTGACCTTTATTCCCCTGCTGGCCAACGCCCTGGCGGTATCAACTCCCTCGCAGAGGGGGCGAGACTCGGCACAGAGGACCTCCAGGGGAGTCCCTACCCTTAGGGCCTCGATGACAGCTGAGCTGAAGGACAGGGTGAGGACCCTCCTCTGCCGCAGGAGGGGGGCCGCCGCCTCGGCGATGAGTCGGGGAGCGGATTCCGCCTCCCGCAGGAATTGCCTTGTCCGTTCGAGTAGCTCCTCCTCTTCGAGACCTTCTTCTGCCGCCTTCCCTATCGTCCAGCCCAGCTTTATCAGCGGGGCCATGGAGGGTTGGGCCGCCATGAGAATGCGGGCTGCCTCCTGAACCGTCTCCCTTCCCGCTTCCCTTAGGAGCAGTTCCAGCAGGACCTCCGCCCCTCTTTTCAGGAGCTCGAGGGCCCCGGAACGGTTGTCTGCGGCTATGGCCTCGATTCGGCGGCACAGGTCTTCAGGGAGGTTCATCTCCCGAGGAGCTCGCTCCGGGTGAAGAGGGCCTCGAGGTCGTAACCGGCCGCCTTCAGGTTCTCCCTTCCCCCTTCCTCCCTGTCCACCAGGGCGAGGACCTGGACGACCTCAAGGCCGTGTTCCTGAGCCACCTTTATGGCCTTTAGCAGGGAGCCACCCGTGGTCACCACGTCCTCCACCAAGGCGACTTTCATTCCCGGTCGCAGGGCCTTGTCTCCCTCGATCCACAGGCCCTTTCCATGTCCTTTGGGCTCCTTCCGGATGATGAAGGCCGGGATGGGGTTCCCCTCCAGGTAGCTCACCAAGGCCACAGCGGTGACCATGGGATCGGCCCCCAGGGTCGGGCCTCCCACTGCTTCCACGCCCCTCCCCCCTCTTACGATCCTTTCATAGAGGAGTTTCCCCACAAGGTAAGCCCCCTCGGGATCCAGGGTGGTCTGTTTGCCGTCGATGTAGAAATTGCTCCTGCGACCCGAGGAGAGGATCACCTCCCGCTCTTCGTAGGAGCGCTGCCTCAGGATTTCGAGCAGCCTTCTCCTCAGGTCCATCTCACACCTCTTTGATGAAGAACTCCAATTGCATGCGTTCCGCCGGGGGGCTCACTGGGTAATCGCCCGTGAAACAGGCGTAACAGAATTCGTCCTCGTGTCCTGCCACACATCTCTTCAGCCCCTCAAGGCTGAGGTAGCCGAGGGAGTTAACCTGGAGGAACTCCCTTATTTCCTCGACGGAGAGGTTGGCGGCGATCAGCTCCTCCTTGGTGGGGGTGTCTATCCCGTAAAAGCAAGGGCTCACAATGGGGGGAGAGCTTATCCTGACGTGGATCTCGCGGGCACCGGCGGAGCGGATCATCTGCATATTCTTCTTCACCGTGGTCCCCCTGACTATCGAATCGTCGACCACCACGACCCTCTTTCCTCCGATGACGTCCCTCACGGCGTTGAGCTTGATCTTGACCCCGAAGTGGCGGATGGATTCCCGGGGCTCTATGAACGTCCTGCCCACGTAATGGTTGCGGATTATGCCGAGCTCAAGCGGCAGCCTGGAGCAATGGGCGAAGCCGATGGCAGCGGGGAAGCCCGAATCCGGGGTGGGGACCACGAGGTCGGCCTCTGCAGGGTGTTCCTTGGCAAGCTCCACCCCCAGCTGACGGCGGACCTGGTAGACGCTGTGGCCGAAGATGAAGCTGTCGGGCCTCGCAAAATAGATGAATTCGAAGATGCAGTGCTTGGGTTTGACCCGTGGGAAAGGGAAGAAGGAGTGGGGGCCGTCTCCGTCCAGGAGCAGCACCTCCCCCGGCTCCACCTCCCTTACGAACTCCGCCCCTATGAGGTCGAAGGCACAAGTCTCGGAGCTCAGCACCCATCCCTTCTTGAGCTTTCCCAGCACGAGGGGACGGAAGCCATAGGGGTCCCTGGCAGCGATGAGCTCCTTTTCCGTAAGCAGAAGCAGTGAGTAAGCCCCCTCCACCTCGCTCAGGGCGGCGATGAGGCGGTCAACAGTGTGGAAGTCCTCCGGCACCCGGGCGAAAAGGTGGATGATTACCTCCGTGTCCATGGTGGACTGGAAGATGGCCCCCTCTGCCTCCAGCCTTCTGCGGATGACCCCAGCGTTGGTGAGGTTTCCGTTGTGGGCGATGGCGACCCCGCCCCGCGAGTAATCGAAGACGAAGGGCTGGGCGTTCTTCAGGTGGCTCGACCCCGTGGTGGAGTAACGGACGTGACCGATGGCGCTGGTCCCAGGAAGTCTCTTGAGGACCTCCTGGTCGAAGATCTCCGCCACCAGGCCCATTTCCTTGTGATAGTAGAGGCTCTTGCCGTCCGAGGAGACAATGCCTGCGCTCTCCTGTCCGCGGTGCTGCAGGGCGTAAAGGCCTAAATAGGTGAGATTGGCTGCTTCGGGATGGCCGTAGACGCCGAAGATCCCGCAGTCCATCAGAAGAGTTCCTTCTGCTCCAGACGAGGGGCCACCCCGAGGTACTCATAGGCCCTGCGGGTGGCCACCCGTCCCCTTGGAGTGCGATGGATGTAACCCATCTGTATGAGGAAGGGTTCGTGAAAGTCCTCTATGGTGTCCCGCTCCTCGCTCAGGGCAGCGGACAAGGTATCTATGCCGACCGGTCCCCCTCCGAACTTCTCCACGATGGTCCGAAGGATGGCCCTGTCCATCTTGTCGAGCCCGTGGCGGTCGATCTCCATGAAAGTGAGGGCTTCTCTGGCGATGGCTTCGGTTATCACGCCGTCGCCTTTGACCTGGGCGTAATCCCTCACCCTCCTTAGCAACCGCAAAGCCACCCTCGGGGTACCCCTTGATCTCATGGCTATCTCCCTGGCCCCCCCTTCCTCAAGGGGGATGGCGAGGATGGAGGCAGCCCTCAGGACTATACGCTGGAGTTCATCGGGGGTGTAGTAATCCAGCCTTATCAGCACCCCGAACCTCGCCCTGAGGGGGGAGGAGAGCAGCCCCACCCTCGTAGTGGCTCCAATGAGGGTGAACCTCGGTAACTCCAGCCTTATGGCCCTCGCTCCCGGCCCCTGTCCGATGACGATGTCGAATTTGAACTCCTCCATGGCAGGGTAGAGGGCCTCCTCCACAGGTTTGCTCAACCTGTGGATCTCGTCGATGAAGAGCACATCTCGCTCCTGAAGGTTGGTGAGGATGGCGGCCAGGTCTCCAGGACGTTCGATGGCCGGTCCAGAAGTGGTCCTTATTCCCACCCCCATTTCATGGGCTATGACGTAGGCGAGGGTGGTCTTGCCAAGCCCTGGGGGGCCGTAGAAGAGCACGTGGTCGAGGGCTTCGCCCCTTTTCCTGGCCGCATCTACGTATATCTTCAGGTTTTCCTTGATGCGTTCCTGGCCGATGTAGTCCTGAAAGGTGAGAGGGCGGGTCTGTTCTAAATTCCGCTCCTCCGTTGATCCAAGGGTGCGTTCCATTCCCCCCGCCATTATAGGGAAAAAGCTCAAAGGGGGTCAAACTTG
>CAZGDM010000019.1:27192-32422 GCA_964525275.1 uncultured Thermodesulfobacteriota bacterium | reverse complement strand
AGGACGCCATCCCTGAGGACCTCTACGACAAGATCGCCACCGAGGAGGACACCACTGATCCCAACGAACTTGCGTCTTGGCTTGAGGAGAGGGGCCATCCTTGGATCACGGGAGAGGCCCAGGAGGAGCTGGAGGAGCTGAGGGCCAAGGACGAGGAGGGCTTGGAGTAAGGAGGATTTTCCCATGGCCGTGAAAGGCGGAGATATTGCGAAACTTCTGCCCAAGAGGACCAAGTGCAAGGAGTGCGGCTTTCCCACCTGTTTCGCTTTCGCCATGAAGGTGGCCTCAGGGGGGGTCGACATCGACAAGTGTCCGTATCTCGATGAGGAGACCAAGGAGAAGATCCGGGAGATGCTCGCCCCGCCCATCCTCCCCGTCACCTTGGGCAAGGGCGAGCGGGCTTTCGTCATCGGTGACGAGGAGGTGATGTTCCGCCACGAGAAGACCTTCTTCCACCAGCCCGGTATCGGCATCCTCGTCAGGGACACGGAGCCGGAGGCCGAATGGGAGAGGAAGCTAAAGGCGGTCCTCGAGACGAGCTACGAGCGGATTGGAAAGACCATAAGGCCCGATCTGGCCGCTCTGTGGTGTGAGTCCGGTGACGAGGAAAAATTCCTCTCCTTGGTGAAGAAGGCCTCTGAGGTCTCCTCGGATCTGCCCTTGGTGCTCATGGCCCCCGTGGAGATGGGCGTCAAGGCCGTCGAAGTGTGTGGGGCGGACCGCAGGCCCCTGATCTACGCGGTGACCAAGGAGGACGTGGATCAGCACCTGCCGAAGCTCAAGGAGCTCGGCGTGCCGGTGGCTGCCAAAGGCGCCCTGCAGGAGCTCGCGGAGGTGACCCAGAAGCTGAAGGAGGCGGGGCTAAAAGAGGTGGTGCTCGACACAGGCTCCCGGGGGCTCTGGGAGGCGGTGAAGGAGCAGATCCTCCTTAGGCGCGCCGCCCTTAAGCAGGGGTTCAGGCCCTTGGGCTATCCCACCATAACCTTCCCCTGCTTCATGGCTGAGGACCTGGAAGGGGAGTACATGGTAGCAGGGGCCTTCGTCGCGAGGTATGCGGGGATCATAGTCCTCAGCGACTTCGTCGACGATTACCTCTACCCGCTGCTGACCATGAGGATGAACATCTACTCCGACCCGCGGGTGCCCATGACGGTGGAGGCCAAGCTCTACGAGATCAACGCCCCGAGCCCCGAATCCCCTGTGCTGGTCACCACCAATTTCGCCCTCACTTACTTCGCTGTTGCCTCGGAGACCGAGGGGACGAAGGTCCCGGCCTATCTGGTGGTGCAGGATACGGAGGGCCTCTGTGTGCTCGCTGCGTGGTCCACAGGCAAGTTCAACGGGGAGACCATCGGCGAGTTCGTGAAGAAGCTCGGCCTGGAGGACAAGGTCAAGAGCCGCAAGATCGTGATCCCGGGGCTCCTGGCCAGGATAAAAGGGGAACTCGAGGACGAACTGCCCGGCTGGGAGGTGATCGTCGGACCGAGGGAGGCCACCGGTTTAGCCTCCTTCCTGCCGGAGTTGGTCGGAGGGAGGTGAGATGACCAAGGAGGAGTCCGAGGTAGTTCGAGGGGTCCTTTCCTCTTTTCCTCCAGAGCGCAGATACCTGATAAGGATACTTCAACGGATCCAGTCAAAGGCGGGCTATCTCCCCGAAGAGGCGATGCGGGAGGTGGCCCGTTTTTTAGGGATCTCGGAGGCCGAGGTCTACGGAGTAGCCACCTTCTACAATCAGTTCCGGTTCATACCCTTGGGCAAGTTTCACATCGTGGTCTGCATGGGCACGGCCTGCCACTCCTTGGGGGGACAGCTCGTGCTGGAGGCCTTCGAGCGGGAACTGGACCTGAAGGTGGGGGGGATCACCCCGGACAGGATGTATTCCCTGGACAGGGTGGGCTGTATCGGCTGCTGCACCAAGGCCCCGGTAGTGGTGGTCAACGACCGGATCTTCGCCAAGATGACCCCCTACAAGGTAGAGGAGGTCTTGGCCAAGCTCAAGGGTGAGGAGGAGGTCGATGGGGGATTGGGAGGAGATCCAGAGTCGGGCGCTTGAGCGCTGGGAAGCCCTTGAGCAAGCCCCCATCCACATCCGGGTGGGGACCCCCACCTGTGGCCGTGCGGCCGGCGCCCTGGATACCTTACGTTTCCTCCGGGAGCGCCTGGCCAAGGAGGGAATAGAAGCGGAGATAACAGAGGTGGGTTGCATGGGCCTCTGCTTCGCCGAGCCCTTGGTCATCATCTCCAAACCCGAGGCGGGGTTTCCCCCCATCTGTTACAAAAACGTGGGCTACGACGAGGTCCAGAAGCTGGTGTCCGACTATCTCATAGGGGACGATCCCTGTCTCGAGCTCGCCCTGGGGACGGTGGAGGTGGGGGAGGACGGTGCGCCCTTCATCCCCGAGATGGAGCGCTTCGAGGTGGAGAGGAGGCTCGTGCTCCGCAACTGCGGATGGATAGACCCCGAGGACATCGATCACTACATCGCCCGAGGGGGTTACAGCTCCCTAAGGAGAGTCTTGCTGGAGTGGACCCCTGAGGAGGTCATCGAGGAGGTGGGCCGCGCGGGGCTGAGAGGGAGGGGAGGAGCCGGCTTTCAGACTTCCCGCAAGTGGGCCTCCTGTAGGAGACAGGAGGCCGAGCCCAAGTACCTCATCTGCAACGCCGATGAAGGCGACCCAGGGGCCTTCATGGACAGGGTGGTCCTGGAAAGTGACCCCCACTCGGTAATCGAGGGGATGGTGATCGCCGCGTATGCCATCGGGGCCTCCAAGGGGTTCGTCTATACCCGGATGGAGTATCCCCTGGTGGTAGAGCGGCTGAGGAAGGCCCTGGAGCAGGCGAGGGAGTACGGCCTGTTGGGGGAGGACATCTTCGGCTCGGGATTCTCCTTTGACATCGAGGTGGTGGAGGGAGCGGGGGCCTTCGTCTGCGGGGAAGAGAGCGCCATGATCGCCTCCATCGAGGGCAGAAGGGGCATGCCCAGGTACAGGCCCCCATATCCCGTGGAGTACGGGCTCTGGGGGAAGCCCACCGTGGTCAACAACGTCAAGACCCTGGCCTTGGTGACCAGGATCATGGAGATGGGGGCCGAGGAATTTCGGTCCGTTGGCACTGATTCCAGCCCTGGTACCGCCGTCTTCGCCTTGGCAGGACGTGTGGAGCAGATCGGACTGGTGGAGGTCCCCATGGGCACCACCCTGAGACAGGTCGTCTTCGAGGTGGGGGGAGGGATCCCGGAGGGACGGGAGTTCAAGGCCGTGCAGATCGGAGGGCCTGCTGGGGGATGCGTGGGGAAGGAGGCCCTGGACCTGCCGGTGGACTTCGACGCCTTCAAGGCCGCGGGGGCGATCATGGGATCGGGGGGGATGATCGTGCTCGATTCCTCCAACTGCATGGTGGAGACGGCACGGTTTTTCCTCGACTTTCTGGCCCGCGAGGATTGCGGGAAATGCACCATGGGTCGTCTGGGGATCAAGCAGCTGTTGTTGATCCTCGAAGACATAGTCCATGGGCGGGGTCGTGAGGAAGACCTGGAGTTGCTGGAGGAGCTCGCCAAGGACCTACAGAAGGCCTGTCTCTGCAATTTGGGCCGTACAGCCGCCAATCCCATCCTCACCACCCTGCGGTACTTCCGTTCGGAGTACGAAGCCCACATAAAAGAAGGACGCTGCCCCGCCCTGGTCTGCAAGGACCTTATCGCCTACTGGATCCTGCCGGAGCGGTGCGAGAAGGGGTGCGACCACTGCGTGCTCACCTGTCCCACTGAGGCCATCGTCTCGGATGAGCGGACCCGCACCAAGCGAATCGTCCAGGACAAGTGTGTCAAATGCGGCACGTGCCTTGAGGTCTGTCCTCCCGAGTACAATGCCGTGATAAAGGTCTCGCCCCCCTCCAAGATCAAGGAACTGGAGGAGAAGATCGGTGGCTGAGCGGGGATATGTGGAGCTCACCATAGACGGTCGCAAGGTGAGGGCCCCGGAGGGGGAAAAGATCCTCTGGGCGGCCCTGGACGCCGGGATAGAGATCCCCCATCTATGCGCTATTCGTGAAGCGGACCCCCCTTGGGGGGGATGCCGTCTCTGCTGGGTGGAGGTGGAGGGAAAGGGGCTGGTGACCGCCTGTACCGAGCCCGTAAGGGAGGGCATGGTGGTCCGGACCGACACCGAGGAGGTCCGGAGGCTTCAACGTCGGGTCTTGGGTCTGATCCTTAGCGATCACCCCATGGAATGCAAAACCTGTCCGAAGCGTCCCACCTGCGAGCTCCTCAAGTGGATGCGTTTCCTCAAGGCCAAGATCCCCAAGGACCTCCGTCCCTTCCCCAAGGAAATGACCGAACCCGATGAGAGCCATCCCCTCTTCGTCTTCGATCCCAACAAGTGTATACTCTGCGGGAAATGTGTGTGGGTCTGCAAAGAGGTGGAGGGAGTAGGGGCTATAGATTTCGCCTTCCGTGGCTACGGGATGCGAGTCACAACCTTCCTCGGCAAGCCCATCGTACAGACCCCATGTACGGGGTGTTTGCGCTGCGTGGAGGTGTGCCCGGTAGGGGCCTTTTACCTCAAGGAGGGGGTGGAGCTTGAAAGGGGGAAGGAAGAGCACTTGGGAGAACGCCCTTGAGACCGCCTACCAACTCGCCGTCCAGGAACTGAAAAACCTCGTCCCCGAGGACATAGCCCTCCGTAGCGGGTGTCCTTTCAAAGGAGGGTACTTTGAGGTACCCTTTTTGGGGATATTGCACCATGTCACCTTTCCCGAGGGAATGGTCTTTGAAGGCGAAAGGCAGCCCTCGAGGTTGCGGCAGGTCCTCATCCTCCATTACCTCATCCAGGCTAAGGGGACGGAGCCGGAGGGCCGATGGGTGGATTTCAGGAAGCTGCCCGGGGGCGAGGTGTACTACCCCGTCTTCAAAGGGAGGATCATCTACCCCATGCTCAAGCTCTTCGCCGGCAAACCCCAAAGTCTGATGGAGGCCTCCGGGGCGATGGGAGGGAGGCCCCTGGGATTCGGGGACGTCTCGGTGGCCTTCAGGGCCTTTCCCAGGGTTGAGGTGGCCTTTGGGATATGGAGCGGCTCAGAGGAGTTCGGCCCTGAGGGGTTTGTGCTCTTCGACCCCACTGTGACCGACTACCTCTCTACGGAGGATGCCATTTGGTTGTGCCACGAGGTCTTGGCGCGTCTGAAGGGGATTCAGGATGGCCGAGTTAGGGGGATTTGAGGCCACAGCCATAGG
>CAZGDM010000019.1:0-27092 GCA_964525275.1 uncultured Thermodesulfobacteriota bacterium | reverse complement strand
TCTGAAGGGGATTCAGGATGGCCGAGTTAGGGGGATTTGAGGCCACAGCCATAGGTAGCCTGCCCTATCGCGATCCGCAAAGGGCCTGTGAGCTCATCTTCCACAGCCTCCCCGTGATCCCCCATTGGCCCCAGCTCCCGGTGAGAGACCCCAAGGAAGGAATGGTGAGGCAGTTCCTGGAGGGGATGCCGGGGGTGGTGGAGACGGAAGAAGGGGGATTTTTGCGCCCCCCCCATGAAGTTCCAGGGGAGTGGGAGGCCTTCTACGAGGCTTGGCAGGAGAAAAGGCTCGAGGCCTTCGCCATCGGGCAGGAGAGGGCAGCGGGACTTCATACCTTCCTTCGCCTGGTAGGAGAGATGTCGCCACCCTTCGTGAAGGGACAGGTCACCGGCCCGGTGACCATGGGCTTTTCGCTGAAGGACTCGGAGGGACGGGCGGCCTTTTACGACGATGAGCTGCGGGAGATGATCGTCGCCCACGTCTGCATGAAGGCCCAGTGGCAGCAAAGGGCGCTCAAAGAGGCCGTGCCGGAGGCGGAGACCATCATCTTCTTCGACGAACCCGCCCTGGCAGGCTATGGGAGCGTTTACATGAACGTGGACAGAGAAGCTATCCTCCGGGCCCTCAGGGGGGCTATGGAGGGGGTGGAGGGATTGCGAGGTGTGCACGTCTGCGCCAACACCGATTGGCCCCTGATCCTTGAAGTGGGCTATGACATCGTCAACTTCGACGCCTATGGATATCTCGAGGAGTTCCTCCTTTGGGGCGAGGAAATAAAGAGGTTCCTCTCGCGAGGGGGGCTGATCGCGTGGGGGATGGTGCCCACCCAGGCAGATGACCTCGGAAGGGTGGAGCCCGAAGAGCTCCTTTCGGCCCTAAAAAGGGGGCTTCGGAGTCTTGGGGAGGCTGGGGTAGGGGAGGAGCTGCTTCACCGCTCCCTCATCACCCCCAGTTGCGGTGCTGGCTCCCTGGATGAGGACCAAGCGGCCAGGGCCTACCGGCTGCTAAAGGATTTAAGGGATTCCTTGAGGAGGGAGGGATGAAGGTGACCCATTATCGAGACGTCCCCTCCCAACCGGTGGAGGGGACGGAAGGGGTACGGGTGAGATGGGTGGTAGGACCTGAGGATCGTCCCCCTCACTTCTATATAAGGGTCTTCGAAATAGCCCCTGGGGCCTCCACTCCCCATCACCGCCACCCTTGGGAGCATGAGGTCTTCGTCCTGAGGGGGGAGGGGTTTTTCGATTACGAGGATGAGTCCCACCCCATCCGGGAGGGAGACGTGGTCTTCGTAGAGGGGCAGGCCCTGCATCGTTTCAGAAACTCCTCCTCCCGACCCCTCGAGATCATCTGCGTGATCCCCAAGGAGGGGGCGGGATGATCCTGGTCACCGGCGGTGCCGGGTTCATCGGCTCTCACCTCTGCGAGCGCCTCCTTGAAAGGGGGGAGGAGGTGGTTTGCCTCGACAACTTCAGCGATTACTACGATCCCTCCTTGAAGGAGGACAACATCAAGGGGCTTCTGGGCCATTCATCCTTTCACCTCATCCGCGGCGACGTCTTGGACCGGTCGCTCCTGGAAGGGCTCTTCAGCTCCTTTCCCATAAAGCGGATCGTCCACCTCGCGGCTATAGCGGGGGTGAGGGCTTCCCTGGAAGACCCGGTGCGTTATGTGAGGGTGGATGTGGAGGGCACGGTCAACCTCCTGGAGGTGGCCAAGGACCGCGGTGTGGAACAGTTCATCTTCGGATCCTCTTCCTCTGTCTACGGAGCCAGGTCTCAGGGGCCCTTCCGCGAGGACGACCCTGTGGAAGCCCCTCTTTCCCCTTACGCCACGGCCAAAAGGGCAGCGGAGCTCTATTGCAAGACCTATCAGCAGCTCTACGGGGTCCCCATGACCATCCTCAGGTTTTTCACCGTTTACGGACCCAGGCAGCGTCCGGATATGGCCATAAGGAAGTTCGCCACCCTCATGCTTCGTTCAGAGCCCATTCCGATCTACGGCGATGGGAAGGCCCTGCGGGACTTCACCTACATCGACGACTGCGTGGAGGGGATCCTGATGGCCCTCGATCATCCCTTTTCCTTCGAGGTCTTCAACCTGGGTGCGGGCCACACCGTGCAGTTGTTGGAGGTGGTGAGGTTGTTGGCGGAGGCCTTGGGGGTGGAGCCAAAAGTGGAGTTCCTCCCGCCGCAGAAGGGGGACGTGCCCCTAACCTTCGCCGACATATCCAAAGCCAGAGACCTCCTCGGATATGAACCCCGGACCCCTTTAAAGGAGGGCATTGAGAAGTTCGCGAGATGGCTGAAGGCCAGGGCTCCCTTAGCCTGAATTCTCCGTAAAATATCGCTTCTTAAGCCTATTAGTGAAGATTTTCTCTTTGACAAAGGACCTTATCCACGGTATAAGGTAGCTCCTACCTTAGGAGGGATGGGGTTGGAGACTATCCTCAGGGACTTCGGCTTTGTCCTGGCTTTCGTGGTCTTGGCCCTCCTGTTCGCGCTCATAGCCGTCTTCATCCCCTATCTGATCGCCCCCCGGACCGTTGGAGCGAAGACCGAGAGCGTCTATGAGTGTGGCATGGACCCCTTCGGCAGTGCCTGGATAAGGTATGCGGCGCTCTTTTACCTCTACGCCCTGATCTTCATCGCCTTCGATGTGGATGTGCTCTACCTCTTCCCCGTCGCCACTAGTTATGTCCGAGGGGGTAAGCCGGAAGAGTTCTTGGCCCTGGCGGTCTTTGTGCTGCTACTGGTCTTGGCTATAGCCTATGCCTGGGGTAAGGGGGTCTTCAGGTGGAAGTACGAGGACCTCTGATCAAATTTGGGGTTCTGGAGAAACTCCTCAACCTGGCCCGGGCCAATTCCCTGTGGCCCATGACCTTTGGGCTCGCCTGCTGCGCCATAGAGATGATGGCCACCACGGCCGCCCGGTTCGACCCCGCCCGTTTCGGGGCTGAGGTGTTCAGGCCATCTCCTAGGCAGTGTGATTTCATGATCGTCTCGGGCACCATCACCAAGAAGATCGCCCCCGTAGTGAGGACCCTTTACGAACAAATGGCCGCCCCCAAGTGGGTGATAGCCTACGGTAACTGCGCCATCTCGGGGGGGCCTTTCGTCTTCGAGGGGCAGTACAACGTCATCGAGGGGGTGGACAAAGTCATCCCCGTGGACGTCTACGTCCCCGGCTGCCCTCCCAGACCGGAGGCGCTCCTCGAGGCGATCATGAAGCTCGAGGAGAAGCTCACTGGCTACAGGCGCTTTCCCACCCCGGAGAGGAGATGGTAGCGGAGGAGCTGCTCAGAGGACTGGAGGGGCTCGGGCTGCAGATCAGGGAGGCCTTGTACGAGCGGCAGGGGTTTTGGTTCGACATCCACTGTCCAAGGGACAGAATCGTCGAAGTGGCGGAGGCCTTCGATGAGAAGGGCTATTGGATCGAGGACGTGCTCTGTGTCGATTGGAGGGAGCGTCTGGAGCTGCTCTATCACTTCAACCACTGGAAGGACCCCAGGAGGCTGTCGGTTAGGGTGCAGGTAGATCCCGCTGACCCGGAGGTCCCTTCGATCTGCAAGGTCTTCCCGGGAGCGGGATGGCACGAAAGGGAGATCCACGAGTTCTTCGGGGTGAGGTTCAAAGGCCATCCCAATCTCGCCTATCTCTTTTTGCACGACGAGATCGACTTCTACCCTTTGAGGAAGGACCGCGTTCCGATACCCGAGGAGGACAAAAGGCTCCTCACGTCGATGAACTTCAGCCCCGAAGAGGAGGACACCTTCTGGATAAACATGGGCCCTCAGCACCCCTCGACCCACGGTGTCCTGCGGCTGATCCTCAAGATGAGGGGGGAGTACATAGAGAGGGCTGAGCCTGTCCTCGGTTACATGCATCGCATGCAGGAGAAGATGGCCGAGGTCAGGACCTATGCCCAGTATTACCCTAACACGGCGCGGCTCGATTACGTCGGCCCTTTGGCCTTCAGCCAGTGTTTTGTCGGGGCCATGGAACGGCTCTGTGGACTCGAGGTGCCGGAGAGGGCCCAGGTGATAAGGACCATTACCCTGGAGCTGAACAGGATAGCGAGCCACTTGTTATGGCTCGGGACCTTTTTGCTGGATCTCGGCGCCACGACCCCTTATTTTTTCGCCTTCGACGACAGGGAGCAGATCCTCGACCTTATGGAGGGACTGACAGGGGCGCGGCTCACCTTCTCCTTTTTCAGGATCGGGGGGCTCTACGAGGACTTGAACGATGGCTTTCTGGAGGGGGTGGCGAGGTTCATAGAGCGAATGAAGAAGCGCTTTCAGATCTACGACGATCTGGTCACCGGTAACATCATCTTCGTGAAGAGGACCAAGGACGTGGGGGTCATCCCCCGGGAGGTGGCCAGGCGGTACGGGGCGACGGGGCCCACGTTGAGGGGATCCGGTGTGGCCTACGACGTCCGCAGGTCTGAGCCCTATGCCGCCTACAGCGATTTCCCCCCCGAGGTGGTGGTGAGGCAAGAGGGGGATTCTTACGCTCGGTACCTCGTGAGGCTCGAGGAGATCAAGCGGAGCCTCATGGTCTTGGAACAGGCCATAGAACGGGTTCCCGAGGGGCCCTTCAGGCTCCAGAAGACGCCCAAGAAGCCCGTCCCTGGGGAGGTCTACTTCGCCACCGAGAGCCCCAGAGGGCAGGTGGGCATCTACATCGTCTCCGACGGCACGGACAAACCCTACAGGCTCAAGTGGCGGAGCCCCTGTTTTGGCAATCTGGCTGCCTTCACCGAGGTGGTCAAGGGGCAGTTGATAGCCGATGCGGTGGCGACCCTGGGGAGCCTCGACTTGGTGATCCCGGAGATGGATCGATGATCGAGTGGCTCAAACGTCGCTACAAGGAGGACTTCGGCGGCGATCCGCTGCGGTTGGCCCTGGCTATGGTCGGGTTGGCCATGATCCTGGCTGTGGTCGTGGCCTTTCTGTACCTGGTGGTGGGGCGGACGCTGAAGGCGGTCTGGTCGGCCTGGGGGTGGGACGTGGTAAGGCTGTTCTTGGGGATGGTGGGGGTGATGGCGGTCGTCTTCGGAAACGCCCTCTTTCTGGTCTGGGCCGAGAGGAAGGTCGCGGGGCACATGCAGATCAGGATCGGCCCCAAGGAAGTGGGGCCCTACGGATTACTGCAGTCGATCGCCGACTCAGCGAAGCTCCTGGCCAAAGAGATCATCACGCCCAGGCTGGTGGACAGACCCCTATATCTTCTGGCCCCCCTGGTGATTTTCGTCCCGTGTCTCGTGGCCATGGTGGTGATCCCCTTTGACGCGAGGCTTCAGGTGAGGGATATCAACGTGGGGGTGGTCTTGATATTGGCCTTCAGCTCCCTCACGGTCTTGGCCATCTTCATGGCCGGATGGGGGTCGGTAAACAAGTACTCCTTGATCGGAGGGGTGAGGAGCATCTCCCAGGGGATAGCCTATGAGATCCCCATGCTGCTGGCGATCATCCCTGTGGTGATGATGTCGGGGACCCTTTCCCTCAAAGGGATCGTGGAGGCCCAGAGCAGACTGTGGTTTGTGGCGGTGCAGCCGGTGGCGTTCCTGATCTACTTCATCTCGGCGGTGGCGGAGACCAACCGCACCCCCTTCGATCTGCCCGAGGCCGAGAGCGAGCTGGTGGCAGGTTATCACACCGAGTACAGCGGGATGCGTTTTTCGCTGTTCTTTTTGGCCGAGTACACCAACATGTTCATCGTCTCGGCCCTTGCCACCGTCTTTTTCCTGGGGGGATATAAGGGGCCGGTGTTGCCCGGGGTGGTCTGGTTCTTCCTCAAGACTTACTTCCTCATCTTCATAATAATGTGGTTTCGCTGGACCTTTCCGCGGGTGAGGTTCGATCAGTTGCTGAACTTCTCGTGGAAGTTACTGATCCCCCTGGCCATGGCGAACCTGTTGGTTACGGGAGGGTTGCTGAAGTTATGAACGTGAGAGAGGTGGCAGGAGGGGCTCTGTCCCTGCTTAAGGGGATGAAGGTGACCATCAGGGCCTTCTTCGGCCCATCGGTGACCTGTCAGTATCCCAGGCAGACCTTGGAGCTGAGCCCGAGGTTCAGGGGCCACATCAAGCTGGTCCCAGACGAGGAGGGACGGCTCAAATGCAGGGTCTGCGGCCTTTGTGCGAGGAGTTGCCCCACGGACTGTATCGTCGTCGAGGGGGAAAAGCGGGAGGGGCAGAAGCACAAGACCCTGACGCGGTTTCTACTGGACTTCACCCGCTGTAGCCACTGCGGGCTCTGTGTGGAGGTCTGCCCCACCGGGGCCATAGGTTTCAGTCAGGATTACAACCTCGCCTCCTTTAAGAAAGAGGATTTCTACTTCGACCTCCTCGAGGAGTTCGAAAGGAGGCAGAAGCCGGTATGAACCTGGGGGAGCTGGTCTTTCTGTGCATCTCCGCCATGGTGGTCCTCGGGGCCCTAGGGGCGGTGCTCTCCAATTCCCTCATCTACGCCGTGTTCTTTCTGCTGCTCGCCATGGGAGGGGTAGGTGGACTTTACATCTACCTGGGGGCGCCCTTTCTGGCGATGATGCAGGTCCTCATTTACATGGGGGCGGTGGGGGTGCTGTTGATCTTCGCCGTGATGCTGGCAGGCCCCTTCTGGAAGCGTCCGAAGGAACGGGGCCCATTCGTCAAAGGGGCGGTGGCCGTGGCGGTAGGGGGGCTGGCGTTGGTGGTCCTCTTCAGGGTCCTTGGCCATCACCACTGGGAGGTGATGCCACCAAAGGCTTCAACCCCTGAGGAGGTGGGCAGGGCCATCATGGATCGCTTCCCCCTGGCCTTTGAGCTGGTGTCGCTCCTGATCGTGGCGAGCATCATCGCAGCGATCATGCTGGGGGTGCTCTCCCGGAGGAGGGAGGGAGGGGGAGGATGACCCATCTCTGGGACAGGCCCGAGGTCTTTCAGTTCCTGGCCCTGTTTCTGTTGGGCTCGGGGCTTGTGGGCCTTATCTACCGAAGGACCCTTCTCGGGATGCTGATCTCGGTGGAGCTGATCATGAATGGGGCTGGGCTCAACTTGGTCCTGGCTGACCGCTTCTTCCACCCCACCGTGCCCACAGGGGAGGTCTTCACCCTTTTCATCATGGGCGTGGCCGCCTCCGAGGTGGCCATAGCCCTCGGGATAGTGCTCTTGCTCTTCAGACGATCTAAAGGGATCGAGCCCGAAGGACTGAAGGAGCTGAAGGGTTGATGGAGGTCTGGAGCGCCAAGCCCCTCATCCCCGTGGTCGTCACCCTGGTGACGGTCTTCCTGGTGATCCTCTCCAGGCCCCGTCCCAACGTGCGCGAGTTCTGGTCCATCGCGGGGTCCATCCTCACCTTTGGAACCGTTCTCCTGATGGTCCCACCCGTGCTGGGGGGTAAGGTCCTCAGGTACACCCTGTCGGAGATAGCCCCGGGGATCTCGGTGAGCTTTCGCGTGGACGGCCTCAGCCTCATCTTCGGGATCGTCTCCTCTTTCCTCTGGATCTTTGCTTCCTTCTACAACATCGGCTATATGCGCTCCCTCGGCGAGCACGCCCAGACACGCTACTACGCCTGCTTTACCGCGGCCATCCTCGGGGCCCAAGGGGTGGCCTACTCCGGCAACCTCTTCAGCCTTTACCTCTTTTACGAGATCATCACCGTGGTCACCTATCCCTTGGTGGCCCACCATCAGGACGAGGAGGCCTACGAAGGGGGGAAGAAGTACCTCTTCTACCTCATGGGGACCTCCAAGGGATTGCTCCTTCCGGCCATGGCCCTGACCTATGTGCTCTGTGGCACCTTGGAGTTCTCCTCCACCATTCAGACCGGGATCTTTCCCCCCGAGGTGGGCAGGGCTTGGATCACCTTCGTCTACGTGCTGTTCATCTTGGGCTTCGCCAAGGCGGCCATCATGCCGCTTCACAACTGGCTCCCCTCGGCCATGGTGGCCCCCACACCGGTGAGCGCCCTGCTTCACGCCGTGGCGGTGGTCAAGGCCGGGGTCTTCTCCATAGCCCGGGTGATGCTGTCGGTCTTCGGGGTCAGGCTCTTGAACGACCTCGGCCTGGGGATATGGACCGCCTACTTCGTCTCCTTCACCATCATCATGGCCTCGGTGATCGCCCTCACCAAGGATGATCTCAAGGCGCGGCTTGCCTACTCCACGGTGAGCCAGCTTTCATACATCGTACTGGGAGTGGCGCTGCTCGACCCCATGGGGATCACTGGAGGGATCATCCACATAGTGAATCACGCCTTCAGCAAGATCACCCTTTTCTTCTGTGCAGGGGCCATCTACGTGGCCCACCACAGGAAGAAGATCAGTGAGCTGGGCGGGATCGGCTATCAGATGCCCTTCACCATGGGGGCCTTCGCTGTGGCCACGTTGAGCATGATAGGGATACCGCCGGTGGCGGGCTTCGTCACCAAGTGGTATCTGGTCCAGGGGGCTCTGGACGTGAGGGAGTTGGGGCTTGTGGTGGTGCTGATGGTGAGTTCGCTGCTGAACGCCGCCTACTTCGCCCCCATCACCTTTCGGGCCTTCTTCGAGGGCTCCGAGCGCCGCTTCCGCCTCCGGGAGGCCCCTGCCACGATGGTGGTGCCGTTGTGCGCTGCGGCCGTGATATCGGTTCTCATCGGGCTCTGGCCCGGGTTGTTCGTGGAGTTGATCAGGAGGGTCTTGCCGTGAGGGCCCTGGTGGCGTGGCTCAGCAAAAGGGTGCGAAAACTGAGGGATGGGCTTATAGCCTATCTGCTTTTGCTGGTGGTATTGGACTTTCTGCTGCCGAGGCACCACCCTCGCTACTGGTTTGACGAGGTCTTCGGCTTCTGGGCTGCCTTCGGCATCGGGGGGTGTTTCTTGTTGATAAAGGCCTCGAAGGGGGCAGCGCACCTCTTTCTCGCCAAGAGGGAGGACTACTATGGAGGCTGGTGAGGTGTTCATCCACCCGGGGTTCCTCTACCTGTTCGGCTGTCTCCTCATACCGCTTCTCGGGAGGCGTTTGAAGAAGGTCTATCTGCTGGCGATACCGCTGGCCTCCATCCTGGTGGTGGCGGGGCTGAAAGAGGGGGTCTACTGGAGGACCCACTGGTTGGGGATCGAGATCGTCCTCGGGAGGGTGGACAAGCTCAGCCTCTGCTTCGCCTGGGTCTTCACCATCATGGCCCTGCTCGGGGTGCTTTATGGCCTCCACCGACCTGAGGACGGCCACCACATGGCCGCTTACTGTTATGTGGGCAGCTCCTTGGGGGCGGTCTTCGCCGGGGACTACCTCTCGCTTTTCCTCTTTTGGGAACTTATGGCGGTCTCCTCGGTGTTTTTGGTCTGGTACAGGAGGGTCCCCCAATCCATCAGGGCCGGTTTCAGATATTTGTTGGTGCATGTCTTCGGGGGCTTGAGCCTCTTCATGGGGACGATGATGCGCTACTGGGCCACCGGCTCCCTGGCCTTTGGCCCGATCCCTGAAGGGACTGCGGGCCTTGCAGAGTACCTGATCCTCGGGGGCTTCGCCCTGAACGCGGCGGTGATCCCCCTTCACGCGTGGCTTCCCGATGCCTATCCCGAGGCCACGGTGGAGGGGGCGGTGTTCATGTCCGCCTACACCACCAAGACCGCGGTGTACGTGCTGGCCAGGGGTTTTGCGGGCTATGAGGTCCTGGCGGTCTTGGGCACCCTGATGACGGTATACGGGGTCTTCTATGCTGTGATCGAGAACGACATGCGCCGGGTGCTGGCCTATCACATCATCAGCCAGGTGGGGTACATGGTGGCGGGGGTCGGCATCGGTACGGCCATGACGCTTAACGGCGCCTGTGCCCATGCCTTCGCCCACATCATCTACAAGGGGCTCCTCTTCATGGGGGCAGGGGCGGTGCTCTACGTGGTGGGCACTTCCAAGCTCTCCGAGCTCGGAGGGCTATGGCGCTTCATGCCCTGGACCATGCTCTTTTACATTGTGGGGGCTGTATCCATCAGTGGGTTTCCGCTCTTCAGCGGCTTCGTCTCTAAGACCATGACCGTCACTGGAGCCCACGAAGCGGGCAGGCCCGTGCTCATGGCCCTGATGGAGCTTGCGGCCATCGGGACCTTCCTCTCGGTAGGTCTGAAGGTCACCTATTTCGCCTTCTTCGGAAAGGAGTCGGGGAGGGTGGCGAAGGAGCCACCCTGGAACATGCTCCTGGCCATGTTTTTGGCCTCTCTGGCCTGCTTCCTCATCGGGGTCCATCCCAAGCTGCTGTATCAGCTCCTTCCCTTTGAGGTGCATTACCATCCCTATGCGGCCCACCACGTGGTGGAGACCCTCGAGTTGCTCTCCTTTACAGGGCTTGTCTTCTTCCTGTTGGTGAAGAAACTCGAGCCGGAGCCGAAGATGAACCTCGACATGGACGTCTCCTACCGGATGGGGGCCAAATACTTCATGTGGTTCGATCAGAAGGTGATCGCTGTGATCGACGCCCTGTGGGGGGAGCTCTGGAAGGTGATGGGTCTGAAGGCCCTTTTTGGGGGTGCATGGGCCTCGTCGTCCTTCGATCAGGTGGGAATCGACGGGGTGGTGGACGGCACGGCTTACGGCCTCAGGGGGATCGGGGGATATGTGCGGAGGCTCCAGTTGGGGAGCCTTCAGCTCTACATCGCCCTGAGCGTGGCCATGGCCTTAATGGTCCTGGCCTTGGCGGTTTTGGAGTAGGAGATGGAGCTGCAGTTGGTCCCGAACAGCCTTCCCTATCCGATCCTGTCGACGGTGACCTTTCTGCCCTTGGCGGGGGCGTTGCTGCTGATCTTGCTCGAACGCGAGGAATGGATCAAGGCAGTGGCCTTGACTGCGACGCTGTTGAACTTCTTCCTGGCCCTGCCCCTGCTCTTCACCTTCGACCCCAAGGTCCTGGGATTCCAGTTCGTGGAGACCAGGACTTGGTTTCCCTTCCTGAAGGCCCGTTATGCCCTTGGGGTGGATGGGATCAGCATGCCCCTGGTGATGCTGACGGTCTTCCTCAGCCCCCTTTGCGTCCTCTGTTCGTGGAAGGCCATAGAGCAGCGGGTGAAGGAGTTCATGTTCTGTTTGTTGCTTATGGAGACCGCCATGGTGGGGGTCTTTGCGTCGCTCGACTTCGTCCTCTTTTACATCTTCTGGGAGGCCATGCTGATCCCGATGTATCTGCTGATCGCCGTTTGGGGTGGTCCACGGAAGGACTACGCATCCATCAAGTTCTTCATCTACACCTTGGTGGGAAGCGTCTTTCTGTTGGTCGCCATAATTGCCCTGTATCTCCATAACGGCACCTTCTCCATTCCCGAGGCCCTCTTCCGGGATTACAGTTTCGGCTTCCAATACTGGGTATTTTTGGCCTTTGCCATCGCCTTCGCCATCAAGGTCCCCATGTTTCCCTTCCATACGTGGTTGCCCGCTGCCCATGTGGAAGCCCCTACTGCAGGGAGTGTGTTCCTGGCCAGCGTCCTGCTGAAGATGGGGACATATGGTTTCATGCGGTTCTCGTTGGGTATAACCCCTCGGGCGAGCATCCACTTCGCCCCCGTGATGATCTTCCTTTCCCTTGTGGCCATCATCTACGCCGGATTCGTCTGCCTGGGACAGGAGGACATGAAGCGACTCATCGCTTACTCCAGCGTGGCCCACATGGGGTTCGTTACCCTGGGGATCTTCTCCTTCACCCTGTGGGGGTTTAAGGGGGCGCTCTTTCAGATGTTGAATCACGGGGTGACCACCGGGGCCCTCTTCCTCATGGTGGGCATTATCTACGAGAGGACCCATTCGCGCCTGATCGAGGACAACTCCGGCTTGGGAAAGGTGATGCCCTTGTACGTGGCCTTCCTGGGGCTTTTCTGCTTCAGCTCCTTCGCCTTCCCCGGCACCAATAACTTCGTGGGCGAGCTGTTCGTGTTGCTCGGGGCCTTTGAGATGAAGAGGACCGTAGGCCTGCTGGTCGTCCCCGGGGCAGTGTTGGCCGCGGCCTACATGCTGAGGCTCCTGAAGAGGATCACATGGCGAGAGGGGGGGCAGCAGCGTCCCCTTAGGGACCTCTGCCCACGGGAGGTCCTGTATCTGCTGCCCTTGGCGGTGGCGGTGATCTGGGTGGGACTTGCCCCCAAGGGGCTCACCGCGGTCATGGAGCCGACCCTTCGGGCGTTGCTCGAGGCCCTGAAGGTCCACCCGTAGGAGGTAGCAATGGGGAGGCTTCTTCCTGAACTCTTCACCTTTTGTTCCTTCCTCGTCTACTTCATCCTATCCCTCCGGGGTGGCAGGAGGGGCTGGATCATCCCCTTAGCCCAAGCCCTCTCCTTCTCCGGGATGGTGATCGCGGGGGCCTCCGTTCTCCAGGAGGGGGAGTTCTTCAGAGGGAGTTACCGTGTGGACCTCTTCAGCCAGTTGTTCAAGGTGCTTTTGGCCTGCGGCCTCTTCCTCGTCTTCGCCATGGGGAGGAGGTCGGAGGAAGAGGTCCATGAGGGGTATCTTCCGGAGTTCTACATGTTCCTCACCTTGGGAACCCTTGGGCTGATGATCCTCGTCAGCGCCAGGGACCTGATCTCGGTCTTCATCGCTCTGGAGCTCTCCTCCTACGCGGTCTATGCGGTCGTCCCCTTGAGGAGGAGGATGGTGGGGCTCGAGGCAGCGGCCAAGTACATCTTCTTCGGGGCGGTGGCCTCAGGGGTGATGCTCTACGGGATGGGCTATCTCTACGCCCTGACGGGGTCCACCCACCTCGGGACGATCCTTGTGGGGTTGAGGGAGGTCATGGCCGAGCCCATGGGCGTGATGGCCCTGGTCCTCACGCTGGTGGGATTTATATTCAAGCTGTCGCTTTTCCCCTTCCACTTTTGGGCCCCCGACGTCTATGAAGGGGCATCCCATCTGACCACGGCCTACATCGCCACCGTGCCCAAGCTCGGGGCGGTGGCGCTGCTGTTGAGGCTCGTCCACCTGGCCCCTGCCGATGCCCAGGCCTTCCTGTGGGTGCTGGTGGCCCTTGCAGCCCTCTCCATGACCTTGGGCAACGTGGTGGGACTGGTCCAGCGGGATCTGAAGAGGCTTCTGGCCTACTCAGGGATCGCCCACGCCGGCTATGTGATGCTCGGGGTTGTGGCGGTAAAGCAGAGCGGCCCCGCCCCTGCCATCTTCTACATGGCGGTCTATCTCCTGATGAACCTCGGCCTCTTCCTGGTGGTGGTGATCCTTTCAAAGGAGGGGCGTAACGTCGGCGTGGAGGACTTGAAGGGCCTGTGGAGACGGGCCCCTCTTTTGGCCTTGACCCTGGCGGTTTCGGCCTTTTCCCTGGCGGGCATCCCCCCCACCGGGGGGTTTATGGGAAAGTTGGTGGTTTTCACGGCGGCCTTTCGGGCCGGACACCTTCCCCTCGTAGTGATCGCCACGGTCAACACCGCCGTGTCCCTCTTCTACTACCTCAACTTGGTAAGATATTGCTACTGCCGCGATCCCGAGGGCAGGGGTGAAGTCCCCATCACCCTTGGGGAGCGGGTGCTGTGCTACCTCTTGATAATCTTCATCCTCTACCTGGGGATCTTCCCCGGCCCTACGATGAAGATCTTCGAAGTGGCCATCCTCGGGTTGTAGTCCTAAAGGACAAAACTTCCTCCATCGCGGAAACTTCCTCCTCAAAGATGGCCCTTTTTCGTTGTGCCGTCGATGGCCTTCACAGGAATGTTTTTTGCACAGAGAACTTGCCGAAATGGCGAAATTGACCCGGAGGGAGTTCCTCAAGGCTTCCCTGGGGGCTGCGGTGGGGACGGCCCTCATGGGGGCCTCTGTATGGGCAGAGGGGCGCAAAGTGAGGATCGGGGTGTGTGTCCCCTCCCACTGCGCTATGCCCGTGCTCTGGGCCCGTTCTCAAGGCCTTTATAGGGAACAGGGGCTCAGGGTGGAGGTGGTCTTCTGTGAGGGGATGCCCGCGTTGGTCGAGGAGCTTCGCAGAGGGAGGATCCACTTCGCCCAGCTCATCACGAGCCTGGCCTTGGCGGTCCACGCCGGGAGCCGTCCCTTCCGGACCCTGCCCCTGGCCTTGACCCAGTTCTTAGGGATCAACGGCGGAGTACTGGCGGTGAGCTCCTGCTGCGAGATGGAGAGGCTCGGGGATCTCAAGGGGAGGCGGATCGGGGTTCACAGCCCCTGGATGGTCCATTCGCTGATCCTGGGGATGGCCTTGAGGAAGGCGGGTCTCAAGATGGGCGAGGACGTGGAGGTGGTAGTGGTGCCCATGTCCAAGATGCCCGAGGCCTTGAAGAGGGGGGAGATCGACGCAGTGATAAACCCCGAACCCCTGCCGAGCTTTTTGGAGAGCCAGGGGGCCCTGAGGACGCTGTTCACCACCAGGATCTTCTGGCGCGACCACCCCTGCTGTGGCCTCGTGACCACGGCGGAGCGCTTGCGGCGGGATCGTGAACTCGTGGAGGCGGTGACCTTGGCCACCACCATAGCCGGGCTCGAACTCCAGAACCCGGTGAGGCGCAAGGAGGCCATCGCCAGGATCCACGATGAAGTGGCCCCTTACAGGGAGATCCCCTTGACGGTCCTCTTCGAGGCCTTTCGTCCGGGCAGGAGCGACTTTTACCCCTTTCCCTTCAGGAGTGCGGGGATGGTCCTGGCCGAGGAGATGGCCATAAGGGGGCAATTGCCGAGGGGAACTGAACCTGAATCCTTGGTGGACGGGCTCTTTCAGTGGGAGTTGGCCATGGAGGTCATGGAAAAGGCGTCCCAGAGGGTGGAGGGAACCGTAGTACCCTCAGGGCCGGATCGACGTGAACGACTCTTTCTGAGGGGATGGGATGGGTAGCTTCAGGCGACGGTTCATCTTCGGATCAGTGGTGCTTGTCTGCGGCATCCTCGGGGGGGTTTTGATCTCCCAGTGGTTCATCGCCCGGGTCCTCGTCGGCAGGAGGGTGGCGGAGGAGAGGGAGAGGGCCAAACGGGTGGCGGAGGTGCTCCTGGAGAGGAAGGTGGAGAGCGCCCAACGGGTAGCCCATTTCCTGCAGCAGGACGAGGAGTTCCTGGAGGCGGTCCAGTACTTGATGCTTTCAGGCGACGGTGCCCCCTGCAGGGAGAGGCTCAAGGGCTTGCTGCCCGCAGAGGTCGAGGCCGTGGCCATCCTGGACCGGGAGGGGATTCCCCTTATGGTGGTGGGGAACGCCGATCTGCGGGGACTCAGGGGGACGAAGGTGACCATGCGGTCCTCCAGGGTCTTTGCTCGGCCAGGTAGAATAGAGTTGCACATGCTTTACCCCCTCCCTGAGATGGGGGGTTGGAGGATCCCAGGGGTGTTGGATCTGGTGGTGGGCCTTGATCAGTCGTGGGTGGAAGAGGTCCACGAGCTCACCGGAAGCCACCTCGTGCTGTCTCAAGGGGGGAAGGGGATCATCGGCTGCGAGCACCACCCGGAGATCGCCCAGAGGGCGGCAAGGGGGAGATCTGGGGTCCCCTTCAAGGTGGGGGAGGAGGCCTTTGTGCTCGATGCCTTTCCCGAAATGACGACCATCGAAAAGATGAAGCGCTTCAGCCTGGCCGCCGCCCTATCGGTGGCAGGGGTGCTCTTTTTGCTTTCGGCTGTAGGGGCGGGGTGGGTCAGTCAATCGCTGTCCGCCCCCCTTGAGCGCCTCGCCCAAATGGCCCAGCGGATGGCCAAGGGCGATTACTCCTTGAGGGTCGAACGGCCTTCGGGGATAAGGGAGATCGCCACCATCGAGGAGGCCTTTAACCAGATGGCCGAGGCCATCGAGTCGACCATCGCTCAGCTCGAGGAGGCCATTCAGAGGACGCAACAGGAGAGTCTGAGGGCGGAGCTCGAGGCCTCGAAGCTCCGGGCCATGATCGAGGGGATGGAGGAGGGGGTGGTGGTCGTCGACCGGGATGACCGAGTGGTGGAGGTGAACTCCTGGTTTCTCAGACATGTGGGCATGAAGAGGGAGGGGGTGATCGGCAGGGAGCTGTGGGAGTTCCACGGCGAGGAGGCGAATCGGCGGATAAAGGGTATCCTCGATGGCTTCCGCTCCGGGAAGTCGGAGGTGAGGAGCTGGGAGCGGGAGATGCTCGGGATGTGGGTGACCCTGAGGCTTCAGCCCATATACTTCGGCGATTCCTATAACGGTGTGATCCTCAACGTGATAGATGTCACCGACCTCGTGAGGGCTCGCCAGGAGGCTGAGGCGGCCAGCCGTGCCAAGAGCGAATTCCTGGCCACCATGAGCCACGAGATCCGCACGCCCATGAACGCCGTGCTGGGGATGGCGGAGCTGCTTTCGGAGACCCAGCTTTCCGCCGAACAGCGGGAATACCTGGAGATGCTGAAGCTGTCGGCGGAGAACCTCCTTGAAGTCATCAACGACATCCTCGACTTCTCCAAGATCGAGGCGGGCAGATTGGAGCTCGAGGCCAAGGAATTCGACTTGAGGGAGGTAGTGGAAACCACCACGGTGACCCTGGCCAACCGCGCCCACAAAAAGGGCTTGGAGCTCCTCTGTCACATAGAAAGAGGGGTGCCCCAGCGGATAGTCGGCGATCCCACGCGGCTGAGGCAGATATTGGTCAACCTGATAGGGAACGCCATCAAGTTCACCGAGGAGGGGTATATCATCGTCAGGGTGAGGGAGGTCGAAAGAGAGGGGGAGAAGGCAGTCCTTGAGTTCAGCGTTTCCGATACCGGCATAGGCATTCCCAAGGATAAACAGTCCAAGATCTTCGAGAGTTTCACCCAGGCAGATGCCTCCACCACCCGTAAATACGGCGGCACGGGGTTGGGGCTGGCCATATCCAAACAGTTGGTGGAGAAGATGGGCGGCAGGATCTGGGTGGAGAGCGAACCCGGCAAGGGATCCACCTTTTACTTCACCATCCGTGCTCCGGTGGTCGAGGGCAAAGGGGAGGAAGTCGTCCCCAAGGAGATCAAGGGATTGAGGGCCATGGTGGTGGATGACAACCCCATCAACCGGCTCATCCTCAGGGAGACGCTGATGAGCTGGGGCATCATCCCAGTGGAAGCCACCGACGGTCCCTCCGCTTTGAGGGCCCTGGAGGAGGCCAAGGAGGCCGGGCGTCCGGTAAGACTGGTGCTGCTGGACCGGAAACTGGGGGATGAGGACGGCTTTGAAGTGGCCAAGGCCATAAGGGCAGTGGAGGGTTACGAGCGAGTGCCTATCATAGTGCTGAGTTCGAGCGAATCCCTTGGGGATGGGGAGAGGGCTCGCCGTCTCGGCATAGGGGAGGTGTTGCTCAAACCGGTGAGGAGGTCGAAGCTCTACGACGCCATCATCAGGGCCTTGGCGGGAGAGGCCAGGGCCGAAAGGAAGGAAACGGCCTCGGCCCTCAAGGGGAAACCCATAAAGGTCCTTTTGGCCGAGGACAACCCCGTCAACCAGAAGCTGGCCCTTAAGCTCCTGGGGAGACAGGGCTGGAAGGTTACGGTGGCGGAGGATGGCCGCCAGGCGGTGGAACTGGCCAAGGAGGGGGACTTCGACCTCATCCTCATGGACATCCAGATGCCCGAAATGGATGGTTTGGAGGCTACAAGGGCTATAAGGAAGTGGGAGGAGGACACAGGGAAACACGTTCCCATCGTCGCCCTCACCGCCCATGCCTTCGAGGAGGACCGCAAAAGGTGCCTTGAGGCGGGGATGGATGCCTATCTGACCAAGCCCATCAAGGTCCAGGAGCTCTTCAAGACCATAGAGGAACTGCTACCCCACCTCGCCCATGCGGAGCCCCCGCAACAGCAGGAATCCTCGAGCCCCCAGGAGCCGAGTCCCGAAGGGCCGACCTTTGACATGGCTAAGGCCCTCGAGATGGCAGGAGGGGATGTGGAGTTCCTCAAGGAGCTGATAGAGATCTACCGATCCGATTACCCCCAGAAGCTCGCCCGAATTCGGGAGGCCTTGGAGCGAGGCGATGCCAAAACCCTCTACGAAAATGCCCACAGCCTCAAGGGGTCCTCGGGCAATCTGGGCCTTCGAAGGGCGTACGAGCTCGCCCTGAGGATAGAGAAGATGGGCAAGGAAGGACGCCTCGAGGGGGTGGAGCAGGTCCTCAGGGAGTTGGAGGAGGAGCTCAAACGGTTCGAATCCGCGGTGTCACGGGAGGGCTGGGAGGCAGAGGTAGCCGCTGCCTCATGAAGGTCAGCGCTCTTGGATTCTGCGGCTTTCAGAGATCACCAGTCGAAAGAGCTCGACTACGAAGGATTCGTCCAGGCCATATTGTCGAGCCCACTCCTTCCTGTCATTGAGGATCTCTTGTTCCCTTTTTGGGTCGTTCACCCCAAGCCCTTCCCTGGCCTTGAGCTCGCCAATCCTCCTGCTCAGGGCCATTCGCTCTGCCAACAGTCGGAGGATCCCCTCGTCAACGGTGTCGATCCTCTCGCGCAACCGTTTTAAGTCGTCTTGCCACCCCATCGTCTGTAACCCCTTATGGCCTCCAAGGCCAATATACCCATTATCACTGCACCGCCCGCTAAGGCCCTTGCCCCGCCCAGCTTGATGAGGGGCACCAAGCTCAACAGGATGGCGGCCCTCATGACTACGGGTAGAGGGCCCATGAACCACCCCTTCAGCGCGATGGCGAGGGATACGACGACGAGGAGGGCCGTGAGGGTTTTGAGGACCACCACCCCAGGGGGAGCCTTAAGGAGCAGGGCCGGTGAGAAGATGTACATGAAGGGCACTATGAACCCAGCCAACCCCAGCCTCCATGCCTCGAAGCCCGTCTTCATGGCGTTGGCCCCTGAAAGGGCGCTGGCTGCATAGGCGCTCAAGGCCACCGGCGGCGTGATGAAGGAGAGCACCGAGAAGTAGAGGACGAACAGATGGGCCGCAAGCAGCGGCACGCCGATCTTGGTTATCACCGGGGCGGTGAGGATGGCGGTGATGATGTAGGCAGGAGTGGTGGGGACTCCCATCCCCAGGATGATGCAGGCGATCATGGACAGCACCAACGTCGGGATCAATTTGCCTCCGGCCAGGCCTATGATCACCTTGGAGGCCATGACACCGAGGCCCGTGAGGGAGACTACCCCGATGATCAACCCCGCGGTGGCCGAGGCCACGGACACCGGGATCATGGTCACGGCCCCCTTTCTCAGTCCTTCGAGCACTTCCCTCCACGGCAGGCGCCTCTCGGTGACGAGGACGTTCAGCGAACCTATGGCGATGGTGGCCAAAACCGTGTATAACCCCACTTTGGTCACCTCATAGCGCTTGACCAGCAGGAAGTACACCAGGATGAAGATCACGGCGAGGAAGGGCGCCCCGCGCATCAACACCCTCCAGAAGCTCGGCAACTCCTCCTTGGCCATCCCCTTCAAGCCCGAGCGGGCCGCCTCGAGGTAGACCATGGTGCCCACAGATATGTAGAAGAGCAGCGCCGGGATGAAGGCGCTCAAGGCTATCTTCCAATAAGGTATATCCGTCATGTCCGCCATGACGAAGGCCGCCACCCCCATCACCGGCGGGGTGAACTGCCCTCCCGTGGAAGCCACCGCTTCCACCGCCCCCGCGAACAGCGGCCTGTAGCCCACCCGCCTCATGAGGGGTATGGTGAAGGCGCCCGTGGTCACCACGTTGCTGATGGCGGATCCCGAGATCATCCCCATGAAGCCGCTTGCCACCACTGCCGTAAGGGCCGGTCCTCCTCTGACCCTGCCGGTAAGGGAGTAGGCCAGGTCTATGAAGAACCTGCCCCCACCGAAGAGCTCCAGAAAGGTCCCGAAGAGGATGAAGATGATGACGAAGGTGGCACAGGCCCTTATCGGGATGGTGAAGAGGCCTTCGGTGGACCAAAAGAGGGCGTTGGAGAGGTCCTCCACCGTGAAGCCCTTGTGGTTGAGGGCACCCGGGAGATAGGGCCCGAGGAGGGCATATCCCAGAAAGAGCAGGGCCACGATCACTAAGGGCCAGCCTACGGTCCTTCGGGTGGCCTCGAGCACCAGCAGCACCACCCCCACGCCGAACCAGACCTCGAAGGGTGTCGCCCCCCATACCCCTCTTTCGAGGACCGCCTCCGGCTTTACACTCAGGAAGAAATAGGTCCCTGCCGCGAGGATCCCTCCCCAGAGGAGGAGGTCGTACAGTGGTATCCCCTCGTGTTCATCCCTGCGTTTACCCGAGGGGTTGTAAACCAGGAAGGCCAAGGCCAATAGCACGAACAGGTGCAAGCCCCGCTGCTCGAGGGCAGATAGCACCCCTCGCCAGGCGGTCCAGAGGTGAAAGAGGGACAGCCCTGCAGCCAGGAGCCCCAGGGCTGTCCTCACCATACGCATCCCCTTACTTCATCTCCGGAGGGATGAGGTGGGCGGGGATTTCAAAACCCTTCTCCCGATAGAACTTCACCGCTCCGGGGTGCAGCGGTATGGCCAATCCGCGAAGGGCGTTGGAGAGCTTGACGTACTTTCTGACCGCAGCATGGGCGTCCTTCCACTCATCGCGATGATCGAAGATGGTCTTGAGGAGCTGATAGATGTCCTCAGCGGTGAAGGGGGCCCTGGTGGTGGTCAACATGACCACCCATATCTTGGCGGAGGTCACTGGGTAGTCGATGTGCTTGTAGGTCCCCGGAGGGATCACCCCCTTCTCAAAGAAGGGATACCGCTTGTAAAAGGCGTCGTCGGCCAGTTCGAGCATCCTCACCTTGATGGAGTTGGTCAGATCGAGGAAGGCCGCTGAACGCAGGGGATGGGTGGCGATCAGGCCATCGATGGTCCTACTCTTTAAGGCCTCCACCCCTTCCTTCTCCGAGAGGAACTGGGGTTTGATGTCCTTGTAGGTGAGGCCGTAGAACTTAAGGATGAGCCTTGAGTCCACCTCCCCACCGCTTCCCGCACGCCCAACGCTGATCTTTTTGCCCTTGAAATCGCGGATGGAGTGGATGCCGCTGTCCGCCCTCACGAAGATCTGGACCCATCCGGGCAGGGTCTGAAACAGGGCCCTGAGCTCCGGCATCCTCTTCCCCTTGAAGGGCCCCATGCCCCTGAAGGCGAACCAGGCCATATCCCCTTGGGAGATCCCCCACTCGACCCTTCCCGCGTGTAGGTTCCTGAGGTTGGCCACTGAACCAGCCGATGACTCGGCCGAAGCACGAAATTGGGGCAGGTGCTTGTTGATGGTTTCGGCCATCAGGACTCCCATGGGGTAGAGGGCACCTGCAGTACCTGCGGTGGCGATCCTGAACCTTTTCACCTCTCCCCCGTGGGCCACTAAGGCCGTGCCCAGCAGGAGGACTGCGGCCAAAAGGGCTATCTTCTTCATCTTCCCACCTCCTCGGTTTTTTGGAGGTCCTCAGGGTCTGGCACTCGGAGGATACGGGCTCCCAGGGACCTGAAGACCTCGTAGAAGTTGGGGAAGGATATCCTGCAGTACTGGGCGTCGGTGACCACCGTGACCCCTTCGGCGACCAAACCCGCAACCGCCGTGGCCATGACGATCCGGTGATCGGTATGTCCGTCTATCACCGCCCCCCGCAACCGGGATCTACGGACGATGAGCCTGTCGCCCTCGTAGCGGATGTCGGCCCCCATCTTCTTCAGCTCCTGGGCTATGCTCTTGGGCCTGTTGGTCTCCTTGAGGGTGGAGGCCCCGAGATTGTAAAGCACGGTCTCCCCCTCTGCCTGGGTCCCCAAGACTGCCAAGATAGGAGGGGCATCGGGGATGTCCCGACAGTCGATCTCCATCCCGGTGAGGGGGCGTCCTCCCTTGACCCTGATCCCTCCTTTTCCGTGTTCCCTCACCTCCACCTCCGCCCCCGCTGCCCTGAGGATCTCTACGATGACCTTGTCCCCCTGATGGTCACGGGTGTCGAGGCCGTAAAGGGTCACCTCCGAATCGGTGATGGCCGCGGCCACCATGACGAAGCAGGCCGATTCCCAGTCGGCGGGTATCCTCTCCCTGAAGGCGCGATACTCCTGTCCCCCTTTTATGACGAAACGCTCATAGCCTTCGTGCTGGAATTCGATTCCCCGGCGGGTTAGCCACCCCATGGTCATGTCGATGTAGGGACGCTCCTGAAGGTCGTCCACCACGATCTCGGTATCCCTTGGGGCCAGAGGGGCATTTATGAGGAGGGGCGTGAGCCACTGGGAGTTGATCCCCGGGAGCCGGGTGCTTCCGCCCTGAATCACCCCCCTGATCACCACAGGGGCGCTCCCATCCCCTCGAGTGGAGATCGCCCAACCGCCAAGGTCCTGGACAGCCTTGAGCAGGGGACCGGCGGGTCTGCGCCTGATCTGATGGTCCCCGGTGATCACGGTGTACCCATCTATCAGCGCAGCGGTCCCTATGGCGATATAGGTGGTAGTGCCGGAGTTGCCCGTGTTGAGGACGTCATCAGGGACCCTGAGTCTCCCCCCAACACCCCTGATGACCCATCGGTCTTCGGCCATCTCCAGCACTTCGGCCCCGAAGCCTTGATAGACCTGGACGGTCGAGAGGCAGTCGGCTGAGGGCAGGGGATTTTCGATAACCGATTCCCCTTTGGCGAGGGTGGCTATCACCACCGCCCGGGTAGTATTGGACTTGGACCCAGGGATGGTGACTTCCCCTTTGAGGTTTGAGGGCTCGACGAAGAACAGCATTAACCGTTCCCCCTCTTCGATTCCCCGAGGACCTCCACGACGTCGCAGACCTCTAGCTCTAATATCCTCACCGTGGCGAGGACCCTTTTGACGTTCCGCTTGACCGCCTGCACCTCTGATCCCTTCTCCAGGAGTCCTTCGGCGAGCCGTTTGATGCTGTGGATCCCCTCGGCTATCTCCTTCAGGCGGTCCTCCATCCTCAACCTCCTTTCCTTCGTAGATCCTTAAACCTCTTCGCCTTCACCTGGTAACGAGGGAGACTCCCGTAGGGGTGGACCTCTATCCTGTAACCGAGGTTGGTCTTCAAACGGAGTTCCTGTTGCAGTCGTTCGAGGAGCTCCTTTTCCTTCCCTTCACACCCGGGCTTGATCTCCACCTTGAGGAGGATGTCGTCCAGGTCTCCCCGCTTGGATACCACCACTTCGTATTCATCCCCCAGCTCCGGTATTCCCCTCACCACCTCCTCGATGGCCGTAGGGGCGAGGAGCACCCCTTTTACCTTGGTGATGTCATCGGTCCTGCCCAGTACCCCGCCGTCCAGCAGCCGGAAGGTCCTGCCGCAGGAACACTCCCTTTCGGCCCAGCGAATGACATCCTTGGAGTCAAAGCGTATGCAAGGCTTGGCCAGGCGGTCGAGCGCCGTCACGATCATCTTCCCCTCCCGTCCCGGCTCCTCCGTGACCTCCCCCGTCATCAGATCCTCCACTTCCACTAAGAAGAAGGCCTCGTTCACGTGGACTCCTTCCTGGGAGGTGCACTCATAGCCCCACGCGCCGATCTCCGTGGCCCCTATGTGATCGTAGACGGGACATCCCCATGCCTCCTCCATTCGCCTTTTGGTGGCGGGTATGCTCGCCCCAGGTTCGCCAGCACAGGTAATCCTCTTTATGCTGAGGTCCTTGGGGTCGATGCCCATTTGCTTCGCCGTTTCAGCCATCCCCAAGGTGTAAGTGGGGGTGGCCATGAAGGCCGTGCATTTGAGTTCTTTCATCTTGAGGATCCGTGCTTTGGTGTCCAACACCCCTCCGGGCACCACCTCGCAGCCGATCTTCTCGGCGGCGTAATGCCCAGCCCAGAAGGCCACGAAGATGTTGTAGCCAAAGGGGATGAAGACACGATCGGATTCCCTGTACCCTTGGGCGTAGAGCACATAGGCCCAGCACTCCGACCACCACTCCCAGTCCTCCCAGGTGTCGGCCTGATACACCGGAGTGCCAGTGGTGCCGCTGGTCTGGCGGAACTCGGTCACCTCCTCCAGGGGTACTGCCAGGATGTCACCGTAGGGGAAGGGTGGTCGCCTCTGGACCTCCCGGAGCATTCCTTTGTCGACCTTGGGGACGCGGGCGATGTCCTCAAAGGACTTGATGTCCCCCGGTTCAAGCCCTGCCTCCTGGTAGAGCCTGCGGTAAAAGGGGGAGTGCTCGTAGGCCCACTGGAGGATCCGTTTGAACTTCTTAAACTGAAGTTCCCGCAGCCGTTCCCTCGGCAAAGTCTCCAGCAGCGGGTTCCAGTAGATGCCCTCAGCCATGGTCGCCTCCTCACCACTTCACGTATTTGGGCAGAAAGGTTGCCAGGTCCGGGAAGAGGATCAACACCACGATGGTCAGGATCACCGCCCCGAGGAAGGGCATTGACCCCTTGAAGATGGTCTCCAGGGGTACCTCCGGGGCTATCCCCTTAAGCACGTAGACGTTGACGCCCACCGGAGGGCTCACCACCCCTACCTGGCTCACCAGAACGATGATCACCCCAAACCAGATGGGATCGAAGCCCAGCCGCAGTATCACCGGGTAGATAATGGGCACGGTGAGCACCACCAGAGCCATGGCATCGATGAAACATCCCCCCACGATGTAGAAGAGGCAGATCACCGCCAGGATGGCCTCCGGGCTCAGGGGCAGCCGCTCCACCCATTCCACCAGGAGGAAGGGGATCCTGGTGATGGCCATGAAGTGGCCGAAGACGGTAGCCCCCGCTATCAGAAAGAGGATCATGCAGGAGGTCCTCAAGCCATCCATCGTCGCTGAAAAGAAGTCGTCCCACCGGAGGTTCCCCCGGAGGAGGCCGATAGCTAGGGCCCCTATGGCGCCGATGCTGCCGGCCTGGGTGGGGGTGAACCAACCGGCGAAAAGTCCCCCCATGGTTAGCCCGAAGAGGATGAAGGCTTCGGCCACCCCGCCGAGGGCCTTGAGCTTTTTCCTCCAGGGGGTGGGAGGGCCTGCAGGCCCCCAGTGGGGCTTCCACTGGGAGAGGGCCATGGCCGTGGAGGCCAGGAGGGCCGCAAGGAGCACCCCGGGCAGCACTCCCGCGATGAAGAGCTTGCCGATGGACTGTTCGGTAAGGATCCCGTAGACGATGAAGATGGTGCTCGGGGGGATGAGGATCCCGAGGGTGGCGGCGGTGGCTATGCAGCCCGTAGCCAGGGTGTCGTGGTAACCGTACCGCTTCATCTCGGGGTAGGCGATCTTGCCAATGGTGGCCACTGTGGCCGAAGTGGAGCCGCACACAGCGGCGAAGCCCGCACAGGTCATCACGGTGGTCACAGCGAGCCCCCCCCTCAACTGGCCAAAGCAATCGTAGGCCGCCTTATAAAGGCGTTCGCTGATCCCCGAGGCGAAAGCGTAGCTGCCCATCAACACGAAGGCGGGGATGACCGTCAGGGGGTAGGAGGAGAAGACGGTGAAGAGATCCCGCACCAGGAGCTTGCTCCCTGCGGTGGGGGATCCGAGGTAGCAATAACCCACCCATCCCACGAAGGCCATAGCGAAGGAGACGGGCATCCTGAGGAGGAAGAAGAGGAGCAAGACCCCTATGCCGATGATGCCTACGGTTACCGGGTCCATCTCCTCCCCCGGAGGACCTCGAGGAACTCCCTCCCCAAGGCCAGACATAGCAGCAATCCCCCCAGGCCGAGGAGGTGGGCGAAGGGGTAGAGGGGGATCTTCACCGTGCCGGTGACCTCCCTTGCGGCCCGAAGGGACTCTCCGTAAAGGAAGCCCTCCCAGGCCGCTACCCCGAACAGGACCATCCCCAAGGACGCCACCAGGGCGATGATCAGCCTGCGCACCCCGGCCGGCAGTCTATTGACGAGCATCTCCACCCGCACATGGCGGCCACTGATGAGGGTGTCGGCCCCCGCCAGGGAGATAGCCACAAGCTGGGCCAGGGCCACGAACTCATAGGAGCCAGCCAGGGGCCTCCGGAAGACCTTTGTCCCGATCACGTCCACGAAGGTAATGACTACCATCGCCACCAGGGCCCCTCCGCCCACCCACGCTGCCTTCCTCGTCAGGGCCCTTATCGCCCTTTCCAAGGGCATCTCCTCCTTACTTGACCCGTATCTCCTCAGGCCCGGTGACCGATTTGATCCCCAGTTCCATCTGGCGTTTGGTCCAGTAGGGGATCCTGCTGCGGATGTACTGGATCATCGCCTGGAGCTCTTCTTCTTTGTAGCCCGCCTTCTTGAGCTCCTGGACGTACCGCTCGGTGACCGGAGAGACGGCCTCCTTCCACCGCTTCATCTCCTCCGGGGGTAGGGTAATGAACTCCACCCCTTCTTTCTTCCCCGCCTCAAGGCCGATAAAGTCCGCTTTGTTCCAAACCTGGGCTGCCCTTTCCTCAAAGTCCCTGGAGACCTCATCGAAGACCCCCTTAACTTCCGACGGTAGACCATCCCATACGGCCTTGTTCATGACGACGTAGAAGGTGTAGACGTTAGTCGCCTCCCAGCAAAGGGTGACGTACTTGGCCACCTCGGCGAGTCTGAAGGCCTTCAGCGTCTCTATCGGCGTCATGCAGCCTTCCACCACCCCACGGGCCATGGCTTCGTAGACTTCGTTCATAGGCACTGGCTTCGGCGTGGCCCCCAGGGCCTTGAGCACCTCGCCGACCCGACCAGGTCCCCTGACGGTGAGTCCCCTCAGGTCCTCGAGTTTACGGACTGCCTTCTTCGCCAAGATCAACTGGTTGGGCGGACAGGTATTAAACCAGAGGACGTGGACCTTGTCCCATTCCCGTGGCCTGAACTTGCGATAGAAGTCGTTGGCCACGTGGGTCCCTACCCATGCGCTGGGGTACCCGTGGGGCAGGTCGAGGATCTCGGTGATGGGAAAGCGGCCTCGGGTATACTCGATGTGGGAAAAGCCGATGTCCGCTATCCCCTGGACCACCCCATCGTAGACCTTGGTGGCCTTGAGCAGTGATCCGCCGCCAAAGAAATCGATCTTCACCTGGCCGTTGGTCCTCTTCTCTACCTCCGAACAGAACTCCTCGAGCATCTTGGACTGCTTTGCCGCGGTGGGGAAATAGGAGGCGAACTTGAGCCTGATGGTCTTGGCTCTGGCCCCCAAGGGGACCGCCAACAGGATCACTAATGCCACAAGGACTACCTTCTTCATCCCTTCACCTCCCCTCACGGGGGCTTGAGGCCCCCAGGTTTTTGATGAGTTCCTCCACCTCCTCCCCCAGGAGGCGGGCGAACTCCGGGTCGTTGATGTGCAGGTCTATTTCCCTTACAGCCGCCACCTTGA
>CAZGDM010000018.1:0-32779 GCA_964525275.1 uncultured Thermodesulfobacteriota bacterium | reverse complement strand
GCAGGATCATGGCCGCCCTGGGGGACGCCGGGCTGAAGTTCGACCCCGCCAGGGTCACGATACGCATAGGGGGGGTGGAGGTGGTAAAAGAGGGGTGCCTTGCCCCCGAATACGACGAAGAGGCGGTGCGCAGGGTCCTAGGGGGGTGGAGGGTGCGCATAGAGGTAGATCTCGGAAGCGGCAAAGAGGAATTCAGCGTTTTGGGATGCGACCTCTCGTACGATTATGTAAAGATCAACGCCTCCTACAGGAGCTAACTTACTTGCCCCTCCCGGTGCCTCTTGACCCCTTCGAGTAGAAAGGCCACGAGCACCCCCACGAACAGCCCTATTACCCCGGCTACGGACAGGTTGAGCAGGGGCCTGGGCTTCACGGGCCGCGGGGAGGGGGAAGGGGGGCTGACCACCCACAAACCCCGCAGCTGGCTGCGACGGGCCTGAAGGTTGATCATCTTCCACCTAAGGTTCTCAAGGCGGTTCATCATCTCTGTTATCTGCGAATCGTAGATGGATCCAAGAAGCAACATGTTCTGCAAGGATTCACTCTTTGAAGGATTACCGGAGAGGGCCTTGGGCAATTTTTGCCGTAGCTGTTGTAGTTCCTTTAATCTATTTTCCAAAGCTGCCTCTTCATCTTCAAAAGATGCGATCTGCTGATCGATGATTTTTCTCCATTTAGAAACCACCTCGTCGTACCGCTGGGAAATGGAGACGATAAGCTCTTTGAGTACCTTCACCCCGAGATCAGGGTTAGCGGTGTCGTAGCTGAGGATGATGGTGCTGCCGTTTCTTTTTACAGTAGCCTTTATTCGAAGCTCCTGTTCCTTCAATTTCAGCTTCCTTATCACCTCGGTATCAAAGGTCCCCTCGCGGATGAGCGCCGCCAAGTCCTCTGGTGAGACCGCATCGAGAGGCTTTGAGCCCGAAATCCCCAACATAGGGGGCATTACGGCAGCCTTCACACGGTAGACCTTCGGTAGCAGCAGGCTGACGGCCCCCGCTGTGGCGAGGGCGAAGACCAAGATTCCTACCACGGTTGGCCATCGTTTCCTCAGCACCATCAGATATTCGTAAAGGTCTATCTCGTTGTAATCCCGATCCATTTCAACCTCCTCTTAGGATCCTTTCCTCCCCTACCCGCAGGGTGAGGCGGATGGAGTCGAAGTATTCCGCCAAAGGGATGGTGTATTTGCGAGAGGTGCCGGTCAAGGCCTTGAACTCCTGGGTAGAGATCTTGCCGTGCTCCTTTAGGAAGGACACGAGACGCCCCTTCAGTTCCTCCAGGGGCTCGCGGTGGAAGAAGAGGTCCTCCTTCACTTTGACGAGTCTCCCCTCGTGGGCAAGCAATGCCAATATCTCCCTGGCCCTCGAAGCGTCCATGGGCTTGCGTTCGAGGAGCTCCTTAAAGGTGGGGGGAGTGAGGCCCGCTTGCAGATAGATCTCCTCCACCTCCTTGGCCTCGGAGGCATCGAGACCGACCTTGTGCCCCTTGATCTTGATAAGCTCCCGTTCCGCCTCGAGTTCACCCTCCTGGAGGAGCTCCTCCAGGACATGGCTGAAGAGCCTTGGGTTGACGCCCTCGGGGAGCCTCCCTCTGAGTTCCTCCCGGGATACGCCAGGGCGCAAAGGGTTCCGGCGGTGGAACTCCTGGACGGCCCTCAACACCTCTGTCTTGAGCTGGGAGGCAACCCTTCCGAGGAAGGCCACATCCTCGACCACCAAGACCTCTCCTCGTCCGGACAGGGTATCGATGGTCTTCCCGATGGTCCCCTTCCTCAGCCCGGTCTCAGCGGGGAGCTCTCTCAAGGGCATGCCCTCCGATCCCCTCTTCTCCAGGTGGTAAGAGATCACGAAGGCCGGCTCCCCCTTTCGCAACTCGGAGAGGCGATCGATCACTTCGCCCCTGAAGCGCTTGTGCCTTTCGGGATGGACATCCAGCACCACCCCGCCGCCCCAGGTCTGGATGGCCCCGGAGCCCCGCAAGACGAAGCGATCGTAGGGCAGAGCCACCACCGGACGCTCGAGCCTCATCTGGGCATATCCCCGTTCGCCGGGCTCGAGCTGGTTTGTCCCGAGCAATATTACCTTCGCCATCTCCAGAGAGGTGCCGATGTGAAAGCGTAGCGTCACGCCGTTCTTCAAGGGGCGGGGGGCGGAGGGAAGATGGTAGATTTCTACATCCAGGCGATCCGTCACCCGGACTGTGCCCGGATGAAGCAGCACATCCCCCCTCTCCATTCTGTCCTTGTCCACCCCTGCGATGTTCACCGCGGTCCGCTGCCCGGCAACCGCCCTTTGGACCTTTTCCTTGTGGACTTGAAGCCCCCTGACCTTGCCCTTGAGACCCGAGGGGAGGATCTCGATCTGGTCCCCTACCGACACCTCCCCCGAGATGAGGGTACCTGTCACCACTGTGCCGAACCCCTTCATGGTGAAGACGCGGTCTATGGGCAGGCGGAAGAGGCCGTCGGAGGGTTTTTCCTCGACCTCCTCCACCAGGCGGTCTATGACCTCGACGAGTTCATCAAGACCGTGGCCCGTTGTGGCCGATACCTTTACGATCGGTGCGCCCTCCAAGAAGGTCCCCTTCAAGAACTCGCGCACATCCTCCACGGCGAGTTCCAGCAGCTCCTCGTCCACCAGGTCCACCTTGGTGATGACCACCAAACCCTTCTTTACCCCGAGGAGGCTACAGATGTCGAGGTGCTCCCTCGTCTGGGGCATAACCCCTTCGTCCGCGGCCACTATCAGGGCCACCAGGTCGATCCCTGCGGCCCCGGCCACCATGTGCTTAACGAAACGCTCATGGCCCGGCACATCGACGATGCCGACCCTGCGACCGCTGGGCAGATCCAGGTGGGCAAAACCCAGCTCAATGGTGATCCCGCGCTCCTTTTCCTCCTTGAGGCGGTCTGTGTCTATGCCCGTCAGGGCCTTGATCAGGGTGGTCTTTCCGTGGTCGATGTGACCGGCAGTGCCGAGGACTACCTGCTTCATCCCGCAGAAACGATAGCATTCGGCCTTTGGGGCTTCAAGGGCTGCTCACCAGATGGTCACCACGGGATACTGGGAGATAGCCTCGTCAGGTGTGAGGACGGCCATGCCGCCGTGGATGGCTTGGCAGACAAGCATCCTGTCAAAGGGGTCCTTGTGGAGTTTGGGCAGACGATGGAGCTGTAACACAGCTTCCTCTTCGAGGGGGAGGGGTTCTATTTCATGAGCGGCTCTCATTGAGGGGACGAACCGTTCGGGGGGTTCAGGTAAGGGGAGACGTCCTAAAGCGTATTTGACGACGATCTCCCAGACGGAGACAGAACTGAGGAATACCTCGTTGGCGGGGTCCTGAAAGACCTCCCGGGCCCGTTCGGACAGTTCGGGGGCATCGGTGAGGACCCACAGGAAGGTGCAGGTGTCGAGCAACACCCTCATTCCCGCTCGCCTTCGAAAGAGACGATGACATCATGGGGTAAGGGCTCGAAGAATTCGGGGGGCACCTGGAATTTCCCTTTGGCAAGACCCAGAGGACGCCTCGACCCCTTGCGGGAGGGGAGGGGCTTGATCTCGGCCAAAGGGACGTTCCTCCGGCAGATGATTATCCTCTCTCCCTTTTCAACCTCCCTGAGGTATTTGGAAAAAGCAGCCTTGATCTCGTGAATGTTGGCCTTAATCATGACCATATTCTAGGTCAAAAGCTTAGTCATGTCAAATCCTCTCCCGCTTCTTCCTCTCCTCGGCCCGGAGCTCGCGGCGCAGGACCTTGCCCACCTTGGATTTGGGGAGCATATCTCTGAACTCTATGTAGTGGGGCACCTTGTAGGGGGCCAGGCGCTCCCGGCACCACCTGATGAGGTCGTAGGCGCTCACCCCTTTTATATCCTCCTTCAGCACCACGAAGGCCTTGATCCGTTCTCCGACCCGCTGATCCGGCACCCCCACCACGCAGGCGGCGATAACCGCAGGATGTTCCTGAAGGGCTGCCTCCACCTCCGAGGCCGCCACCCGGTAGCCTTTGTGCTTGATGGTGTCGACGGACCGATCGAGGTAAAAGAGCCATCCGTCGCGGTCTATCCTGACGATGTCCCTGGTCCTGTACCAGAGGCGGCCATCCATCTCGATGAAGCACTTGGCGGTCTCCTCTGGTTTGTTCCAGTACTCCCTGACCATGTGGTCCGAGGAGACCAGGAGCTCCCCTGGCTCCCCGGGCGGTACTGGCTCGAGGGTGTCCGGGTCCACCAGCTTTACCCGCTGAAGGGGGGTGACCTTCCCGGCGCTGCCCGGCGGCGCTTCCTCCCCCATGGGGGTGAGGGAGACGCGGCCGCAGGTCTCGGTGGTCCCGTAGCCCTGATAGAGGGGCACACCGAAACGCCTCTTCCACCTCTCGGCCACCTCAAGGGGCAGTACATCCCCCCCGGAGAAGCAGTATCTGAGGGAGCTCAGATCGTAATAGTCGAGGCGGTCGTGCTCGAGGATCATCCTGTACAGCGTGGGCACGCCGAAGAAGGTGAGGATGCGGTAGCGCTGGATGTGATCCATCAAACCATCAAGGTTCACCCTGGGCAGAAGCACCAGGGTGTCCCCTGAGAGCAAAGCCCCGAGGCCCATGGCCTGCCCCAGGATGTGAAAGAGCGGTCCCCCCTGTATCACCCGGTCGGTCCCCTTGGGGATGTAGGGTTCGCTCATGGAGCGTTGCTCGGTTATGCTTTCGAGGAACACCACGTGGGTATAGGGTACTCCCTTGGGGAGGCCGGTGGTGCCGCCCGTGTAGAGCATCTCGAGGAGGTCCTCGGGCTCAGCATCATGGGGCGGAGGCGATGCCGCAGGTCCCTTCATCAACTCCCTGAAGGTGTAAACCCCTCCACCCCTGGAGAAGTGGCCCCGTGGGACCTTGTCGAAGGCCAGGCCAATGAGCCGTTTCCACCAGGGCAGGGGATCCGCCATGTTGGTCACCACCACGAAGGAGACCTGTGTCTCGGGCAGCACCTGGGCCACATAGCCGAAGTTGGTATCGAGGCAGAAGATGGCCTTGGCCCCGCTGTCTTGGGCCATGTAGGAGAGATCGGCAGGGGTGTAGATGGGCGATATCGGCACGGCCATAGCCCCAAGCCTCAGAAGGGCCAGCCAGCTTATGACCCACTGGGGGCTGTTGGGCAGGTAGAGGATCGCCCGGTCGCCCTTTCGCAGCCCCAGACGGTAGAGCGCCCCCGCCAGGGTTTCTACGGCCTCCCTGAGCTCTGAATAGGTGTACCGTCTTCCGAGGTAGATGAGGGCGGTCCTTGAAGGTCCCTCCTTGACGACCCGCAAAAACTGTTCGTATACGGTCCCCTCCATCTCGCTAAAGTCCGAAATAGGCGGTCTTCACCTCCGGGTTTTCGAGCAGTTCCCGGCCTGTGCCCTCCAGCACCAAGGTGCCGTTCTCTATGACATAACCCCGGTCTATGGCCGGAAGCAGCGGCCGCGCGAACTGCTCGGTCACCAGCACCGTCACCCCTTCATCCCTTATGGCCCTTATCGCCCTTACCAGCTCCCTCTGCATGGCCGGGGACAGGCCCAGTAGCGGCTCGTCCATCAGCAGCAGCCGAGGTTCGGTCATCAGGGCCATGCCGATGGAGAGCATCTGCTGTTCTCCGCCGCTGCAGAAGCCAGCCCGCCTCTTCCTCAGCTCCTTGAGCCGGGGGAAGACGGAGTAGACCAGCTCCAATCTGTCACCCATTCGTTCGGTCCTGAGGTAGGCGGCGATCTTGAGGTTTTCCTCCACGCTGGACTCCGGGAAGATGGGGTGGCGTTCGCGCGCCAGGACCAATCCCCTGCGGACGCGCTCCGAGGGCTTGAGCCAGGTGATGTCCTCTCCCTCGTACAGAACCTCGCCCAGCACGGTGATCCGTTCCCCGCCTCGGCGGTCCTCTTTCTTCTTCATATCGATGATGAGGCCGCTTATGGTGTTCATGAGGGTGGTCTTGCCGGCGCTGTTGGAGCCGAGCACCCCGACGATCTCCCCTCTTCGGACCTCGATGCTTAGGCCGTTTATGGCGAGGGCATTTTCGAAAAAGACCATGAGGTCACGGACCTCAAGCATCTCCCTCCTCCGCCTCGCTGCCGAGGTAGGCAGCCTTGACCTCCTCGCTCTGCATCACCTCCCGCGGGGGACCATCGGCGATTTTTCGGCCGAAGTTGAGCACTATCACCCTGTCCGCCACCCGGAAGAGCTCCCGCAGGCGGTGTTCCACCATGATGATGCTCAGCCCCTCATCGTTCAGCCGCTCTATGATGGGAAGGGTAGAGGCCACCTCCGACATCGACATCCCGGAGAAGAGTTCATCGAGGATGAGCAGCTCCGGCCTGAGGGCTAAACAGCGCGCAAGCTCCAGTCTCTTCAGGTAGCCGTGGGGAAGGCTTGATGCGACCTTGTAGGGGACGAAGGAATCCCGCTCAAAACCCACCTCCTCCAGCAGGTCTACCGCCACCTCGTCCCTGTCGCCGTATCCGCCTCCCCTGAGCCTCCTGACCCGGGGGGAGTAAAGGGGTATGATCAGGTTCTTGTAGGCGGGCAGTTGGTAGAAGGGCCTCACCATTTGGAAGGTTCGGGCGATACCGAGCTCTGCGACCTTCCAGGGAGGTGCACCGGTGATGTCCCTGTCCTGGAAGGTCACCCTCCCGCTGTCGGGCTTGACGAACCCCGTGATCAGGTTGACAAGGGTGGTCTTCCCCGAACCGTTGGGCCCTATCACCCCGAGGAGCTCTCCCCGTCGGAGCTCGAAACTCACCCCGTCCACTGCCACTACCCCCCCGAAGTGCTTGGAGAGCTGCTGCACCGTGAGGATCGTCTCGGACATCAATCCACCTCCACCACGCGCTCGAACTGGTGGTACTTGCGCTGCAAGTAATGGAAGATCCCCTCTGGGAGCCCCACCACGCAGACGATCAGGATCGCCGAATAGAAGACCACCCTCAGGGTGCCGAAGGCCCGAAGGACCTCGGACAGGGGGACGAGGATAAAGGCACCAAGGGTCGGCCCGGCAAAGGACCCCACCCCACCCAGCACTGCACAGGTCAGGGGGAGGATGGAATAGTCCATGGCGAAGGCGGGCATCCCCACGAACTGGTAGTAGTGGGTCAGGAAGCTTCCGGCAAAGGCCCCCGCCATCCCCGCCAGCAAGACCGCCTGGGCTTTGAACTTGTAAATGTTGATGGCAGCGCTCATCACCGCGCGGTCGTTGTCGCGGATGCCCTGAAGTACCAGACCGTAGTCAGAGTTGATAAGGCGTCTGAAGCCGAATAGACAGAAGAGGAGGGCCACCACCGGTACGTAGAGTTCAAACCAGAGGCCGGGCAAGGGCTTGAGGCCGCTCATCCCCTCGGTCCCCCCGAGGATTTTGGTGGTCTCGATGAGGCGGCTGAAGAGCAAGGGCAAGATCAGGGTGACGATGGCGAAGTAGACCCCCCGGAGTCTCAACACCGGGAGCAAAAGCAGCGTGCACAGAAAGGCCCCTCCTAAGGTGCCGAGGGGGATGGTCACAAGGGGATGAAGCCCCGCCCTCGACAGGGCCCCCGTGAGGTAAGCCCCCACGCCGAAGAAGAGGGCCTGCCCGAGGGAGATGAGGCCCACCTGAGCCATGAAGTCCCAGCTCAGGGCCAAAAGCCCGATGGCACAGGTGATCACCAACACCTTTTCCCAGTAAAGGCCCACGACATCCTTGAGCAACGGGAAGACCAGAAGCCCCATCACCGGCAGGGCCCGGGGAAGGAGCAGGTAGAGGATTTCCCGCCAGGAGCTCAAGGCGAAGATGTCCTCGCACCTGGCCTTGATGCCGCGGTCAAGGCGCTCCTTACGATACCTCGCCACCTCAGACCCTCTCCTCCAGCTCCTTGAGCTTCCCGAAGAGACCCGAAGGCTTTATCACGAGCACCAGTACAATGGCCGCAAGGTAGACGACCATGGTCCACTCAGGGGCCAGGTACATCCCGGTGATCACCTGGGCGTAGCCCAGCACAAGGCTCCCGACCAGGATTCCGGCCACGCTCTCCAGCCCACCGATGATCCCTACCGCTACGGCGATGAGCAAAACGTCATAGCCCACGTTTATGGAGATAATCCCGAGGGGCAGGATGACGATGGCCGCCACCGCCGCCATGGCGGAGCCCATGGCCAGGCTCAGGGCGGCGGTCCAGTCGGACTCGATCCCCAGGGAGATGGCGGTCCGTTCGTTCTGGGCGATCCCCCTGAAGGCGAGGCCTATCCTCGTGTGGTGGGTGAAGAGGTAAAGGAAGAACACCAGGGCCGCAGCCACCCCGATGATGAAGAGACGCTGATAATCGATGGGGACCCCGGCTACTTCGATCATCCCCTTGAGAAAGACGGGGAGGGTGAACTCGTAGGTGACGAAGCCCTTCCAGCGGAAGAACTCGAGCATCCCTACCCCCAGGGCGAAGGTGGCGATTACCTCGGAGAGCACTATCCCCCGTACCCGCAGGAGGATCACCCAGTAGGTGAGGAAGCCGAGGATCCCCACCGTCACCACCGTCACGGGGATGGCCAAAAGCAGGGGCAACCCCAGGTGTTTCAGCAGGCCCCAGGTGAGGTAGCCGGACAGCAGATAAAAGGCCCCATAGGCGAAGTTGGCCACCCCGCTTATACCGAAGGTGAGGCTGAACCCCATGGCCAGAAGGGCGAAGGTGGCGCTGTTGACCAGTCCGTAGACGATGATGCTGGCTATCATCTCCCTTTACAGGGGGGACGGTCCTGATCCGCGGAGCCGTCCCCCTTCTTTTTGGCTACTTCTTCATGTAAGGCGGGAGCTCTATCTTTCCTTCGGCCACAGCCTCGGGGAAGACCGGGATCCTTACCCCGGGCTTTTTCCACTGGAAGGCGCAGCCGATGGCCGCCTCCTTGGGGTCGAGGCCGTAGATCACCTGGTGGTCTTTGGAGAAGCGGATTCTGCCGACCACCCCTTCCATATCGGTCTGCTCCAAGGCCTTCACGATGGCCTCTGGGTCCAAGGATCCGGCCCGCTCGATGGCCGAGGCCAGGATGTAGACGGCGTCATAGGCGGGGCCCGGTCCGTGGCCTGAGAGCCTGATGCGTGCCTCCTCGCCCCAGCGTTTACCGAAGTTGCGGTTGAAGGCCACTGATTTGGGCACCGCCTTCACGGGGATGGGGCCTATCTCGAAGAGGAAATTCACCAGTCCCTCCACTTCCCCCTCGAAGACCTCCCAGGCGTTGCCCGGGGCCGCCGGGCTGATGAAGCCGCAGAGCAGCGCCGGCACCTTCATGGCCCTGGCTTGCTTCAGGAGGATTCCGCTCTGGGGCATGTCGAAGATGGGGACAACCACCTGGGCCTTCTTCGCCCTCACCTTGATCAGCGAGGAGGAGAAGTCGCTCGCCCCCAGGGGATAGGCGTCAAACCCCACCACTTGCCAGCCGTTCTTCTCGTACCACTTCTGAAGGCCCTTCCCCGTGGCCTTGGCCCAGAGGGTGTCCTGTACGATGATGTAGGCACGGTTGAAGCCGAATTCCTTCCCGACGAAGCCCATAACTTGTCCCAAATATTTGACAAGATAAGGAGCATTCAGGCAGTTGCGGAACATGTACTTGTAGCGGTCGTAGTTCTCCAGGATCTTCTTCTGGAAGATCGGCGTCATGGCAATGGAGCAGATGTAGGGGACCCTGTACTTGGCTATGAGGTCCATGGAGGCGAGGAGGATCTCCGACCGGAAGGCCCCCACCACGATGGCGTGGGGTTCCTTCTCGAGGATCAGCTTTTCCACAGCGGTCAGGGCGTCGTGGACCGGAATGCCAGGTTCGTGCTCGCGGGTGTCTATGGAATAGGCCTTAAGGGGCCTTCTCTTACCCCCTACGAGCACGCCTCCCTTGGCGTTGATCTCCTCCACGGCCATCTGCACCGCCATCCAGGCGTCCCTCCCCTCTATCGACCCCAGGGCGGTGGGCACACCTATGACGATGGGTTCCTGGGCTTGGGAAACAAACGGGATGAGGAACAAAAGGACCGCAAGGATACTTGCTAAAACCCCTCCCTTTTTCATCATCTCCCCCTCCTTTGGTTTGATTTTCTGGAACGCTATTTTGCCAGAGGAGGAGCTCTATCTCAAGCTTGAAGGCGTTGCGGTCCCTGGTATATGGTTAAGGGCGAAGATTGTATACAGTCCAGGAGGGGACCATGTTCGAGTTAACGCCGGAGCAGCAGGATATAAAGCGGGCGGCCAGGGAGTTCGCCGAGGGGGAGTTCAGGGAGGTGGCCAGGGAGCTCGACCGCCGGGAGGAGTTCGACGACCGCATCTGGAAGAAGGCGGGGGAGCTCGGGTTTTTGGCCGTCTTCGTCGAGGAGCGATATGGTGGGGTGGGCTACGGACACCTGGAGCAGTGCCTCATCGTCGAGGAGTTCGCCCGGGTGGACACGGGCATCGCCCAGACCCTGGATGCCGCCTTCTTCGGTGCCCAGCTCATCCAATTGGTGGGGACCGAGGAGCAGAAGCGCAAATACCTTCCACCCCTATGTCGAGGCGAGGCCAGGATGGGGGTGGCGATAACGGAGCCTGATGCGGGAAGCGACGTGGCCTCCATCAGCACACGGGCAGAGCTCAGGGGGGACGAATACGTGATCAACGGATCGAAGATCTTCATCACCAACGCCACCGTGGCCGACTTCCTGGTGGTGGCCTGCGTCACCAACCCCGATGCCCCCCGCAGGCACGACCGTTTGAGCACCATCATCGTGGAGACATGGCGTCCTGGCTATGAGGCCACGAAGCTCACCGGAAAGCTCTCCATCCGGTGTTCCGACACCGGAGAGATCTCCTTCAGGGACGTGAGGGTACCCAAAGAGAACCTCCTGGGGGAGGAGGGGAAGGGCTTTTATCACCTCATGGAGTTTCTCAACCGGACGCGTCTTGAGGTGGCCGCCCTCGGGGTGGGAACTGCCCAGGGGGCCCTTGACAAGGCCATCGCCCATGTGAGGCAGAGGCAACAGTTCGGGAGGCCCCTGGCGGCCTTCGGGATGATCCAGGCCAAGATCGCCGATATGGCCACCTGGGTGGAAGCCGCCAGAAGCCTCCTTTACCGCGCGGCGGCCAAACTCGATCGCGGCGAGGTCGACCCGGCCCTCATCGCCATGGCCAAGTGGTACGCCTGCGAGGTGGCGGTGAGGGTGGCCGATGAGGCGATACAAATTCACGGCGGCTACGGCATCCTGGCCGAGTACGACGTGGAACACTACTGGCGAGACGCCAAGGTGCTCGAGATCTTCGAAGGGGCTAAGGAGATCGAGAAGATCCTCATCGCCAGAAGGATCCTGGGCAAGTACTGATGGGGCTGGTGGAGAGATACGAACTCAGTGTCTGCCTTCAGTGCGGCAAATGTACCGGCGGCTGTGCCGTATCGCTGCGCAGCCCGCTGAACATCAGGGTCCTTATGAGGGAGGTGCTACTGGAAGGGGAGCCTGGAGAAGTCCTCTCCCGACCCGAGCTATGGGACTGCACCACCTGCGCTGCCTGCACCCTCCGCTGTCCCAGGGGGCTTGAGCCCTCGGAGTTCATCGTGGCCTTGAGAGCGGAACTGGTGGAGGCGGGCAGGGTCCCCAGGGAGGTGGCAGAGGCACTGGAGGCCACCTATCTGCACGGGAACCCGTGGGGCCGTGCCCGCCAGAAGAGGACCGAGTGGATGGGGGATATCAAGGTGAAGGTCGTCCCCGAGGAGGGGAAGGCCGAGGTCCTTTACTTCGTGGGCTGCGCCCCCTCCTACGACCCCAGGCTCCAGCGGATCCCGCGGATCCTCTGCCGGGTTATGGAGATGGCGGGCCTCGACTTCGGGGTCCTCGGCACCAGGGAGAGCTGCTGCGGAAACGAGATCAGACGGATGGGCGAGGTGGGGCTCTTCGAGGAGCTGCGGAATGGGAACCTCGAATCCATAAGGGCTGCAGCCCCGAAGTGGATCGTCACCACTTCCCCCCATTGCTTCAACGCCTTCCGGAAGGAGTACGGTCTCGAGGGGGTGGAGGTGCTCCACTTCACCGAGTTGCTCCAGCGCCTCCTCCGGGAGGAAAGGATCTCTCCCTCTTCGGAGGTGCGGGCGAGGGTTGTTTACCACGATCCCTGCTTCCTTGGGAAGCAGAACGGAATCTTCGACCCCCCAAGGGAGGTCCTTCGGGCGATCCCGGGGGTGGAGCTTCTGGAGTTCGGGAGGGCACGGGAGACGAGCCTATGCTGCGAGGGGGGAGGAGGCAGGATGTGGGTGGAGGGGGCGGGCCAGGGGCCGCGAAATGGCGAGCTGAGGGTCCGGGAGGCCGAGGCCCTGGGGGCAGAGGTCATCGCCACGGCCTGCCCCTTCTGCCTCATGAACCTGGAGGACGCCCTGAAGACCACGGGCCTCGAGGGGAAGCTCCAGGTGATGGACGTGGCGGAGCTTTTGGCCGAGGCCCTCGAGTTGGAGGTGTGAGATGAACGTGGTGGTATGCCTGAAAAGGGTTCCGGAGGTGGCGGAGGTGGACCTACAGCTTGACCCATCAGGGAGGGCCATAAAGACCGAGGACCTCCCCTTTGCCCTCAATGACTGGGACAGCTACGCCCTGGAGGAGGCGGTGAGGATCAAAGAGCGCACAGGGGGCACCGTCACCGCCATAACCGTGGGCCCCCAGGAGGACGAGGAGGTCCTGAGGAGGGCCCTGGCCCTGGGGGCCGATCAGGCCATGAGGATCGACGACCCGAGGATGGAAGGCTCCGATGCCTATGCCCTGGCCAGGGTCTTGGCCAGGGCCATTGAGGGCATCCCCTATGACCTGATCCTCACCGGGGTCCAGGCCTCGGACGACGGCTACGCCCAGGTCGGCCCGGCCTTGGCCGAGATCCTCGGGATTCCCCATGCCACCCTGGTCACCAACCTTGAGCTTGGCGAGGGGGTGGCCCGGGTGAGGAGGGAGCTCGAAGGGGGGATGGAGGAGGAGGTCGAAGTGAGGCTTCCGGCACTGCTGACCATCCAGACCGGCATCAACGAGCCCCGCTACGTCTCCATCCTGGGGATAAGGCGGGTGGCCAAAAAGGAGATCCGGGTGCTGGATCTCGACGCCCTGGGCCTCGGAGAAGGGGAGGTGGGGGAGAAAGGGGCGCTTTTGACCCTTCGACGCCTTTTCCTGCCCCCTGTCGGAGAGGGGGCGGAGATCCTCGAGGGGCCGCCCGAGGAAGTGGCCGGGCGGGTCCTGGAAGTCCTCGAGCGAGGGGGGGTGATCTGATGGCGGTGATGGTCCTTGTCGAGCACAGGCAAGGGGAGATCAGGGAAGTTACCTGGGAGATGCTCGCCAAGGGACAGGAGCTGGCCTCCTCCCTCGGGGTGGAGCTTCAGGCAGTGCTGTTGGGGCAGGGCGTGGAGGGGATGGCCTCTGAGCTCAGGAGGTTCTGTCACCGGGTATTGCTCCTTCAGGGGCCGGCTTTTGAGACCTTCAACTCTGAACCCTATCAGGAGGCACTCAAGGCCATCCTCGAGGAGCGGCGTCCCGTATTGCTCCTGATCGGCCACACCGCCCAGGGGATGGACCTCGCTCCTTCGTTGGCTGCCGAGCTTCGGCTTCCCTTGGCCCCGGACTGCTATGACTTCGGTTTCACGGATGGCTGCCTCTGGGCCCACCGCCAGATGTACGGTGGGAAGCTTTCGGCCGAGGTCTCCCTGCGAGAGGCCCCGACCAGGGTCATCACGGTCCGCACGGGGGCCTTTGACCCTGCGGGACTCCGGGAGATCGGTGGCGAGGTGGAGGAGGTCGAGGTACCGTTGGGGGACTTCCCCTACAAGCGCTTTCTCCGCCTAATCGAGGCCCCCCCGGGGGAGGTAGACATCACCCAGGCCGAGGTGATCGTATCGGTGGGCAGGGGTATCGGCGGGCCCGAAAACCTCCCCCTGGCTGAGGAGTTGGCTCGTGCCCTGGGAGGGGTCTTAGCGTGCTCGAGGCCCGTGGCCGACAAAGGATGGCTTCCCAAGGAGAGGCAGGTGGGGACCTCGGGTAGAACCGTCAAGCCCAAGCTCTACATCGCCCTGGGCATAAGCGGTGCTTTCCAGCACATCGCTGGGATGAAGGACGCAGAGCTGATCCTGGCCGTCAACAAGGACCCCAAGGCCCCCATCTTCAGGGTGGCCCATTACGGGATCGTGGATGATCTCTTCAAAGTGGTGCCGGCGCTGGTGGCGAAGGTCAGGGAGCGGAAAGGAGGATGACCGTCCCCCGTGTCCTGGTGATCGGTGGAGGGATCGCTGGGATGGTGGCCTCCCTAGGGGTGGCCGAGGCCGGCTTCCATGTCTATCTAGTGGAGCGCCGGCCTTGGATTGGAGGACGGATGGCACAACTGGACAAGACCTTCCCCACCTTGGACTGCGCCTCCTGTATCATCACCCCCCGGATGGTGGCCGTTGGGTCTCACCCCCTGGTGCATCTTCTGACGCTCTGCGAGGTGGTGAAGGTGGAGGGAGAAGCTGGGGCCTTCAGGGTGACGGTGAAGCGGAGGCCGCGGTATGTGGACGAGTCCAAGTGCACGGCCTGTGGTCGATGTGCAGATGCTTGCCGCCTCAAGGGGCGCATCCCTAAGGAGTTCGACATGGGCCTTGGCTCGAGGGGGGCCATCTACCTGGCCTTTCCCCAGGCAGTGCCCATGAAGTACGCCGTGGACCCGGAGCGGTGCCTCCAGGTCTCGAGGGGGCGCTGCGGGAAGGACGGGCCCAGGTGCGTCGAGGTCTGTCCCAACGATGCCATAGACTTCGGACAGAGGGAGGAGGTGTTCGAGCTCGAGGTGGGGTCCATCGTGGTCGCTACCGGATACGACCCCTTCCCCGCCCAAGCCAAGCCCGAGTACGGCTACGGCCGCCTGGAAGGGGTGATCACCATCTTGGAGCTTGAGCGGATGTTGTCGGCCTCGGGGCCCACCGAGGGGGAGATTACCGTAGGGGGGAGGGAGCCCGAGGGAGTAGTCTTCATCCACTGTGTGGGCTCCAGGGATCACCAGGTGGGGAACCCCTACTGCTCCCGGGTCTGCTGCACGGTGGTGGCGAAGCAGGCCCTTGCGCTCAAGGAACGGTTCCCGGGGGCGAGGGTAGTGGTCTGTTATATGGACGTCAGGACCTTCGGCAAGGGTTACGAGGCCTTCTACGAAAGGGTTCAGCGGGCAGGCGTCATCTACCGAAGGGGACTCCCAGCGGAGGTCTTCCGGAGGGATGGGAAGCTGGTGGTGCGTGGGGAGGACACGCTGCTCGGGAGGCCCTACGAGGAGGAAGCGGACCTGGTGGTCCTGGCTACGGGGATCAGGCCGAGCGAGGGTACCGCAGAGCTCGCTTCCGTCCTCGGCCTCGAACTCGATGATTATGGTTTCCTACAGGAGGCCGACCCCCACGATCCCCTCGTGAGTCCTAGGCCCGGTGTCTTTCTTGCCGGCTGCTGCCAAGGCCCTAAGGACATCCCCGACACGGTGGCCCAGGCCTCCGGGGCCGCCTCCCGGGCCTTGGCGTTGATCCGCGGAGGGTCCAGTGGCTGACCCCATCGGGATATACCTCTGCCACTGCGGGGGAAACATCTCCGGGGTGGTCAGGGTCCATGAGCTCAGGGAGAAGCTCAAGGGGCTCGACGGGGTGGCATTGGTGCGGGATTACCCCTTCATGTGTTCTGACCCAGGGCAGGAGCTCATCCGCCGCGACCTCCGTGGGAGCGGGGTTAGGAGGGTCTTGGTGGCGGCGTGTTCCCCAGCCCTTCACGAGCGGACCTTCATGAAGGTACTCGAGGGGGAGGGGATCAACCCCTATCTGTACGAGCACGTTGACATCCGGGAGGGCTGCTCCTGGGTCCACCCGGACCCAGGAGAGGCGACCTCCAAGGCCTACGAGCTCATCAGGGCGAGGCTCGAGAGGCTCCGGAAACTCAGGCCCCTCTATCCCATGGAGCATAAGGTAGTTCCCCGGGTACTGGTGATCGGTGGAGGCTTAGCGGGGATTACGGCGGCCCTTGACGTGCTCGAGGCGGGTTTCGGGGTGGTGCTGGTGGAGCGGTCCCGGGAACTTGGGGGATGGGCCGCAAGGCTCGGCCGGGGATTCCTTGTTCCCCTTGAGGGGTTCATCCGCCAGAAAGGGGAGGCCCTCAGGGGTCATCCTCGGTTGAGCCTCTACCTGGAGAGCGAGGTGGCCTCCCTTGAGGGCTTCCCCGGGGACTTCAGGGCGACCATAAGGACCCCACGGGGGGAAGAGGTCGAGGAGGTGGGGAGCGTCATCCTGGCTGTGGGCTTTCGTCCCTTCGATGCCCGCAAAAAGCCCGAGTACGGCTATGGCCGTTTCGAAGGGGTGATCACCACGGTGGAGCTGGAAGAGATGCTCAGGGAGGAACGGGTCCCTGAGGCCCAGAGGGTGGCCTTCGTACACTGTGTGGGCTCCAGGGATCACCAGGTGGGGAACCCCTACTGCTCCCGGGTCTGCTGCACGGTGGTGGCGAAGCAGGCCCTTGCGCTCAAGCGCCAGCGTCCGGAGGCCCGCATCTACGCCCTCTACATGGACGTGAGGACCTTCGGCAAGGGGTATGAAGAACTTTACGAGGAGGCTCAGCGGGCGGGAGTGATCTACATCAGGGGGAACCCCGGGGAGGTCTACCCGGGTGCGGGAGGACTCCGCCTGCGGTATGAGGATACGTTGCTGGGGAGGGCTCGAGAGCTCGAGGTCGATTTGGTGGTTCTGGCCGTGGGGATGGAGCCCCCTGAGGGGAATGAGGCCCTGGCCCGAATCCTCAGGGTTCCCCTCGATGGGGATGGATTTTTCCTCGAGGCCCATCCCAAGCTCGCCCCTCTGGAGACCCCCGTGGAGGGAGTGTACCTTGCTGGCTGCTGCCAAGGCCCCAAGGACATCCCCGACACGGTCTCGCAGGCCCACGGGGCGGCGCTGCGGGCCACACAGTTCTTCCACCGTGGCCGCGTGGTGAAGGATCCCTTGGTAGCGGAGGTGGACCCCGAGATATGTACCGGTTGCAGGATCTGTGAGGCCGTCTGCGAATTCGGCGCCCTTCGCTTCGACCCGAGGCGAAGGGTGATGACGGTGGAGGAGTTCTCCTGTAAGGGCTGCGGGGCCTGTGCAGTGGCTTGTCCATCAGGAGCCATGAGCCTTAGACGGTATGAAAGCCGGGGGCTTCTCCCGTGGATGGAGGCCCTTGTGGTCGGAGGTCCCTGACTATTCGGGCTTCAGGAGGCGTTTGAACTCCTGGAGTTTGGCCCCGAACTCCTCATAGCACCGAGAATCCCTTTCCTGGGAAAGCCTTTCGAAGGCGGGTTCGAGGCAGGAGGTGAGATAATGCCACAGGAGGTCATGGTGCTGGTCCCGTTCCCTGAGTCTGTTTTCGTACTCGTCGATGAGCCTGTACAGCTCCCGGAGGTCGAGTTCTCCCCTTTTGCGATTCCTGCCGAAGTGTTCCAGGGCCTCCCGGATGACCTGTTTGAAGGCCTCCTCTGAGTCCCACGGTTTGGTGAGGAAGCGAAAGACATCCCCTTCGTTTATCGCCGCCAAGATGTTGGGCGCCTGTGCGTAAGCAGTGAGGACGATGCGGACGATCTCGGGCCTTCTCCGCCTGACTTCCTTGATGAGGGTCAGGCCGTCCATTTCGGGCATCCTCAGGTCGGTCACCAGGACGTGCACCGGTTCTGCATCTATTATATCCAGGGCTTCCTTCGCACCGGTGGCGAAAAGCTTCCTGTATCTTTCGCGGCGCAACATCCTCCTGATGGCCGCGAGGATCCGGATTTCGTCATCTACGAACAGTACCGTCGGTTCCATATCTCAGAGGCCTTTGAAGAAATCTTCTAACTTCTCCATGACCCGCTCTTTCGTGATCCCCAATAGCTTCAAAGCCCCTGGGAGCAAGGGGTAAGGCGGAGATCCCCTTTGGTGCTCGAGGATACAGGCGTCGCCCACGTGCACCAACGATACCATCCTCCTGTTCAGCAGCCCGGGGGCCAAGGGGTCGTGGTGGTACATGGCCACTTCGATGACCGGATAGGGGAGGTTCCAGAGGTTTAGCAGATACCCTCCCAACCGGGTGTGGGAAATCCCGAGGACCGATTCCTCGGCCTGGAGCAGATCTCCTCCGGAGTTGACCTTCTCCCCTATCCGCTTTTCCTCCTCCGGCAACTGCACGAGGATGAAGAGTCTTCCTATGTCGTGCAGCAGCCCGGCCACCGAGTAGGCCTCTGGCAGTCCTTCGCCGAAGAGCTCCTTGTGGAGATAGGCCACGAACCTATTACAAAGGGTAGCTCGCTCAAAAGCCTCCCTGACGAAGGATCCCCCTCTTAGGCTCTCGAAGACGGCGATGGATATGATGGCCTCCCTGAGGGCATTCAGTCCGAGGACTACCAGCGCCCTCTGGACGGATGTCACAGGGCACCTCTGGGCGTAAAAGACGGAGTTGGCCAGCTTGAGTACCGCGCTCGTCAGGCTGGGGTCCTCCTCTATCACCTCTGCGATCCTCTGCATGTCCTGGTCTTCCGCGATGAGGGACAGCACCCTCTGATGGCGCTCAGGCAGGGTGGGCAAGTAGGAGGCCGAGTTTACGATATCCCGTAAGCGGCTGTCCTGGAGGGACTCTTTTATCGTTAGGATCTGCCCCACGTAGCTGAGAAGGGTCTCCTTCTCCCATGGCTTGTTGAAAAAGGCCCTGGCAAGGCCTTTGGCCAAGGCCTTGTAGGCCGCCTCCGATTCAGTGTAGCCGCTGAGGATGACGCATGTAACCCCCGGGAATTTTTCCTTCACCTCAGACAGGAGATCATGGCCATCGATCTCCGGCATCACCATATCGGTTATGAGGAGGTCGATATCCTCCCTTTGCAGGATCTCGAGGGCCTCCTTCGCGCTCGAGGCGTAAAAGACGTCGAAGGGGGCGTGCCTGAAGTCCCTCCTAAGGGCATGGAGGATCTCCAACTCGTCATCCACGCAGAGGATCGTTTCCTTCTTTTCCATCTCGTGCCTTTGCATCGATGGGCAGTTTAATGGTGAAGGTGGCCCCTTTGCCGGGTTCGCTCTCCACGGTGATCTCCCCGCCATGTTTGTGGACGATGATGTCGTAACATATGCTCAGGCCCAATCCCGTTCCCTTTCCGACCTCCTTGGTGGTGAAAAAAGGCTCGAAGATCCTGCTCTGTAGGTGCCGCGGTATGCCAGGTCCATCGTCGCTGATGCTACAGTACACGTAGTGGTCGTCGGCGAAGGTCCTGATGGTGATCTTGCCTTTCCCCTGCCTCTGTTGGCCCTTTATGGCTTGGGCCGCGTTTACGATGAGGTTCATCAGGACCTCGTTGATCTGTCCCGGGTGGCAGTGTATGAGGGGGACCTCGCCGGGTTGAAGTTCCACATCAGCGTGATATTTGTACTCGTTCTTCGTGATGACTAAGGTAGTGCGGATCCCCTCGTTTATGTCGTAGGCGACCCAATCGCCCACCTGATCGACGCGGGAGAAGTTCCTCAGGCTCTGGATGATCTCCTTGAGTCTTTCGAGCCCATCCTTGGTCTCCTTGAAGAGGTCCTCCAAGTCCTCGATGATGAAGTCCAGATCCATCTCCTCCTCCAGCCGCCTGATGGCCTTCAGGTCCTGGTCCGAATAGGCTCCCCCAGAGGTTACCCGCTTTACGAAGGAGCGGTAGGCCTTGACGAGTCGTCCGAAGTCCTCCATGTACTCCCTCAAGGTGGTGAAGTTGCTCAGGACGAAGCCCAGGGGGTTGTTCATCTCGTGGGCTATTCCCGCCGCCAACTGGCCAATGGAGGCCATCTTCTCCTGCTGAACCATCCTCGACTGCATCTGCTTTAGCTCATAGAGGGCCTGTTTAAGCCTCCTGTTGGATTCGAGGAGTTCTCTCTGAAGCTGTTTGCGTCTTGTGATGTCCGCCACCTGCCCCAGGAGCCGTCTGCCCTCGTTGAAATGGAAGGACATGAGGGTCATGCCAAGGGCGATGGTCCTTCCCTCGGCATCGACCCCTGTGAACTCGAGTCTGCGGACTGCCTTGCCGGACTGCAGGACTTGACGGGCCACCCTGTGGAAGCGCTCGCGGTCCTCACGCCGCAGTAGGTTCTCAAAGCGTGTGTAGAGGACTTCATGTCGCCTTCGCCTGAAGATGCGACAGAACTCCTCGTTTACAAAGCGCAGGACCCCATCCCTGAGGACGAAGATCCCGGTGGGCAGGTTCTCCACCACCGCCCTATATCTGCCCTCTGACTTCACCAATTCTCTGAGGCGGGAGGTCTGGTGGGAGACATCTTTCGCGAAGATCATCACCAAGGGGCCACTTGCGACCTTCACCGTCCAGACGGAGCAACTGAAGTGCTTCTCTCCGTGCAGGACGTCTACGCCTTGAAGCGATGTCTCTCTTGGCCTCAGGAGTTCGGGGAGGAGGGCGTTGTTGACCCGGGTGATGAATTTCCCCGGCCCCCCTACCATCCTGCGGCCGGCGGGATTGCACCAGATGAGCTTTCCCTCCCAATCGAGGAGGAACACGGGGTCTGGGGCGAAGGAGAAGAGATGGGAGAGCCCCTCTGCCTCAATGGGGTTCAGCACCTTCTTGCGGGCGTCGTCAACGATGGTCTCCACATATCTCTTTTCGGCTTTTTTCTCCATCTGTGAAGTCCAGAGGCCTGCTCAAGATGCTATACTTTTACCGTGGTCCAGATAGTCCTGCGGGAGAAGAAGGGGCCTGCCCTCAAGCGCCCTGCCTTCGGCTGTCTGAAGGGGTTTCACGCCCTTAACGTCACCAACGGCTGCCTCCACCGCTGCGTTTACTGCTACGCGAGAGGTTACAGTCAGGCCCCTCCCGCGGGGAAAGTAGAGCTTTACGTAAACCTTCCTCAGCTCTTGGCCTCCGAGCTCGACAACCCGCGCCGCCGTAAGCGACCGGAGATGGTGGTCTTCAACACCGCCTCGGACTGCTTCCAGCCCCACCCAGAGATCCAGCGGGTGACGCGGGAGGTCTTGGCGGTGTTGCTCAAGCGGCGGGTCATGATCTCCTTTCTCACCAAGGGACTGATCCCTCGGGAAACCCTTGACCTTCTCGCCGAAAGACCTGAGTTGGTGAGGGCTCAGGTGGGGTTGGTGTCCCTTTCGGAGAGCTACTGGCGGACCTTTGAACCCTTCGCTCCTTCTCCCGAAGGACGCCTGGCCGTGGTGGAGGGCCTTAAACGAGCCGGGGTGGAGGTAGAGGTGAGGGTTGATCCCGTCATTCCCTTCGTCACCGACACGGAAGATGAGATCAGGAGGCTCTTGGCCACCTTAAGGGCCCTGGGGGTTCGGAGGGTGACGGTGAGCTATCTCCACCTGCGGCCTGCAATAGAGGAATTCCTCAAAAAGGAGTTGGGTGAGGTTTGGAGGAGGATAGAGGTCTGTTTCAAAAATCAGCCGTGGAGGACGGTGGGGCTCAGCACGCGGAGCAAGCTCGTGCCTTTACCCCTTAGGCGAAGGGGCTATGCGAGGTTTGAGAGGGTAGGAGCAGAACTGGGGCTGGAGGTAGTGGTGTGTTCGTGCAAGAACCCCGACCTCGGCGGAGGACTCTGCGTGCCACCCCCCTCTATGGTCACCCCCCGTCAACTGCGGCTCTTCTGAGGAGGGAGGGATGGACCTGAAAAGGGATTCCCTGGAGATCTTCTGGGCGGGGGCCAAGGCCGTTGCCCCCGAGGAGGCGGTAAAGGCCCACCTGAAGCGGGACGGTGAAAGGCTTTTGGTGGATGGAGAGGAATTGAACCTCGGGGAGGTGAACAGGGTTGTGGTGGTAGGAGCGGGGAAGGCCTCGGCAAGGATGGCCAGGGCTGTGGAGGAGATATTGGGAGATCGCATTGAGGGGGGATTGATAGTGGTGAAAGACGGCCACGGGGTGCCACTGCAGAGGGTGGGGGTCCTCGAGGCCAGCCACCCGGTGCCCGATGAGAGGGGGCTCGAGGGGGCGCGGAGGATTGTGGAACTGTTGGAAGGGCTTTCCGCGAGGGATCTCGCTGTCTGTCTTATCTCCGGGGGAGGATCCGCCCTCATGCCCTATCCTGTGGAGGGGATAACCCTCGAGGAGAAACAGGCCACCACTGAGGCGCTTTTGGCCTCAGGCGCCACCATCCACGAGGTCAACGCGGTGAGGAAGCACCTCTCGCGGACCAAAGGGGGAAGGCTTGCCCTTTACGCCTTCCCGGCGAGGGTGCTTACCCTTTTGATCTCCGACGTGGTAGGGGACGACCTGGACGTGATCGCTTCTGGCCCGACGGTGCCTGACCGCTCCACCTATGGCGATGCGCTCGCCGTCGTGGATCGATATGACCTCGGCGAGAGCATACCGCCGCGGGTACTCGAGGTGCTGAGAAAGGGAGCACGGGGGGAGATCCCCGAGACCCCCAAACCTGGCCACGGCGCCTTCGAGAGGGTGACCAATCTCATCGTGGCAAGCAATCTCCAAGGGCTCCTCGCCGCCAAGGACAAGGCGAAGAAGCTCGGCTATAACGTCCTGATCCTCTCCTCCATGATCGAGGGTGAAACACGCGATGTGGCCAAGGTCCACGCCGGGGTGCTGAAGGAGATATTGAAGAGCGGTAACCCCTTGCCTCCCCCCGCATGCATCATCTCGGGAGGGGAGACCACCGTAACCATCAGGGGGAGGGGAAGGGGGGGAAGAAACCAGGAGTTCGTCCTTCAGGCCGCCCTGGAGATCGCCGGTTGGAAGGGAGCGGCGGTCTTCAGCGCGGGCACCGATGGCACCGATGGTCCTACCGAGGCTGCAGGGGCATGGGCCGACTGGAAGACGGTTGAGAGGGCGAAGGAGCTGGGTCTCGACCCAGAGGCCTTCCTCCTGGACAACGATTCCTATCACTTCTTCAAGGCCCTGGGGGATCTGGTGATCACCGGGCCCACCGGCACCAACGTCATGGACCTGAGGATATTGCTGGCCTCGTCCTCATTTGATCCGTCTTGACGGCGCCTTCCTCTCCCGCTACCCTCATCGGGCGATGAACCTACCGGGGCTGATCCTTCGGACCGTTGAACGCCAGCCCGACCGGGTCGCCCTCCGCCAGGGCGGACAGACCTTCACCTACGGCAGGATGTGGACGGAGTCCGGCGCCCTCGCCAGGGGTCTGAGGGAGCTCGGACTGAGGAAGGGAGAGAAGGCCTTCCTCCTCTGCGATAACCGCCCCGAATGGCTCATCTGCGACCTCGGGATCCTGCGGGCAGGAGGGGTGGATGTTCCCCGGGGGAGCGTCTCCCCTGCGAGGGAGTTGAGGGAGTTGTTCCTTCACAGCGATTCGACAGTGCTCATCGTCGAAAGGCCGGAGCTCCTCGATCGCTTTGGCCAGTTGCCGCCGTTGCGGGCCGTCATCCTCATAGAAGGGGAAGCTCCAGGGGCCATAATGCTAAGGGACATCCTCCAAGGAGCTCCTTCGGAAATGGGCGATCTCGGGCCGTCACAGGAGGGGGACCTCGCCACTATCCTCTACACCTCGGGTACCACGGGAAGGCCCAAAGGGGTGATGCTCACCCACGGGAACCTGGTGGCCAATGCCCAACAGGCCCTCCGGACCCTTCCCATCTATCCCGAGGATCTGCTCTTGGCCATCCTGCCGTTGTGGCACGCCTTTGAGCGGATGGTGGAGTACACAGGGCTTGCGGCCGGGGCCGGGGTCTTTTACACGGATCTGCGCCGCTTGGCTGAGGACCTGAAGAGGGTGCGCCCTACGGTGTTGGCGGCGGTCCCGAGGATATGGGAGGCGGTGATGAGGAAGGCCAAGGTCCCGAAGACGTGGCTCGAGGCCGCCTACCGCTGGCGGCACAGACGGCATATTTTCTCCCTTCCCCTTTTCCTGATCGGGGAACTCCTCGCCTTCAGACGCCTACGGAAGGCCCTGGGGGGAAGGTTGAGGCTCGCCATAAGCGGTGGAGGAAGCCTTCCAAGGGAGGTGGACCGGTTCTTCAAGGCCTGTGGTATCACTTTGCTCAACGGCTATGGCCTGACCGAAGCCTCCCCCATCGTGAGCGTCCGGACCCCCAAAAGAAACGTCCTCGGGACTGTGGGGAAGCCCTTGCCCGGTACCGAGGTAAAGGTGGAGGGGACCATCAAGGTGAGAGGCCCTCAGGTGATGAAAGGATACTATAAAGATCCGGAGGCCACCGCTCAGGTCCTAGAGGAAGGATGGCTCGACACCGGAGACCTCGGAGCCATCACCCCAGAGGGGGACCTGATCATCACCGGGAGGGCTAAGGACACCATCGTGCTTTTGAGTGGTGAGAACGTGGAGCCCGAACCCATAGAGGAGCGGTTGCGGGAAAGCCCCCTGATCGAAGACGCCATCGTCCTCGGTCAGGATCGCAAACACCTGGTCGCCCTCTTTTTGCCGAGCGGTGAACTGAAGGGGATGGGTTGCGAGGAGGTAAGGGGACTCATTCATAGGGAGGTAGAACGGCTGGTGAACCGCGATCCCTGCTTCCGCCCTGAGGAGCGGATCGTGCGCTTCGCACTGCTTGAACGGCCGCTGTCAGAGGAGCATCTCGAAGGAGAGCCCCTCCTGACCCCCACCCTGAAAAAGCGACGCCACCTTATCGAGCTTCGTTTTCGGGATCTGATCGAGAGCCTCTATCGAGCCTAAACCCGACAGAGGACCATCTTACATGTCCCTCCTTCCTTCACCAAGGGACGACGTCCTTGAGGCTTGACCTTTATCCTTCCTTCGGAGGACAAAAGGGCATCGGCGAAAGAGACCAGAAGGGCTGGATAGGGGCAAAGGGTCCCCTCGAGTTCTGCTCCTCCCACCCCTTTGGGGCAGAACTTGCAGGTGGCCCCCTCTACCTTCACCTCTACCTCATTTCCCTTGATCTCGACCTGCACCTGCATGCCGAGGGGCATGACCTTTTGGAGGTGTTCGATTAGAGTAGCGGCCTTCTCCATCAGGGTGCCCCTAAGGGATGGCAGATCGCCTTTTGCCTGAAGGTAGAGGGCCATCTTCCGTCCCGCTTCCCTCGCCGCCACGGTTACGGTCGCTTGGTTGAGCATCCCCATGCTGTGTAACCCCGCGAGGAAGGAGGCCATGAAGACGTGGTAGGGGTTCAGCTTTCGTCTCTCGATCTGGTCCAGGAGTCCTTTGGGATCCTCCATTACACGACCTCCTTCAGGCGCTGAATGACCTTGGGGGCCACTACCAACAGGAGACCTGTGGTGGCCTGGGGGGTGGCCACAGCGGCGAGGGTCACCGAGGGGGTCACCTCCCAGAGGAAGATTCGCTTTTCCTTCCCGTGGACCCCTATCCACTCCCTAGGGCCTAGGGCGAGCTGATCCGCTGTCTTGCGGGTCATGCCCACCAGGGCGGCGACCATCCCTCCGATGAACTCCTCGTCAACTCTGAGATCCCCCCAACGGGAGAGCACAAAACCGTCCTCGTCCACGAGGAGCACGGACTCCAGCCCCCTCACTTCCCGGCCCATATCGGCCAGGATCTCTGCCATCCGCCGTTCTGCCTCTATCATGGGTCCCTCCTCAGAGAAGGTGTTAGATGTCCAATAGCAGAAAACGCTCACGAGGGAAAGAAAAAGAGGGCCCTCCTGCAGAGGGCCCTCTAAAAGGGGACTTCCATCAAGTCCCCCCTCCCTCCTTCTCCTTGAGGGCTTTGAGGATCTTCTCCGGGGTAATGGGCAGGTCTTTGATCCTCACCCCTATGGCGTCGTAAATGGCGTTGGCGATGGCAGGGGCCGACGGGACACAGCCAGGTTCACCGATCCCCTTGGCTCCGAAGGGTCCATATTCCTCCCACGGCTCGATTAGGACCGATTCCATGGGCGGGACGTCCTTTGCAGTGAGGATCTTGTAGTCGAGGAAGTTGGCATTTTTCATATCCCCTTCGACGAAGATCATCTGTTCGGTCAAGGCGTAGCCGATTCCCATCATGGCCCCGCCGTATATCTGACCCTCGATGAGCATGGGGTTTATGGCCTTTCCCACGTCGTGGGCGGCCACATATTTCAGGATCTTCACCTGACCGGTCTCGGTGTCCACCTCCACTTCCACCCCGTGGGTACCGTAGGCGTAGGCCTTGGAGAAATTGCCCTTGAAGTCCCGACCGAGCATCTCCGTGTCGGGGTCGTAGAAGTACTCGGCCATGATCATCTTGCCCTGGGAGCGATAATGGGCCCCCCGTAGGAGCTTGCCCAGGTCTATCCTCTTTTCAGGGTCCCGGCGGCTGAAGACGGTGCGATCTTTTAGCTCCAGTTCGTCCTCTGGTTCGTTCAACACGAGGGCCGCGAGCTTGAAGATCTCTGCTTTGACCTTCCGTGCGGCCCCCAGGGCTGAATTGCACGCGATGAAGGTGGTCCGGCTAGCGTGTACCCCCACATCCCAGGGGCAGACATCCGTGTCGTTCATGATGACCGTGACGTCCTCCACGGGTACCCCCAGCTCCTCGGCTACCGCCTGAGCGATGACCGTGTCCGCCCCCTGGCCTATGTCCGAGGCCCCGGTGAACACATCGACTTTACCGAAGTCGTCCACCTTGATGATGGTTCCGCAGCCGTCGGACTTATAGACTCGGGCCCCACCTCCTACGTGGATCAGCGACGCCATCCCCACGCCGCGGCCGTTGCGCTTTCCGCGCTTCTCCTTCCAGCCCAGGCGCTTCCCCACCTCCTCTATGCACTCCTTCAATGCGCAGGAGGAGACCTTGAAGCCCTGAGGGGTGGTTTCCCCGGGCTCGTTGGCGTTTATCAGCCTGAACTCCATCGGATCGATCCCCGCGGCTTCGGCCAGCTGATCCATGGAGCACTCTATGGCGAAGGTCGCTTGAGGGTTGCCGTAGCCGCGCATGGCCTGACAATAGGTGTTATTGGTGTAGACGCACTTGGCCGTGTAAAGCACATTGGGCACTTTGTAAAGCGACGATATGGGCATCATCATCACCGAGGGGGTCGTCGCCCCCCAGGAGGTGTGAGCGCCGTTATCCAGGATCATGTGCACCTCCCTGAAGGTGAGCCTCCCCTCCCGGTCACACCCCTGGGAGATGCGGATGATGGCCGGCTGCCGCGGCGATGTGTACTTGAACTCCTCCTCGCGGGTGAAGACGATCTTCACCGGCCTTCGGGTCTTCCAGGCAAGAAGTATGGCGATGTATTCATAGGCGTGGGTGTCGAGCTTGGATCCGAAGCCACCTCCTATAGTCGTCTGGATGATACGGACCTTTTTGCCGCCTAAACCTAAGGCCTTCAGGGCCTCCTGAAAGTCCCTCTGGGCCAAATAGGGTATCTGGGTGATAGAGTAGAAGGTAAGGTTCCCCTGGGGGTCGAAGTGGGCGATACAGCCGCTGGTGCCCATGCAGCAGTGGGTCACCCAGGTGACGCGGAACTGGTCCTCCACGATGTGGGCCGAGCTCTTTTTAGCCTCCTCCACATCTCCACAGACCAGCTTCCAGGGCAACTTCAGCACGTTGGTCCCGTGCTCCTCGTGAATCAGCGGCGCCCCCTCCTTCATGGCCTCTTCGGGGTCGAAGACCGCGGGCAGTGGTTCGTACTCCACCTCTATGAGGTTTATGGCCTCCTCGGCTATCTCGGGGTCTGTGGCGGCCACGGCGGCCACCTCATCCCTCATAGCGTAGACCTTCCCCTTCTTCAGAGGGGTGTTGTCCTTGTAAAAGCCGAAGCGGATCTCCGGGATGTTGTAGCCCGTGAGCACCGCCTTCACCCCGGGTAGGCGCTCTGCCTTGCTGGTGTCTATTTTGACTATCCTGGCATGGGGATAACGGCTCCAGAGGATCTTTCCGTAAAGCATCCCCGGAAGCTTCAAGTCGTGGATGTAGATGGCACGCCCCGTGGCCTTTTCGTAGGCGTCCTTTTTGGGTACCGGTTTACCTACTACTCTCAACTCCTCCATCTTCGCCTCCTTCGGCTGCGGCCTTTATGGCCCGGATGATCTGTACATAACCCGTGCAGCGACAGATGTTCCCCGAGATGGCCGTCTTTATCTCCTCCTCCGTGGGGTGGGGGTTTTCGTCAAGAAGGGCCTTTGCCGACATGATCATCCCCGGCGTGCAGAAACCGCACTGAACAGCCCCCTTTTCAATGAAGGCCCGCTGGATGGGGTGAAGTCCCTCGGGCGATCGTTCGGCCAGCCCCTCCACAGTCCAGACCTCACGGCCCTCCACCTCCATTACGGGAAAGAGACACGAGACGACGGCCTTCCCATCCACCACGACCGTACAGGCCCCGCACTCCCCCATCCCACAGCCTTCCTTGGCCCCAGTGAGCTCAAAGACATCCCTCAGCAGCTTAAGGAGCGTCCAGTGGGGTTCCACGTCCGCCTCGACGCGATCGCCATTCAACACAAAACTTATCCGTTTCTTCATCCCTCTTCCCTCCTGAAGATCCTCTCGAGGCACCGCAAGGCGAGCCTTTTGGGCAGCACCCTGATCATCTCACGCCTGTACCAGGCCGCCCCGCGGATGGTGTCCCTCGGTTGGGCTTCCTCGGAGGCCACCCGGCCCAGTTCGATAAGTCCCTCCTTGGTGAGCCTTTGGCCCTTGAGGATCCCTTCTGCCCGTTTCGTCCGTATGGGAGTAGGGGCCGCCACTCCCAGGGCGAGGCGTATCTCACGGCAAAGGATGTCGCTTTCATTAAGGGCCCGGAGCTGCTCTTCCATGGATGCCCCTTCCGCCTGGGCCCTCTTCAGTGGACCAGGATCCCTCAGTTCCACCTCCAGATACATGGCCACCCCGAGGATGGGCAGGTCCATGGCCTGGCGTCTCGAATGCTTCCAATAGGCGCTGGCCGAGTCCTCTGCAGGCCAAGGCAGGGAGAAACCGAGGAGCACCTCTTCAGGGCCAAGGGCGGTCTTCCCCGGCCCGAGGAAGAAATCCTCAAGGGGCATCCTCCGCTCGCCCCCTGGGCCCTTTATCTCTACTTCCGCATCGTGTACCAGAAGGGGTGGAGCGGTGTCAGCAGAGGGGGCGGCGTTACAGATATTGCCGCCGATGGTGGCCACGTTGCGGATTTGCACCGAGCCGAGGTTCTCCACGGCGTCCTTCAGCGCCCTGAAGCGCTCTGCGATCACCGCCGAACGCTCGAGTTCCCTGTGGGTGGTGAGGGCCCCGATCTTGAGGCTTCCCTGATCGGCCTTGATGTAATTGAGCCCTTCTATCTCCCGCAATGAGATGAGGACCTCCGGGGAGAACTTCCCCTGTTTGACCCCCACCATCACATCCGTGCCGCCGGCGATGAGCATCGCCCGGGGGCCGTATTCCTTGAGAAGGCCTATGGCCTCGTCTACCGAGTGGGCCTTTATATAGTCGTACCTCTTCATCTCCCTACTCCCTGTAATCGAAGACCCGCTTGGACTTGCGTTCCGTGCGGGGCAGGCTTCCGTAATCCACCACCTGGACCTGACAGCTCACAAGGACCCGCTTCTTGATCTCCGAGGCGATCCGCCCGGCGATTTCGGGATCGCGGGCTGGGTCTATCCCCCTCTCCCTCTCCACCTTCAGGGTCATGTAGTCCTTTCCGTCTTTACCCCGCTCGAGGATGATTTGGTACTCACTTCCCACCTCTCGGATCTCCGAGAGGATCTCGTCGATGTGGCTCGGGTAGACGTTGACTCCCCGGATAATGAACATATCGTCGGAGCGCCCCAAGATCCTATCGTGCATGGGGAAGATGCTCCCGCAGGAGCAACGATGGGGGATGAGCCTAGTGAGATCCCTGGTCCGGTAACGGATGAGGGGAGCACCCTCCTTCCTCAGGGTCGTGATCACCATCTCCCCCACCTCTCCAGGGGGTACCGGCTCCAGTGTCTCAGGGTCGAGCAGCTCCAGGATGTAATAATCGGCCCAGTAGTGGATCCCCTCGTGTTTGGGGCAATCTATGCCGGCACCGGGGCCGTAGAGCTCAGTAAGGCCGGTGATGTCGAAGATGTCCTCGACGCCCAGGAGTTCCTTGATCTTTCGACGCATGGCGTCAGAGGACCGCTCGGAGCCGAAGATCACCTTTTTGAGGTTGATCTTATCCCGGAGGCCCCGTCTGTCCACCTCCTCGGCCATAAGCAGCGCCATCGATGCCGTGCAGCATAGGACCGTGGACTGGAAGTCCTGGAGGAACTGGCACTGCATATCGATGTTGCCCGGCCCTATGGGTATGGCCATGGCGCCAAAGCGCTCGCAGCCGAGCTGAAAGCCTACCCCTGCGGTCCACACTCCGTAACCGACGGCGATCTGCACGCGGTCAAGGGGGGTTAGCCCCACCATCTCATAGCAGCGGGCGAACATGTTCGCCCAGTCGTCGATGTCCTTCTGGGTGTAACATAGGACCTTGCGTTTCCCGGTGGTGCCGGAGGAAGCATGGATCCGGATGATCTTCTCGAAGGGCACCGCCCTAAGGGGGAAAGGATAGCCGTCCCTCAGGTCCTGGGCGGTGGTGAAGGGGAGTTTGCGGATGTCCTCCAGGGTTTTGATGTCATCGGGGGTAATTCCAGCTTCTTCAAACCGTTGCCTGTAAAACTCAGATCCTTCGTAAGCGTGCTTGACCGTCCACTTCAACCCCTGGAGTTGGATCTCTCGGAGTTCCTCTTCGGACTTTATGTCCGGCATGAAGGTTCGCCGTTGCATCTTCTAACCCTCCTCTATAGCTTTGGCCTTCCGGAGGGCCTCTCTGAAAACCTCGAGGAAATCCCTCCTCCCTAAGGCCTGGCAGAATTTTTCTAGCCACTCCTCAACATATTTGATGTCCAGCTTCCTCCCCTGTCGGATCAACACCCCCTCTATATCCTCCCAGTCCCGTGGCCGGCCACTGATGGCCTTATGGATGATTAAGTCCTCCGCACTGCATATTTTGACGGCTTTACCTTCCCCTAAATCGTACGGCACAGCCCGCCGGATGGCCGCTTCTTCGTAGCCAGGTAACCCAAAGGAAATGTCCACCTCCCATCCCCTGACCTTTACCAACAACACCCGGTGCTTCAGGGCAAACTCCTTGGCATCGGTCATACGAGGTGGAAACCGTGAGAGGACCTTTTCGATTACCTTTTCTTCCTCTCCAAGAGGAACGAGAACGGTCACGTCCAGATCCCTTGTAAAGCGAGGTTCTCCCCACACCCCTACTGCAATCCCTCCTGTTATGACATAAGGTATGTTCTCCTCCGTAAAAAACCGATGGATCTCCCATGCTACTTCAAATAAGGGATTCATCTTCTCGTTCCAGATACCGCCAGATGCGCTCCAGTCTCCTTCTCCTCTCCAAGAGGTGGATCAATTTCCGCCTCTCGAGCCGCTCCAATCCCTCTTTCGGGGTTTTCTGCCACACTTCCCAAAGGAGGTCGTAAATGTGATGGACCTCCCTTTTTGAAAAGTTCCTTTTTTTCTCCTTCTTGACCCTCTCGTGTGTCCTCTTCTGCCCCTCGAGGAAGCGCAAGACCTCCCCTCGGCTAAGTTCGCCCACGCCTCAACCTCTCGGTGGCCTGATAGTCTATCTCGTAGGTCTCGGGGTCTATCACTACGCCGTAATCCTCTTTGGCTCGTTCCACGCTGACATATCCGTAGATCACGTCGCGCCTCACCATTTCCGGATCCCGCTCGAAGGGATTGCCGTAGCCGCCACCGCCAGCGCTGTGGAAGGCGATCACATCCCCTGGTTTACAGAAGGTAAGGCCGCTCGGATCCCCTGGTTCCCCGTTCACCAGGAACCGGGCCCTGGCGCCGGGTTTTCCGCCGAAGAGTCCCTCAGGGGGGTACTTGTAGCGGCCCGCCTGGATGGCCACTGTCACCGGAGGCTGGGGGGCGTACTCATCGTCGGGCACTTTGATGACCATGGTCCTTCCGAGCCCCCCGCGCATCTTACCGGGACCTCCGGAATCGGTGATGAGCTTACGCTCAAGGACCAGAAGCGGTGTATCGCTCTCGAAGATCTCCACCGGAGTGTTGGCCCCGTTGGCGGGAAAGATCGCACAGTGGTGACCGTCCTGCTTGCTGCTGGCGCCCATGCCACCGCCCCTGATGATCATGGTGAGCCAGGGGCTGCCGTCGTGTCTGCGGCCGTAGAAGATGTTGGTCTGGGCCGGGGTTCCGCCGCAGGGGGCGATGACCCTGTCGGGGATCGCCTCTGCCAAGGCCCGGAAGACCATCTCCGTCATGAAGTGGCCCACCTGCATCCTGGCTGCCACCGCCGCAGGAAACTTGCAGTTGACCACGCAGCCCTCAGGGGCGGTTACCCTTACGGGACGTGTCGATCCTTCGTTGATGGGGATGTCCGGGTCCATGGCGCTCTTTATAGCCATGAAGCAGTAAGCGTAGGTGAAGTTGTAGACGACGTTTCCGCCCCATTCTACCTGAGGGGATGTGCCGGTAAAATCGATGTTGACCTCCGATCCCTTCACCTCTACCTTCAGCTTTATGGTGATGTCCTCCCGTCCTCCTGCCCCCTCGATTACTCCCTCAAAGGGGTAGACCCCGTCGGGGATCTTGGAGATGGCGCGGCGCATGCTCTGCTCTGTGCGGCCGATGATCTCTTCAGCCAGGTCGTCCAGATCGTCGAGCCCTTCCTCCTTCATCATCTCGATGATCTTCTGGGCGCAGACGTGGTTGGCCGCCACCTGGCTGCGGATGTCCCCCACCACCTGTTCGGGGGTGCGGACGTTCCACCGGATCATATCGAGCACCCCTTCGTTCAGCTTTCCAGCCTCGTAGAGTTTGATGGGGGGGATGAAGAGCCCCTCTTCATAAACTTCGCGGTTGTCAGAGGCCACCCTCCCGCCGATGTCCGAGTGGTGAAAGACACAGGCGGTGAAGGCCACCAGCTCCCCCT
>CAZGDM010000017.1:0-32835 GCA_964525275.1 uncultured Thermodesulfobacteriota bacterium | reverse complement strand
CGACACCCCAGTCCTGCCATGCACAGGTGGTGTTGGGTACGATCTCATCGTGGATTTTCGGGGCCCCCTCTTTCATGGCCTCCTCAGGATCGAAGACCGCAGGGAGGAGCTCGTATTCCACCTCGATGAGCTTAAGGGCCTCGATGGCGGTTATCTCGTCCACGGCGGCCACCGCGGCCACCTCCTCCCCCACATAGCGCACCTTGTCAATGGCCAAGGGATATTGGTCAGCGGGGTAGCGAGGCGTATCCACAAAGCCGAACCTTATGGGCCCGACGTCCTTGCCAGTGATCACCGCTTTCACGCCGGGGAGGGCCTCTGCCTTGCTGGTGTCGATCCTCAAGATCTTCGCGTGGGGGTGGGGACTTCTCAAGATTTTTGCGTGAAGCATGTTGGGAAGCTTGATGTCGGCGGCGAACTGGGCCTCTCCCGTGACCTTCACCCCGGCGTCCACCCTCTTCAGAGGCTTCCCGACTACCCTGTACTGCCTCATCTCTCCCCTTCCTCCTTCGCCTTTGCCGCCGCGAGGATGGCCCTGACGGCGTCACTGTAGCCCGTACAGCGACAGAGGTTGCCCGATATGGCCTCCTTGACTTCCTCCTCGGTGGGGTGGGGGTTTTCATCGAGGAAGGCCTTGGCGGAAAGGATCATCCCTGGGATGCAGAAACCGCACTGCACGGCGCCGTGCTCCACGAAGGCCTCCTGGAGGGGGTGGAGCTTACCCCCCTCGGCCAGCCCCTCGATGGTGACGATCTCCTTGCCCTGGGCCTCCACGGCGAGCAACAAACAGGACAGGACGGGCTTTCCGTCAAGCAACACGGTACAGGCCCCGCAGTTTCCCAGGCTGCAGCCCTCCTTTGCCCCCGTGAGTCCCAAGGAGTCCCTTAGGACCTCCAGAAGGGTCGTCCGTGGTTCCACCACCACCTCATGGGTCTCCCCGTTTACAGTGAGGCTGATCACACGCTTCATGCCGTTACCTCCTGCCCTGTGAGGTTTTTCCACCCCTCGGTCAGGGCCTTCTTGACCAAGAGAGAGGTGAGGAGCTTTCTGTACTCCGCCCTGCCCCGGGGCCTCGTCTCCTCGGCGGCTGTGCGTCCCACCTCCTCCAATAACCCTTCGTCGATCTCCTTTCCCCGAAGGAGTGCCTCTGCCCTCTTCGCCCTGAAGGGGGTAGGGGCCACCGAACAGAGGGCAATCCTTGCGTCCTCGCAGCGTTCATGGGTGGGGTCCGCCACTACCAACACGGCCACCCCCACCAGGGTCTCATCCACTGTGGTCCTCTTGGTCATCCACCGATAGCAACCTGCGCTGTGGGGCGGAGGGGTCGGGATCTGGACCTCTGTAACCATCTCCCCATCCTCGAGGACCGTCTCGAAGGGGCCGCGGAAGAAACCTTCTAAAGGGATGGTCCTCTCCCCTTTGCTGCTCACCGCCTTTACTTTCGCCCCCAACACGAGCAGCGAGGGGACGGTGTCCTGGGAGGGGCCAGCGTTACAGATGTTGCCCACCAGGGTCCCCATATTTCGCACCTGGGGGGTTCCCACTTTTCTGCACGCCGTGGCCAGGAGGCCGAACCGCTCCTGGACTATTGCTGCATCGGCCACCGACTGTAAGGTCGCCAGGGCCCCAATCCTCAACAGTTCTCCGTCGTACTCTATGAAGTCCAGACCGGAAAGGGCCTTTATGCCGATCAGATAACGGGGTGATTCCTTCCCCTTTTTCATGGCCACCAGCAAATCGGTACCTCCCGCTAAGAGCTTCGCCTCCCGGCCGTAGCGCTCGAGCAGGGAACAGGCCTCCTCGACAGTCTTGGGCGAGAAGTATTCAAACCTCGGCAGTGCCAGTAGATACCCCAGCCCTTCCATTGAATTCCCCCTCCTTCCGTAACGGGTCTAACCGCCGGCTATCACAATACGGTCGATCTCCACGTGATCGCCGTCCTTGAGCTCCTCCTGCGGTTCTGCAGTCTTGAAGAGCCCGTTTACGATGACCTGACAATCAGGGTAAAGCCTCCCTTTGTTGTCGAAGAACTCCGAAGTCTCTTGTCGTCCCGAGGCGGATGACAGATGGACCAACAACTCCCCCACGGTGCTGCCTTCGGGCAACTCCAAAGCCCTCTCCTCATACCCCATGCGCACCTTTATCTTCATCCGCCCTCACCCCCTCATCGTGAAACTCGAAAGGCAAAATCCCTGCCACCATCAAAGGACCGAAAATAAAGCCTTCCCCCTAGTCTTCTGCCTCTTTTAAGAGGCACATCCGTCCTCTGGCCTGAGGTTTCAGCGCGGATTTATGGTGCCGCAAAAGAGAGTCATTGCCTCTTTAAAGAGGCTGATTGCGGAAATCGGCGGATCGGATGCCGTATTTCCTCATTAACCGCTGCAGGGAGGTCCTGCGGAGGCGGATCTCTCTGGCCGTTTTGCTCACATTTCCCCTGTTTTTCTTCAGCATGGTGGTGAGGAAATTCCTCGTGAAGTCATCCACCACCTTCCTTTTCATCTCCCCGTAACTGTGGGGGGGCATATCTAAGGGCGATGGTTTCAGATGGGCCAGTATCTTAGGGGGAAGGTCTCTAAGACAGACGGTATCGCCCCCAGATACGATCAGCAAATTTTGGATGAGGTTTTCCAGTTCCCTCACATTTCCCGGCCAGGGGTATTTGCGAAAGGCGTCGTAAACTTCCTGTTTCATCTCGACCCTTTTGCCGAATCTGGCCGCATATTTGTTGAGGAAGTAGGTGGTCAATAGGGGGATGTCCTCTTTCCTCTCCCTGAGAGGGGGGACCTTAATGGTTACTACGCTCAACCTATAATAGAGGTCTTCTCGAAACTGTTTCCTCTTGACCTTTTCCTCCAGATCTTGGTTGGTGGCGGCTATTATCCGGGCGTCGACCTTTATAGGATCTACCCCACCTACCCGGAAGATCACCCGCTCTTGCACTGCCCTGAGGAGTTTTCCCTGGACTTCAAGAGGGAGATCCCCGATCTCGTCCAAGAAGAGGGTACCTCCGTCGGCCACTTCGAAATAACCCCTCTTCCTGGTGTAGGCCCCTGTGAAGGCCCCCTTTTCGTAGCCGAAGAGCTCCGATTCGAGAAGTCCTGCGGACAGGAGGGCACAATCTGCTATAACGAAGGGATGGTCTTTCCTGGGGCTTTTGTTATGGATAGCCCTCGCGATCAATTCTTTCCCAGTGCCACTTTCCCCCACTATGAGGACGTTGCAGTCCAGGGGGGCTACCTTCTCCATCAGAGCGTAGATCTTGAGCATGGCCTCACTGGTGCCCACGATGTCCCCGTATAGCGAGCTCTGGGAAAGACGCCTCTGTAGCTCTTGCAGCTGCCTCTGGAGAAACCTCTTTTCTTCTTGCTGTCGCTTTTCCTCGGTGATATCCCTTGCCACCCCCACCATACCTATGGGGAGGTTGTTTTCATCGCTAATGGGGACGCAGACCACCCGCGCGGGGAAAGCCCTTCCGTCCTTCGTCTTGAGGACGATTTCGCCACGGAAGGTCTTGCCTTGCCTAATCCTTTCGAGTACGTTGGGACGCTTCGCCCCGAGGATGGAGATATGACGCCCTAAGACCTCCTCCGCCCGGTACCGAAAGAGCTCCTCTGAAAACCTGTTGAAGAAAATGATCCTCCCGCTCAGGTCCGTCACGACGATGGAATCTATGATGTTCTGAAGGACGTTCTCCAGGAAATCCCTGGTGGTCTTTTTCAGTCCCAATATTAAGTGATCCCAGGTGATCTCTCTATTGGAGAATTCCCTCATCCTTCCATCTCATAGATCAAACACCTTTTTACGCTTTTTAAACACGGGTGTCAATGATGTCCGCTAGGGGAGATGGGCGTTCGAATAAATCAAAATATTGAAAGAGGAGGGGCAATTTAACCTACTTTGAGAAAGTTTTCTCAATCGGAAGACTATCTTATGAAGTCATCAAATTATTTTTCTTGCAAACCGCGTTTCTCTTACCTTAAATAATTTACGGGTGCTGTCCCGGGGAGGAGGAGGGCAGCGGCCAAATTCCACAAAGAAAGGAGGGATCAAATGGCACAAGGAGGTTTCCCCAAACCTTTAGAGGTGGAGTATCCGCCTGAGCTTGAGGGGTGGGAGGAGATGTATCCCCCCTATTACATCTTCAGCGAGGACCGGAAGGATTGGGAAGAACGGCAGTTCTGGTATCACGACAAGATCCACGCCCCCGATCCCATGTATCCCTGGGACCTGATCTTTCAAGAGGCGTGGCAGATCGCCCTGTCGCAGTACAACACCCGTGTGTTCTGCATCCCCCCAGCGCAGGGCGTGGCCCAGAGGATGGTCGGTTGTTACATGTACATCTGCGCCGTGGAGCCTCCGCCGGAGGACATAGTGCAGAAGAAGGCCGAGCTCTTCCAGAAGCGGGTTTTTTACGTCTTCGAGCATTACGATGAGCTTTGGGAGCAGTGGCACAAGAAGTTCACGGCCCTTGGCCGCGAAGTTGAAGAGATAAAAATCCCCAAAGAGTTGCCGCAGTTCGAGCCCGATGAGGGGGTCTTCCCCGCCCCGAAGGGGTATTACACCTCTTATGAGCTGATCGAGGCCTATGACAGGCTGATAGACGCCATTTACAAGGCATGGCAGTATCACTTCGAGTACCTGAACCTCTCCTATCTGGCCTACCTGATGTTCGCCGACACCTGTCGGAAGCTGTTCCCAGGGATCAGCGAAAGCACCATCGGGAAGATGGTGGCCGGGGCCTATGTGGTGATGTTCAGGCCCGAGGAGGAGCTCTGTAAGCTCGCCCGCCTCGCCTACACCCTGCCCCAGGTGAAGGAGATACTGAAGAGCGACGCCCCTGCCTCCGAGAAGATCGAACGACTCAAGACCTTCCCCGAGGGGAGGGAGTGGCTCGAGTCCTTCGAGAAGAGAAAGGACCCGTGGTTTTTCGTCTCCTGTGGTAGCGGCTGGTTCCACTATGAGGGAAGCTGGATAAACAAGCTCGATGTCCCCTTCGGCTACTTGAAGAGCTATGTGGAGAGGCTTGAGAAGGGCGAAAGGATCGAGCGATATTTAGAGGAGATCGAGGCCGAAAGGGACAGGCTGGTTGAGGAGTACCGCAAGCTCATAAAGACCGACGAGGATCGCAAGACCTTCGATGACGCCTACAAGACCTGCCGCACCATCTATCGCTACGCAGAAGATCACCTGTTCTGGGTGGAGCACTGGTTCCACACCATCGTCTTTGAAAAGATGCGGGAATTCGGCAGGGTGCTGGTGAAGTACGGGATGCTGAAGGAAGTGGACGACATCTTCCTCTTCAACCGCTTCGAGGTCCCCTACCTGCTTGAGGACCTGGTGACCTCCTGGGCCCTGGGCGAGGGGGTGCCGCACAGGGGTAAGTACTGGCAGGAGAAGGCCGCCAAGCGCCAGAGGATCCTCGAGGCCGCCAAGAAGTGGGCACCGCCGCCTGCCTTGGGGACCGTGCCCGAGGAGATCGCCGAGCCTTTCACTGTGATGCTCTGGGGCATTACCTCTGAGAAGGTCAACGAGTGGCTGAAGGGCGTGACCGTTACGCCAGAGGAGGTCACCGAGCTCAAGGGCTTTGCGGCCTCTGCCGGCGTGGTGGAGGGCAAGGCCAGGGTGATAAAGCTACTGGAGGAGGTCAACACCATCGAGCCGGGCGAGATCCTGGTATGTCCCACCACCAATCCGTCCTGGGCGCCGGTGTTCACGAAGATCAAGGCGGCGGTCACCGACATCGGAGGCCTTACCAGCCACGCGGCCATCGTGTGCCGTGAATACGGCCTGCCGTCGGTTACGGGGACCGGTGTAGCCACCCAGGTGATAAGGACTGGTGACATCATCCGCGTAGATGGAGACAACGGCGTGGTGAAGATCGTCAAAAGGGCGGAGGCCTGATGAGAGCAAGGCCCCCCGGCTCCAGCCGGGGGGCCAGGGAGGGGAGGCAATGGCGTTCATTTTGTGGTTCGAAGAGGTGGGCAAGGACCTCATAGGTCAGGTGGGGGGGAAGAACGCGAGCCTCGGCGAGCTGATGAAGGCGGGGGTTAAGGTGCCCCCCGGGTTCGCTGTGACCACTGAGGCTTATCAAAGCTTCATCGAGGCGACCGGGCTCAGGGAGCGGATCGATGAGGCCCTGGCTGGGATAAGCGCGGAGGATACCGAGGCCCTCCAGAGGGCGAGCGCCGCAATCCGCCGGGCCATCGAGGAGGCCCAAGTACCCGAAGGGGTGAAGAGGGCGATTGTGGAGGCCTATCGTGAACTCTGCTCCAGGGTGGAGATGGAGGATTTACCCGTAGCCGTCCGTTCCAGCGCCACTGCTGAAGACCTCCCCACGGCGAGCTTTGCCGGCCAGCAGGAGACCTACCTCTGGGTGAGGGGGCAAGATGAGGTCCTCAAGCGAGTGCTTCAGTGCTGGTCGAGCCTCTTCACCCCCCGGGCCATCGCTTACCGGATAAAAATGGGATTTCCCCATGAGAAGGTCCTCATCAGCGTAGGGGTCCAGAAGATGGTGGACGCCAAGGCCGCGGGCGTGATGTTCACCCTCGACCCCACCACCGGCGATCCCTCCAAGGTCGTGATCGAGGGCAGTTGGGGATTCGGGGAGGCGGTGGTCTCCGGCGAGGTTACCCCCGACCGCTTCGTGGTGGATAAGGTCACCGGGGAGATCTCCTGCACCGTTTCCCCCAAGACCGTGCAGTGCGTCTTCGACCCGGAGCGGAGAGAGGTGGTCCATGCCGAGGTCCCCGAGGAGCTTCAGCAGGTGCGATGCCTCGAAGACGAGGAGGTGAGGGAACTGGCTTCCCTGGCTCGGAAGATCGAGGACTACTACGGATGTCCCCAGGATATCGAGTGGTCTATAGATCGGGGAATTCCCTTCCCCGAGAACATCTTCATCGTCCAGAGTCGTCCGGAGACCGTGTGGAGCCAGAAGCGGAAGGGTCCTGTGCTCGGCAAAAAGTCCGGCTTTGAGCTCCTCATGGAGCGGGCCATGACGAGGATAAAGGTGCCCAAGGGGTGATCCCCGTCACCCCGCAAAATCCCAAAAAAGAGGAGGTGAAGGATGAAGGATCTGAGGGAGTGGATTGCAGCCTGCGAGAGGGAAGGGGAGTTGAAGAGGATCAAGGCCCAGGTGGACTGGAACTTGGAGCTCTCCCATATCGCCAAACTGAACGAGGAGAGGAAGGGACCGGCGCTGCTCTTTGAGAACGTCAAGGACTACAGCATCCCCGTGCTCACCTCCGCCCTGACCAGTGAGAAACGGCTGGCCATAACCCTGGGAGTTAAGCCCGGGACCTCGATGTGCGAGATGGCCCGCTGGTGGATGAAGGTGATAACCGAGAAGGGGCTGATCAAGCCCAAAGAGGTCCCCTCGGGCCCTGTTACCGAGCAGGTAGTGGAGGAGGACGCCATAGACCTTCTCAGGGACTTCCCCGTCCCCTATATCTATCCAAAAGATGGGGGAAGGTATATCGGAACGGCAGTTTTCCTGATCACCAAGGACCTGGAGACGGGGTGGGTGAACCTGGGTACTTACCGGATGATGGTCCACGATCGGAACCATACCGGGGTGCAGATCATCAAGGGGAAACACGCCGACATGCACTTCAAGCAGTACGAGAAGGCGGGGAAGCTGATGCCGGCTGCGGCGGTTATCGGCTGCGATCCCATCCTCTTCCTCTGCTCGAGCACTCTGGTGCCCGCCCAGGTGAGCGAATACGACGTGGCCGGGGCCCTGAGGGGAGAGCCAATCGAGGTCTTCGAGGGGGAGCTCACCGGGCTGCCTCTGCCTGCCCATGCGGAGATCATCCTTGAGGGGTTCATCGACCCGAAGGACCTGAGGGAGGAGGGTCCCTTCGGGGAGTACACGGGTTATTACTCCGGGAAACGCGGTGAGGAGTGGCCCAAACAGGTGTTGCATGTTAAGCGGATCTACATGAGGAAGGATCCTATTTTCTGGGTTACCACGGTGGGCAAACCCGTCACCGACACCCACATGATTCAGTCCCTGAACAGGACTGCCACCCTCTGGACGGAACTCGAGACGATGAGGGTGCCGGGGATCAGGTCGGTCTTCATCCCGCCCCAGACCACGGGGAGGTTCTGGGCTATAATATCCCTTAAGACCATGTACCCCGGGCACTCGATCCATGCGGCGATGGCAGCCCATGCCACCACCACGGGCCACTACGGGATGAAGGGGGTCATCGTGGTGGACGAGGACATAAAGGCCGACGACCTGGATCGCGTCTGGTGGGCCTTGAGCGTGAGGTACGACCCCTGGAGGAGCACGGAGATCATCAAACGGGCCCGTTCCACGCCTCTGGACCCTGCGCTGCCCATAGACGCGAGGGACATCGCTTCAAAGATCATCCTCGATGCCACCATCCCCTACGAGTGGGAGCGGAAGCCCGAGGAGATCTTCCTCGACGAGGAGATGGTCAAGAGGGTCAGGGAACGCTGGGGAGAGCTGGGACTCGACTGAGCAAAAGGAAGGGAGGTGGAATAAATGAGGGTCATCAGGTACACCGATGAGATGATCGAGGAATTCAGGGGAAAGGGTTACTGGACTGACGAGACCTTCTACGACTTCTGGGCCAAAAACGCCGAGGAGCGTCCGGACCGCGAGGCCCTGGCCGACTCCCGATACAGGGTCACCTGGGCCCAAGCGGTGGAGCTGGTGGACAGGATCGCCTACCGTTGGGCGGAGATGGGGTTGGAGAAAGACGACCGGATCATCATCCAGGCCCCAAACGAGGTCTATGCATTTTTGGCCAGGATCGCCGCCGAAAGGGCAGGCCTCATCTCCCTTACCGTTTACGCCTACATGCGCCACAGGGAGCTCTCCTACATGATAGAGACCACCCAGGCCTCCGCGGTGGTCTGCCCTTACATCTACCGCAAGTTCAACTACCTGGAGATGTTCCAGGAGCTCAAGGGGCTTTCGCCGAAATTCAAATACATCTTCCTCCTCACCGAGGAGGTGCCCGCGGGGGCCCCGGAGGGGACCTATTCCCTCATACAGCTCGCCAACGAGGAGGTCCCCCCAGCGGAGCTGAAGGCCCTGGATGGGCGGCGCTTCAACCCCTTCACCGATGTGGCCATGCTCACCAGCACCACGGGGACCACTGGTCTGCCCAAGCTCGTTGAGTGGAACATCGCCCCCAGGCTCTGCACCGCCAAGGCCAGGGTGGACATCTGGAAGCTCACCGGTGACGACATCACCGTGGCCATCGCCCCCTTTGCCGGCGGGGCCGGGGGGACCTTGACCTACTTCGCCGCGCCCTTGGTGGGGGCGAAGACGGTGCTCCTTGAGGAGTTCACCCCGGAGGGGGCCCTGGAGCTGATCCAGAGGGAGCGGGGCACCTGTATCGGCGTGGTCCCCACCCACCTGGTGAGGATGCTCGAGAAGCCCGTGGAGCAGTACGACCTGAGCTCCTTGAGGTTCATCCGCTCTGCCGGTGGTTACCTCGCTCCGGATGTGGCCGAGGAAGCCGAGAGACGCCTGGGAGGGGTGATCACAAGCGACCTGGGCACCCAGGACGTGGGGTCCATCTCCGGCTGCCGGGTGGACGATCCGCCCGAGCTCAGACGAAGGACCGTGGGCAGGCCCCTGCCGGGCAATCAGATCAGACTCCTCGACGACAAGGGCAAGGAGGTCCCCGAAGGGGAGCCAGGTCAGCTCTGGTTCCGGGGGCCGCATTCGCCGGCGGGCTACTACCGCGATCCCGAGAAGACCGCCACGGTCTTCGACCCCCAGGGATGGGCCACCACGGGCGACATCGTCAAGTGGGACCAAGGGTGCCTATGGATCATGGGCCGGGCCAAGGACATGATCATCCGCGGCGGCCAGAACATCTACCCCGCGGAGATAGAGGGGCTGCTTCAGGAGCACCCCAAGATCAAGAGCGTGGCCGTCGTGGGCTACCCCGACAAGGAGATGGGGGAGCGGGCCTGTGCCTTCGTGGTGCTTCGGCCGGGAGAGACCATCACCTTGGAGGAGATCACCGAGTTTCTGCTCGAGAAGAAGCTCGCCAAGTTCAAACTTCCCGAGCGCCTCGAGGTGGTGGATGCGCTTCCCACCGTGGGGGACTCCGGCAAGATCGACAAGAAGGTCCTCAGGGCCGAGCTCGAGAAGAAGATAGCCGAAGAGGCAAAATAGCCAAGGCCGACCGTGGGGGAGCCCTGCTCCCCCATCGGCCTTTGCGGAGGCCGAGATGGGGAAGACTGTGCTTCTTGTGGCGACCCTCGACACCAAGGGTGAGGAGGCCCTTTTCCTGAAGGAGAGGATCAGTGACCTCGGATGTGAGGTCCTCCTGATGGACATCTCCATGAGGGAAGGGCTCCTTTGCAAAGAGGCCGATATCACCGCGGAGGAGGTGGCTCGGGCCGGGGGTAGCACCCTCGAGGAGATCCGTTCCTCCAGGGAGCGCGCCCAGTCTACCGCCGTGATGACCCGTGGGGCGATAGAGATCGCTAAGAAGCTCTCAGCCGAGGGAAAGATCCACGGGGTGGTCGGCATCGGGGGGTCCACGGGGTCGTTGATGGCCACAGATGTCATGAGGGCCTTGCCCTTCGGCCTTCCCAAGCTCATGATCTCCTCCACCGCGGCCCTTCCCGGGATGTCCACCCGTTACATAGGCACAGGGGACATCTGCCTCTTTCACTCCGTGGTGGAGATATCGGGGCTTGGCGAGGTCCTCAGGAACGTCATCGAGCGGGCAGCACGTGCCATCTGCGCCATGGTCGAGACTCCACCCCTTCGGGTTCAGAGGGCCGAGGGCAGGGCAGTGGCCATGACCATGCTCGGGCCGTGTGAGAAGTGTGCAAGCAGGGTGAGGCGAGGCCTCGAGGAGGGAGGCTTTCAGGTCACGGGGTTTTCCGCAGCAGGGATCGGTGACCGGGCCATGGAGGAGATGATCCGCCAGGGGCTCTTCGATGCGGTGGTGGACCTCGCCCCCGGTGGGGTGATAGAGCACCTGGTGGGGGGGATGAGGGATGCCGGGCCCACGAGGCTTGAGGCCGCAGGTGAGGTGGGGATTCCTCAGGTGGTCTCAACCTGTGGGGTGAACCACATCACCCCGCCCAAAAAGGCCTGGACGGAGGAGCACAGGTCGAGGCGCAGATATGACCTGGATCGACACCGCACATGGCTGAGGGCCTCAAAGGAAGAGCTCATTGAGGCCGCCCGGGCCTTTGCTGAAAAGCTCAACAAGGCTCGGGGCCCCGTGGTGGTGGTCATACCCCTCAAGGGGTGGTCCTCCGTGGATCAGCCGGGCAATCCCACTTACGACCCCGAAGAGGATATGGTCTTCGTGGAGGAACTGAGGAGGAGGCTCAAGCCCGATATCGAGCTTCAGACCGTGGAGGCCAACATGGAGGACCCCGAGTTCGCCCAGGCGGTCCTTGAGGCCTGCAGGAGGATCTTCCCGTCCTGATGGGCCTCTGTCCCTTCGGAAGGCGGTGATCATGTCGGAGGAAAGTGGGGGGAAGACCCTGCTCGTTATCGCCACCCTCGACACCAAGGGAGAGCACGCCGCCTATGTCAGGGATTGCGTCAGGTCCCTCGGCGTCAAGCCCGTCCTCATGGATGTCGGGATCCTGGGGGACCCCTCAATCCCACCTGATATAACTAAGGAAGAGGTAGCATCTGCCGCAGGTTATGACCTCAAAGGGCTGATCAAGGCCAGGGATCGCGCCAGCTGCGTTCGGGCCATCGCGGAGGGTGCGGTCATCGTGGCCAACCGCCTGTTGGAGGACGGCAGGATCCACGGGGTATTCGGGATGGGGGGAGGGACGGGCACGACCATAGCCACCAGGGTCATGCGCTCCCTCCCCTTCGGCCTTCCCAAGGTGATGGTCTCCACGGTGGCCTCCAGGGACGTGCGGGAGTTCGTGGGGACCAAGGATGTGGTGATGTTTCACTCGGTGGCGGACCTCCTGGGGATGAACGAGTTCATCAAGCTCATCCTCGGACAGGCATGCCGTGCTGTATGCGGGATGATGCAAAAGGGGACCGAACTGCCCAAAGGCAAGCCCATGGTGGCCGTGAGTGCCTATGGTGCCAACTCTGACTGTGCCCTTCATGCCCAGTCCTTCCTCGAGGCGAAGGGCTACGAGATGGTGGCCTTTCACGCCAACGGATGCGGGGGGATGGCCATGGAGGAGTTCGTCGAGCAGGGGCTTGTGGTCGGCGTGCTCGATCTCACCCTTCACGAAATAGCCGATGAGATGTTCGGAGGTTACAGCAAGGGTATAGGTCCCATGAGATTGGAGGCCGGCGGGGTTCCCCGGGTCGTGGCCCCTGGTGGGCTTGACAATGCGGCCTTCACTCCCTCCTGTCCCATGCCGGATCTGCTGAAGGGCAGGAAGGTGTGCCACTACGATGTGCGGTTCTGTGTGCGGATGGGGCCTCAGGAGATGCGGGCCTTTGCACGGATCGTAGGGGAAAAGCTGAGGAAGGTCAAAGCACCGACCTATGTGCTCATCCCCAGGAGGGGATGGTCCGAATTTGACAGAGAAGGGAGGGAGTTCTTCGACCCTCAAGCCGACCAGGTCTTCGTCGATGAGCTCAAGAAGGTTCTCGGGGACGCCGTCCCCGTGGAGGAGATGGACGTGCATATAAGCGATCCTGCCTTCGCCCGGCGGGCAGTGGAGGTCCTGGACGAGATGATAAGGTCGGGGGGATAAGATGAAGATAGGTCGAATCATCGTAGGGATCACCGGTGCCTCCGGTGTCATATACGGCATACGGCTGCTTGAGGTATTGAGGGATCTGAAGGTCGAGGCCCATTTGATCCTCACCGAGGCGGCCCAGAAGAACATCCAGATAGAGACCTCCCTCACGGTAGAGGACGTGAAGGGCTTGGCCCATGAGGTTCACGATGTAAAGGATCTGGCGGCCCCCGTATCCAGCGGCTCCTTCGTCACTTCGGGCATGGTGGTTGCGCCCTGTTCCATCAAGACCCTTTCGGCCATCGCCAACTCCTACAACGACAACCTCCTGGTGAGGGCTGCCGATGTAACCCTGAAGGAAAGAAGGAGGCTCGTGCTCTTGGTGCGGGAGACGCCGCTGCATCTGGGCCATCTTGAGCTCATGGCCAGAGCGACTCGGATGGGGGCAGTGATCATGCCGCCTGTACCCGCCTTTTACCACTCCCCGAAGTCGCTCGAGGACATCGTCGATCACACCGTAGGGAAGGTCCTGGATCTGTTCGGCCTCGACGCAAAGCTCTTCCGCCGCTGGGAGGGATGGCCCCGTCGGTGATCACACCTCAGAAAGTCCTCCACCAGTTCACCAGCTTAAGCGACGTTAAGCAAAGCTCCATTCGACGCTTCAAACTTGCATAGGCTTCCGGCCGAACTGTTCTGGATGTGATAATGGGTGTGATAGCATATGAAATCCCTCGCTGAGGAAGAGCAAGATGACAGGTGTAAGAGGAGGGGGATGAGGGAGCTCTTCTATCCAGAGCGGGTTGCCGTCATCGGGGTTTCCCAGAGGAAGGAGAACCTGGGGAGAAACATCGTTGAAAACCTTTTTCGCTTTCGCTTCCCCGGTGAGGTGTTCACGGTGGGACGAAGGGGTGGTGTGGTCTTCGGCAGGCGCGTGTTGAACTCAATAGAGGAGCTCCCTGAGGGGGTGGATCTGGCGATCGTTCTGACCCCCGCCGCCACCGTCCCTTCGATTGTTGATGGATGTGGACGCAAGGGGATCCGGTGGGTCATCGTGGAGTCAGGGGGGTTTGGGGAGTATTCAGAAGAGGGCAGGAGGCTGCAAGAAGAGCTACTGCGTACGGCCAGAAAATGGGGGATTCGTCTCATCGGCCCCAACGGCATAGGGGTCATAAATATGGAAAACGGCCTTGTAACGCCCTTTTTCCCTCTCAGCGATCAGGCCCTGAAGAAGGGCAGGGTGGGGATTATATCCCAGAGTGGAGGGGCGATCTTTGCCCTGATCAATCTGTTCGCCAGCAGCAACATCGGGGTCAGTAAGGCAGTGAGTATGGGGAACAAGCTGGATCTGAACGAGATAGACTACCTCTCTTACTTGCTGGAGGATGAAGGGACGGACATTGTCGTCCTCTACCTGGAGAGTATCGCCGATGGGCGAGGGCTCATGGAGGTTGCCAGAAGGGCAGAAAAACCCGTCATCGTTCAGAAGGTCAACATCTATCCTTCCACGTCCCAGATCGCCAAGTTCCACACTGCTGCCCTGGCCACCGATGACCGGGTGGTGGAGGCCGCCCTGAAGCAGGCAGGCGTGATCAGGGCCCATGACTTTCGCGAAGTGGTCAATTTGGTGAAGGTCTTCAGCATCCCGCCCATGCGGGGGAACAACCTGGTGATCATCTCTCGCACAGGGGGCTTGGCGGTAGCGGCTGCGGACTTTGCAGCCGAACGGGGGTTTCGGCTTTACCCGCTCTCCGAGGCCTTTTTGAACCGAGTGCAACAGGCGTTTCGAGCCAAGGTGATCTCGCCGACCAATCCCCTGGATGTGGGTGACCTCTTTGACTTCGACTTTTACACCCAGATCACTGAAGAAGTGCTGAAGGAGGAGGGGGTGGACGGTGTCCTTTTTCAACATGCCGCTGCCCCCGGTTTGGAGACCGAGGAGTCGATAAAACTGGGTCAGGCCTTCAAGCGCCTGGCTGATAAATATCGAAAACCCATCGCCCTTTGCTTTCTTTCAGATGAGCAAAGCATGGCGTTCGTGAAGAAGTCCCTGGACTATCCCATGTTCATCGAGCCGGGAGACGCCCTGCCCGCCCTGGCCGCATCGCTGGACAGGTATCAGCGATCAAGGGCAAGGCGGACGGAGAGCAACTTTCCCTCGTTTCCATTGGACAAAGAGGAGCTCTTCGGGATTCTGGAAGAGGCGAGGTCGGCGAACAGATCCCTCTTCCTCCATGAAGCCCTTGGGATCGTTGAGGGGATGGGGATTAAAGTAGCCCCTTACTTTGTGGCAAAGGATCTGGAGGAAGCGGCAGCGAAGGCCGAGGAATTGGGGTATCCCCTCGTTTTGAAGATAGATTCTTCCTGCCTTCTCCACAAGACGGACACAGCAGCCCTGGTCCTGGAGATCAGAGACGAGGAGGAGCTAAGGGAGGCCTTCGTTCGACTTGTCCAGCGGGCCAAGCAGCAGGATCTTCCTACAGCGGGAATACTGATCCAGAGGTGGGTACCGGAGGGGATGGAGATGATCTTGGGAGGCAGGGTGGATAGGGACTTCGGCCCTGTGATAATGCTTGGTTTCGGGGGGATCTACGCTGAGTTCTTCGAGGACATTGCCTTACGGATCGGTCCCCTCTGTGAGAGGGATGCCGAAGAGATGATCGGAGAGCTGAAGGGTGCCAGAATCCTTGAAGGAGCCAGAGGGAAGGTCTATGACCTTCCCTTCCTCAAGGATGCCGTCCTCAGGCTTTCCCATCTCATGGCCTGCGTCCCCCAGATAAAGGGGATAGACCTGAATCCCCTCATGCTTTTCAGGGAGGGGGAAGGAGGCATGGCTGTGGATGCGAGGGTGGTGGTTTGATGCTGGTGGATAGGGGTGCTGTGCCATTCGGGATGATTGGACCCCGGGATTGCTGCGAGCCCAGGAGGGTACTTTGTAGTGCAAGCTAAGTTGAGCGGGGAAGATGTAATGCTCGGGGATGCAATCGGGCCAGATGAGCACGGTGCAAGGTTATCCTCAAAGGTGATAAAATGTCCAGGCCAGGAACGGCTTCTTCTTCGGAGGGATGTTGAAGTGCTCAAGGCCGTGATCTTCGACTTTGAGGGGACCCTGGTGGACTTCCAATGGCGGCTCGAGGAGGCCGAGGCGGAGTTGAGATCCCGCCTTGAGGCCCTGGGCTTTGACCTTGAGGACTTCAAAGGGGACAACTACGCTCGCCTTTGGAACCGGGCCATCAGGCTCTCTCCCCCGGAGCGCTTACCTCGGGTGATGGGGCAGTTGGGCGAGGTCTACGATCGGTATGATCAGGACGCCCTCAAGCGTTGGTCGCCCAGGGACGGATCCCAGGAGGTCCTCGAAGTCCTGCGTGGAGAAGGGATAGGACTCGGGGTGGTGACCAATGTAGGGCGTGCAGCGGAAGAAGCCCTCCTCCGCCTGGGGTTGCGGAGGTTTTTGGACGTGGTGATCACGAGAGAAGATGTGAGGTTCCTCAAGCCGGATCCAGAGGGGTTGAGGAGGTGCCTCAGGATCCTCGGTTCGAGCCCCCGCGAGGCCCTCTTTGTGGGCGACAGTCCCTCAGACCTTCAAGCTGCACGGGCCGTCGGTGTTCCAGTGGCTCTGGTCTTAGGAGGGGAGGGGGGGAGGGAGGAGCTGGAGGACATGGGGCCAGACCATCTCCTCTCCTCCCTCCGGGAGGTGGTGACGTTGGTGGCTACCTTGGAGGAGGCTCCCCCGGTTTCCTCATGATGCGCCACAGGTCTTTTACGAAGCGATGGTGAAACAGGAGATAACGGGCCTGCTTTCGAGGGGGGAGGATGTCCTTGAGTCTTTCCCATTCCTCCCATCGGGTTTCCTCCAGTTCTCGCATAACCTTTTCGATCTCGCCCATCTTCTCCGAGAGCCTCTCCCTCGTGGCACCCTCATCCAACAGCTCCTGCAGTTCCCTGAGGAGCTTGCGTCGCTTGAGCTGTAGATCCCGCCTCTTTTGGCTGTAACGCTTAAGAAGCGGAAAGACCTTGGCGGCCTCCTCTTCGGAGAGATCGAGTTCCTCCGTCAGCCTCCACATCCTCAGCATCTCGAAGTCCTTCCACCGGCGCCCCTTTGGTCCCGAAGGCCATCCTGCCCAGAGGGGTGTTGCCATGAGGAGCAAGGCGATTACTGCGATTAACCCTTTCTTCTTCATGTCCGCCCTCCTTCTTCGTAGTCGAGTTCCCATGGAAGGAGTTGGTCTTCCTCTGAAGAACCGAGGAGGATCTCCTCCCATTCTTCTCCACCCTGCGGAAGGTAGAGTTGCACTAACCTTTGCCATGCCTCATCTGGCATGGCTTCGACGAACTCCTCTATTCCTCCCCAGGCGAAGAGCCCAGAAGGGGGTTCAGAGAACTGGGGTCCCCTCGGCCGATAAAGCCATAGGCCTAAGATGAGCCCTGCGGCGACTGCCGCAGGAATCACCTTCCACCAGAGGGGAGAGCCCCTTTTTTCGACCTCAACTTCCGGGAGTTGCACCCTCGTCTTCTCGCGGACCTTCAGGGCCTCGAGGGCCTTCATCACCCTCCGAAGTTCCTTCACCTCGGTGCGGCAGCTGCTGCAACCGAGGAGGTGGAGCTCAAGCAGCAGGCGGTCCCTTAGACCGATCTCCTTTCCCAGGAGATCGGGGATGAGTTCCCTTATCCTCTCACACTTCATCTTCCCTGAGGGCCTCCTTGAGTTTGTAGAGGGCGTGGTGGAAATGGGCCTTGGCTGCCCCCACCGAACACCCCATCACCTCCGCTACCTCCGTGTACTTCATCTCGCCATAGACCTTTAACAAGAGTGCCATCCTCTGCCTTTCCGGTAGTCCCTGTAAGGCCTGTAGCAGCCTTTCCCTCTCCTCCCGGGCGATGACCTCTCCCAACGGGTCGTGGGAAGAGGTGAGGTCCTCGGGCATCTCCCTGAGCCGTTCCCTCTCCCTGTGGCGATCCCTCGAGAGGTTGAGGGCGATCTTGAAGAGCCAGGTTTTAAACTGAGAGCGCCCCCTGAAGCCATTTCGTCCCTCCCACGCCCGGAGCAAGGCCCCCTGCAGGATCTCTTCAGCTTCCTCCCGATCGTGGCCCAGACGCATGAGGAAGGAGAGCAAAGGGGCCTGGGCTCGACGTACCAACCGCAGGAATTCCGTTCCGTCCATCCTCTCTTTAGACGAGGGAGATAGGCAAAGGTTTAACGCAAGATCGCTTGGAGCAACTCCTCTTCCTTGGCCCTCATGGCAAGCTCTTCTTCCCCACCCCTTTCGTGATCGTAGCCCAGCAGGTGCAGGATCCCGTGCACCAGCAAAAGGGCAAGGTGTTCCTCCAACCCTACCCCCCTTTCAGCGGCCTCCCGCTCTGCGGTCTCGGTGGATATCACCACGTCGCCGAGGACGAAGTCCTGAGGGCCATCCATGGGGAAGGCGATGACGTTGGTAGGGCGGTCCCTTTGGAGCCAGCGGCGGTTGAGCTCGGTGATCTCATCGTCTGAGACGAGCAAGATGCTGAGTTCCCTGTCTTGAAGGCCGAGGTATCGCAGAACCTTCTCCGCCACCTCCGCCACCCAGTGGGGGTCGACGCGCTGCAGACGCTGTCTGTCGGTGATCGTCACCCCATCCTCAATCCTTAGAAGGGTCCTCTCCCCTTTCTGCCCGCTCGTAGGCCTTTATGATGTCTTGGACTATGGGGTGGCGGATTACGTCGCGTTCGCTGAAGTAGATGAACTTGATCCCGCGGATGCCTTTGAGGATATGCTGGATCTGAACGAGCCCCGAGGTCTTCCCCTCCGGGAGGTCCACCTGGGTGATATCCCCGGTGATGACCACTTTGGACCCGAAACCCATGCGTGTGAGGAACATCTTCATCTGTTCGGGTTTGGTGTTCTGGGCCTCATCCAGGATCACGAAGGCATCGGTTAGGGTCCTTCCCCTCATGAAGGCAAGGGGGGCCACTTCTATCACCCCCCGTTCGATGAGGCGAGAGGCCTGATCGTAATCCAGCATGTCGTAAAGGGCGTCGTATAGGGGCCTCAAGTAGGGGTTGACCTTTTCGTAAAGATCCCCAGGCAGGAAGCCCAGTTTCTCCCCGGCCTCCACGGCCGGCCGTGCCAGGATGATCCTCTTGACCTCCTTTTTGGTGAGGAAGTTCAGGGCCATGGCCATGGCCAAGTAGGTCTTTCCGGTGCCCGCGGGTCCTATGCCGACCACGATGGGATGGCGTCTGATGGCGTCGATGTACTCCTTCTGGGTCACGGTCTTGGGGGTGATCACCTTCTTTCTGGCGGATACGAAGACCGTGTCCAGGAACACCTCTTCGAGCTTGGCCGCGCCATTTCCCGAGATGATCCTCAAGGCGTACTCCACGTCGGTGCTGTAAAGGGGGTATCCCTTGGAGACGAGGCCGTAAAGGCCCTCCAGGGCCTTGCGGGCGAGGTTGCGGTCCCCCTCCTCCCCCTCGATGACCACCTGATCGCCTTTGGTGTGGATCTTCACCTCGAGGTGTCTTTCGAGGATGCGGAGGTGTTCGTTGCCCGGACCGAAGAGGGTCCGGGCCTTCTCGAGGTCAGGGAATCGCAAGCTGGTGACCTCAGCGGTTCGCATCTCTCAGCCGCTTTACCTCCTCGACGATCTTCGGAAGGACCTTCCCCGCCTCCCCCTGGATGAGGTAGTCGGAGACGGCCCCTGTGAGCACGGTGGGTTCCTTGTTGATCTCTATTATCACCGCCCCCCTGTCCTTGGCTATTCTGGGGAGCTCCCCCGCGGGGAAGACCACCGCCGAGGTGCCCACCACCAGCATGAGGTCGCACTGACGGGCCTCCTCTGCGGCCTTGACCTGGGCCTGCCATGGGATGGGCTCGCCGAAAAAGACCACATCGGGTTTGAGGATGGCCCCGCAATGCTCACACCGTGGCGGGAGATGGTGCAGGTCCAGGCCCTCTGAACGCCTCCTCCAGCCGCATGAGAGACATACCAGCCAGTCCTGGGTGCCGTGGTACTCGATGACCTCGCGGCTTCCGGCCCGCTGATGGAGCCCATCCACGTTCTGGGTGATGACGGCCCTGAGGAGTCCCATCTCCTCCAGCTCCGCCAAGGCGCGGTGGGCCGGATTGGGCTTGGCCCCCAGGGTCAGGGAGAGCATCTCCTTCAACATCTCCCAGACCTTCTCCGGATTGCGTCTGAAGGACTCTATGTGGGCGTACTCCATGGGGTCGAAGCGACTCCACAGCCCCCCAGGGCTCCGAAAGTCCGGGATGCCGCTCTCCACAGATATACCAGCCCCGGTGAAGGCCACCGCCCTCTTCGACCGGAGGATGTCCCGTGCGGCACGCTCAATCAGTTTTCGATCCATCTTCGGACTCCTCGTTGTTATTATAACCCTTCACCTGCACCAGGGCGATGTCCCACCTCCTCTTGAGGAAGGGCTTCTGTTGGAGGAGGAGCTGAAAGGGGATGCCCTCCCGCTTCAGGGTTTCAATGCCCCTCTTCTCTGTGAGGAGGTAGATCTGCTCTCCCCTCATGAGGCGTTCTTTCAGTTCAGCGAGGCTTATGTCCTGGAGCCTCCCGTCCCATTCGTTCTGGAGGTAAAGCCCTCCTCCCCTGAAGAGATAGGGGACCCTCCCCTGCAGCACCTCCTTGGCCCGGTCACAGAAGGGGTGGGGGGTCTTGTACCACAGGAATGCAGGGGTGATGTAGAGGTTGTGGACCAAGAAGAGGAGTACGCCAACGGTGACCAAGGAGGGGAAGAGGGACCTGTAATTCCCCCTCCTCATCCCGAGAAATGCCCAGAGGCCGCATAGCATTAGCCCCCCTCCCAGCAACAGGGGCTTGAGCCCTCCGGGGCCACGGACCAAAGGAAGGCTACGGAGAAAAAGCCCTGAAGAGAGGAGGCCTATGGCGCCGAGGATCACCAGGGCAGTGAAGGCCTTGCAGCCCAAGGCGAAGACCCTTTTGAAGAGGGGAGAACCCCTTCCCTGGAGGAACTCCCGCCATAAGAAGGCCACCGAGATGGCCAGGGCGGGGTAAAGGGGAAGGATGTACTCGTCCCTCTTCGCTCCGGCGAGGGAGAAGAATAAGAGATTGGGTACGATCCAGGCCAGCAAAAACCATCCCCTATCGTCCAGCTTCTTGCGCTCCTGCCAGAAGAATACGGCAGCCGCGGGCAGAAAAAGGCTCCAGGGAAGGAAATAGGGAAAGGTGGAGAGGAGATAGTGATAGGGAGGTTTCCCCCCATGAGTGGGAAAGACCTTGTACCAGGTGTCCTCCAACAGTATCCCCTCTGCACGGCCGAATCCCACCAGGTGATAGGCGTAAAGGTACCAAGGGAGGACCAAACCACAGAGGATCAGGAGGCCCCAGAGGGGTTTCATCCTGAGGAAGGCCCGCAGGTCCCTCCTCCCCAGGAGGAAGGCCGTCACTGCCAAGCCGGGGAAGATCAGGCCCGAGGCGAGCTTTGTCATACAACCACAGGCCATGAAAAGGTAGAAGGCCAGGTAGAGTTTTCCCTTTCCCTCCTTCCAACCGAGCCAGAAGGCGTAAAGGGCGAGGACTACCCACAGGGCGAGGACCACATCCTCCTCTGCCAGCCGAGCCCGCTCGATCCAGAGGGGAGAGGTGGCCAGGATCAACCCTGAAGCGATGCCCACCTCCCTTCCGAAGAGCGCGCGGCCGAAGAGCGCCGTTACCACCACCCCCAATATCCCCATTAACGCCGTCGGTACCCGAGTGCTCCAGAGATCAGTCCGTCCAGTAATGCGGTAACTGGAGGCCAGGAGCCAGATAAGCATAGGGGGTTTGTGGATATAGGGCTTCCCCAAAAGGTGGGGGACTACCCAGTGGTGTTCATTGACCATGTCCTTGGCCAGGAGCATCCTCCGGGGTTCGTTGGAGGGGTAGATGATACCTGTGGAACCCAGCCGAAAGAGGAAGAGGAAGGAAGCCAGAAGGGCCACCCCGAGGATCGCTCTCATGGAGTCCTCTTTCTCCGTATGACCATGGGGTAATCGGTGAGCAAGTAGACCACTCCCCCTATTGCCCCTGACAACACCACCACGGACAACACCAGAAGGCTACAGGCAAAGGCCGTCGTGGTCTCCGCCCCGAGGAGGTGCAGGAGGAAGACATAGGAACCCTCCCTCACTCCGAGGCCACTTATGCTCACCGGCAGCACGCTTACCAGGTCCACCACCGGGACCACGAAGAAATAGGCCGAAAGGGGCACCCCCAGTCCCACGGCCTTACCCAGGAGGGCCACCACCAAGATGTTCATCGCCTGAAAGAGGAAGGATAGGGCGAGCACCACGGCCATCCGCCCTGGTCGGGACCAGTAGAGGGTGAAGTCCCCGAGTTTGAAACGAGCCGCCAGTCTCTGCAGACGGGGGAAGGCCTCGACGATGCGGGGCAAGACCGCCACGAAGGCCCACACCCCTAAGGAGCCGAGGATCACCCCTATCTTCAACCCCCGGGGCAGGAGATAGCTGAAGGAGGACAGGGAGGCCAGGGCTGCTATGGTGATCAAGGCCATCCCACCGGTGAAACGCTCGGCGAAGATGGAGTAGGCCGACCGCATCCGGCTGTCCTCCCTGCCTGCCAGTAGCCACACCCTCATCAAGTCGCCCCCCATGGAGCCCACCATAAAGAGGTTGAAATACATCCCTATGAAGTAGAAGGCGACCAGTTGCCGGTAGGGCCTCTTCAATCCGAGGGGTTCGGCCAAAAGCCCCCATTTGTAGGCGGACAGCAACTGTCCTGCCAGATACAGCAGGAAGGCAGCGAGCCAGAAGCTGTGGTCAGCTTGCAAGATCAGGGAGCCGAGCTTCCCAACGGGGGCCTTGGTGAGCAGATAGACGAAGATCGCCCCGCTCACCGCGGCCTTGAGGCCTATCTTCAATCCCCTGCGGCCGCTCACAGGTCGATCTTTGCGCCTCCTTCCCTCATGGAGCGATCACCGGCATCGAGTACCTTCAAGGTCTCGAGGGAGTATTTGCCAAGGGAGGGGGCATCCCTGCCGTCCCTTATGGCCTGGATGAAGGCCTCAAGGGAGGCGTAAAGGGGTTCCGTGGGGCCGAAGTCGGTGTACTCCCTTTCCTGAAGGCACCGTGCGGGGATGAAGTTGGGCGAGGGAACCCCCCATACCAACTCCTTGGGGCGTTCCCCGATCTCGTAACGGTAGAGGACCACCTTTCGCTTTTTGAACCTCCCCTCGTAAAAGACGGCCCCCCGATCTCCCACTGCCACCAGGCTCGCCGTACTTATGGGATGGCACCAGCTCAGATGAACCCACGCGGAGACCCCTCCCTCAAGCTCCAAGGTCCCGAAGGCCACGTCCTCGAGCCTTCCCTCGAGGAAGGAGTGGCCCCTTACGGATATGGACCTCACCGGCCGAGGGATGAGGAAGCGGAGGATGGACAGGTCGTGGGGGGCCGAGTTCCACCAGACGTTGGATTCACATCGGATCCTCCCCATCCCCAAGCGCTCCAAGAGCACGTGGTGGACCCTCCCGATGGCACCGCCGTCCAACAGGTCCTTCACCACGTGAAGGGCTGGGTCATAGAGGAAGGTCTCGTCGACGAAGAGGACCCTGCCATCCCTTCGGGCGAGCTCCACCAGCTCGCGACCCTCTTCGTAACTCATGGCCATGGGCTTTTCCACGAAGACGTGTTTTCCCGCCTCCAGGGCCCTCTTCGCCGGGGATGCGTGAAGGGATGGAGGGGTGATCACCGCTACGGCGTCCACCCGCGGATCCCCGAAGAGGACCTCTGGATCTGAGGTTACCTCTATCCCGGGGAAGAGCTCCAGGGCCTCCCGTCTCGCCCCTTCGTAAGGATCGCAAAGGAGGACGACTTCGACGTCCTCCATCCTTCTGAGGTTCCTTATGACATTCTTTCCCCAATAACCACCGCCGAGGACACCGACCCTAATCGCCACCTTTTACCTCCTTGACCTTATATACACCCCGCCTTTGGGCCTCGATGAACCTCTGGAGGTTCCGCTGGACTATCCGGGCCAAGGCAGTCATGGCCACGGCCCCTACGAATAACCCCAAGCTCCATGTCCCAGGGGCCAAGAGGGCCAGGGCCATCCCCCCCGCGGCTATCGTGGCCGAAAAGGGGACTATCTTCCTGAACCTTCGCCGCCATCCCTCCGGATCCGAGAGCACGAACTTGATGGTGAGAAGCTCCCTCAGGACCTCAAAGGTCCGGCCAAGGCCGTAGTGGGAGCGGCCCGCCTGGCGCTTCCTATCCATCACCACTACCTCGGTCACCTCCTCCCCCTTCACGCCGAACAGCGCCGGTAAAAACCTGTGGAATCCATGGGGGATGTTGAATCCACGGACGAGATCCGCCCGGTAACCTTTGAGGCCGCAGCCGGTGTCGTGGATCTTGCAGCCGGTGACGGCAGCGATCAGCCAGTTGGCCACCCGGGAGGGCAACACCCTGCTCAGGAAGGCCTCTTGCCGGTCCTTCCTGAAGCCGCTCACCGCCCGATAGCCCTTTTTGAGTTCCCGCAGTATGCGGGGGATATCCCGCGGGTCGTTCTGACCATCGCCATCCATGGTGATGATCCATTTCCCCCGCGAAAAGCGGTACCCGGCGGACAGGGCCGCCGCTTCGCCAAAGTTGCCGTCGAGTTCCACCACTCTGACCCTCGGGTCCTCGCGCAGGATCCCCTCGAGGATCTCCCCTGTCCGGTCGGTGCTGCCGTCGTTCACCAACACTACCTCATAGGGGATCCCCAGGGGGTCCATCACATCCCTTATTTCCCTCCAGAGGCCTTCGATGTTGCCCTCCTCGTTATGTACGGGTATGGCAATGGATACCTCAGGCTTCATCCCCGGCGAAAGAACTCCTGGACCTTTTCTATGACATAAGCCACTTCCTCCTCGGTGAGTTCGGGATAGATGGGCAAGGAGAGGACTTCGGAGCACACCCGTTCCGACACCGGCAGTCGGTAGCTTCCATACCCCTCCCGTTGCCAGGCCTCCTGCAGGTGGAGGGGCAGGGGATATTGGATCCCCACTCCTATTCCCTCGCCTTTGAGGAACTCCATGAGCTCCTCCCTCCGCGGGGTGCGGACCACATAGCGGTGATAGACGCTCTTTCGGTCGATGAACTCAGGAGGGGGGATTATCCCATCAATGGAGGAAAAGGCCTCGGTGTAGCGCTTGGCGATTTCGCGCCTGCGGTCGTTCTCCTCGTCCAGGGTCTTGAGCCTGATCCTCAGCACCACCGCTTGGAGTTCGTCCAAGCGGCTGTTGAAGCCGTAAAACACGTGCTGGTTCTTCACCCTTTGTCCGTGGACCCTGAGGAGGTCTATCCTCGAGGCCACCTCTGGGTCGTCGGTAGTGCAGAAGCCGGCATCGCCGAAGGCCCCGAGGTTCTTCACCACCCCACAGCTGAAACAGCCCACGTCGCCAAAGGTGCCGACCTTCTTGCCCTTGTATTCGGCCCCGTGGGCATGGGAGCAGTCCTCGATGAGTTTGAAACCGTACTTGTTCTTGAGCTCCAGCAGCGGTTCCATGTCCGCAGGATGGCCGTACATGTGGACCACTATCACCGCCTTGGTCCTCGGGGTAATGGCTTCGGCAATTTGTTCGGGATCGGGGCCGAAGTCCTCCTCCTTCATGTCCACCAGCACCGGCCGTGCCCCGACCCATTTTATGGCCTCCACGGCGGCCACGAAGCCGTTGGCGTGGATTATCACCTCATCCCCTGGTCCCACCCCTGTGGCCACCAGGCCCAGCAGCAACGCGTCGCTACCCGAAGCCACACCGAAGGCGTAACGGCAGCCGATATAGGAGGCGATCTCCTCCTCAAAGGCCTTAAGGTTCGAGCCCCCGAGGAGCCTCATCCCTTCCAGCACTCGCTCCCATTCGGCGAAGACCTCCTCCCTTATCCTCATGCTCACCCTTTTCAAATCGAGAAGTGGTATCTCCATCCTCTACCCCCTGTTGCTTATTACCACCAGTTTCTTATGGCCAACGCGGCCCCTTGTCACCACGTGGACCTTTGAGGTCAACTCCTGGCTGAGTTTCCGCAAGTGCTTTTCCCTGAGGATGCAGAAGGCCCTCCCTGGCCTGTCGAGGTAGGCCTTGAGATCCTCAGGGCGGTAAATCCTCAGGATGGGGATACGGCCAGTGTAGAAGTTGAATTCGGCCCCCTGGAGTTTGTACACCGCCAAGCTGTCCTCGGGGGCCATGACCTCCAGGACCCTTTCGCTCAAAGGACGGGCCGATTTGTAGGGGTTGACCTCCGGAAAGATCCTCCATACCCCGTAAAGCCATAGGATTGAGGTGAGGCTCACCACCAGGACGAGGGCCAGAGAAGGCCTCTGGATCTTCTTCACCGATAGCCAGAGGACTATCCCCCCTGAGGTCAATATGACCCCGGTGACGACCCCTATCTCCAAGGCGTGCTGCAGATACTTTCTGCCCCATAGCATTACTGGAAAGGGCACGGCCATTCCTGTAAAGACCAACACGGCCGCAAGGACCAGCAGGGGGGTCCTCAAAAGGCCCTTCCTCAAATCTTCATCCCTCCACAGCCCGGCCACCAGAAGGGCAGCAGCTGGATAGAGGGGCAGGAGATAAAGTCCCCTTTTCGCCTGAGCCAGGGAGAAAAAGAGGAAACCAGCCGCAAACCAACTCAATGGGAAGACCAACTCCTCCTTGTGGGTCCTTAGGGCGTAGATGATAGCAGAGGGCAGAAAAAAGCTCCAAGGGGAGAATTGGGCGGGGAAGTTGTAAAAGTAATAAAAAAAAGGACGCTTATGTCCAGTCGTGGTCACTTTAAAAAAGGTGGAGGCCGTCTTCTCCCATAGGAGGCCTTTGAGGTATTCCGGCCCACCTTCCTTCAGGGCCAGCAGGAGCCATCCCCCTACGATGCCCGCAAAGACCAGTAGGCCCGGGATGTGCTTTTTATCTACGAAAAAACTCCAACGCCCCTTCAGGATGAAGTAGGGACCGAGGGCAAGGACGGGGATCAACACCGCAGGCTGCAGTTTCGTGAGGAATCCCACCGCCATGAAGATATAGCCCATTAGATACAGAAAGACCTTTCCCTTTTCGCTCTTGGCCCCAGTCCAGAAGAAGAATACGGCCCCGGTGGTGAAGAAGGTGAGGGTGGCGTCAATGTTAGCACGACGGGCGAGCCAGAGGTATTCGACGGTGGTAGCCGTCATTAGGGCGGCGAGCAATCCCGTTGTCCCGTCGCGCAGGGCTTTGCCCAAGGCGTAAAGGACGATGAGCCCCAAGGTTCCGAAGATCGCCGACGGTAGCCGGGCGGACCATGAGTTGACCTCCCCCAAGGCCTTGGCAGCTCCGGCGATCATGGCAAAAAAGAGGGGCGGTTTGTCGAAGTAGACCTCCCCGTTGAGGTGAGGGATGACCCAAGTCCCCCCCTGGATCATCTCCCGTGCTATCTCGGCGTAGCGGGGTTCGTCTGGGTTCCAGAGATCCCAGCCGCCGAGGTTGGAGAAAAACAAAAGACCTCCTGTGAGGAGGACCAAAAGGAGCTTCATCACATCCCGCTTTGTGAAGGATTTCATGATACCCCTTTAGCTGCGGGAAGTAAACCTGCCCTTTAAGCGGAGGATGTAGGCCAGGCAGATCAAGGCCGCAAAGACAGCCACTGCTGCCGTAGCGATCCGGAGGTGCCTTTTAAGCAGGACTTCCTGTTCTCCCACCCAGTAACCCACCAGGGCCAGCACGGTTACCCAAAGGCCCGCTCCGAGGGAGGTGGTGAAGCAGAACAGGCCTACATCCATCTCGGCCAGACCTGCGGGCAGGGATATGTACTGTCTTATCCCGGGGAGCAGCCTTCCCAGGAAGGTGCTGATGTGGCCGTGCCGCTGGAAGAAGCGATCGGCCTTGGCCAATACATCCCCTTTTATGAAGAGGTAGCGGCCGTAACGCTCAAGTAAAGGCCTTCCCATTCGCGCAGCGAGCCAGTAGTTGAAGAGGGCCCCCAGAAGGCTGCCGAGGGTGCCCGAGCCTATGATGGTCAGCAGATCCATCTCCCCCTTTGAGGCCAAATAGCCCGCCGGTGGGATGACAACCTCGCTGGGGAAGGGGAAGAAGGAAGACTCGAGGAACATCAAGGCCACGATTCCCCCGTAGCCGAGATTTCCAATGGTCTTCACCAGCCAGTTCGTTACCTCACCCAGCATCCTCCCTTACTTTTAACACAGCCTGAGGGTGGTGGGAAACGCTAAAGGGATGGGCGGTGGTGCCGAAAAGAGAACTAAAGAGAAGGTCTACAAGGCTATGAGGGTTGAGATCGAGAGGAAGGGCGATGTACTGATCTTCAGGCCCCTTGACAAGAGGCTCGATGCCTTGGTGGCCTCTGAGTTCAAAGACAAGGTGATCCAGTCCCTGGACGAAGCGGGGACGAAGCAGGCCATCATCGATATGAGGGAGGTGAGCTTCGTCGACAGCTCCGGACTGGGGGCTCTGGTCTCGGTGTTGAAACACGTGGCCAGAGGGGGGCGATTGGTGCTATGTTCCCTGCAGAAAGCCGTTGACGACCTGATGGAACTGACGAGGCTGCACCGAATCTTCGACATAGCAGAGGACGTGGAGGGAGCCCTGGAGGTCATCGGCAAGTGAGGTATCGACTGAAGATGGTCATGTCCGCCTCGATGGAGGATGTCCGCCTCTGTGCCTTGGCCATAAAGGGCGTCTGTGAAGGGCTTGGGGTGGAGGAAGAGACCTTAAGGGCCGTGGAGATAGCCGTTTTCGAGGGTTTGAGCAATATCGTAAGGCACGCTTATTGCTTCAATTCCTCAAGGAAGATAGAGGCGGAGTTAGAAGTGGCGGATGAATTCTGTCAGGTTACGCTCATAGACGAAGGAGAGGAGTTCGACCCGCGTCAGGTCCCCCCTCCCGCCTTCGACCACACCGATTCCGGTTCTCTGCCCGAAGGGGGGATGGGGGTGCACATCATGCGGGAGGCCATGGACGAGATTGAATACCGCCGTGAAGGGGGCAAAAATTACCTGAAGCTACGCAAGTATCGCGGAGGCCAGGGTGGCAAGGTGTGATGAGCAGCTATTAGAGGACCTCAAGATACTGGTGCTCCAGTACAACGAGGTCCAGATGATCCTCAGGGAGATCTCCGCCGAGGAGACCCTGGAGGGCATCCTGCGGACCATGGTCGATTCACTCCATCGGGGGCTTGACTACCGGAGGATAGGGCTCTGGTTCCTGGACAAGGAGAGGAGGCGTTTGGAGGCCCTGTATGGCTACGGCTATCCCTTGGAGGACTTCGGGAGGTTAGAGATCCCCTTGGAGGAGACCTATGATCCCGCCGTCAACGCCTTGAAGGAGCTGGGGGCCCTGGTGGTGAAGCCCTCCGATACGCCCTTTTTCACCTACTATCAACAGTTGGGTCCCCCGCCCGAAGAGGTGGTGATCGCCCCTATCTGCAGCATCGGCAGGAAGGCCTGTTACGACCTTGTGAAGTGCAGGCAGAGGAGTTGTCCCCTTTACGGACGCAACGGCCGTAAACTCCGCTTGAAGGATACAGCATCCTTCTCGTGGATCTTTTGTGAGCACTTCCCCGCCTTCGGCATAGTTACCGCGGATACCCCTCCCCCTGGTGGTAAGGTGACCGACGATTTCTACCCTCTGAAGATGGTGTGCAATTACGCCGGGATCTTGCTCGAGAAGATCATGCTCTTCCAGAAGATAAAGGAGCTCTCCACAAAGGATCCCCTCACCGGCATCTACAACAGGAGCTACTTCTTCGAACAGCTGGGTCGGGAACGCCGTCGGTCCAAACGCACGGGTAGGGATTTCGCCGTGGCCATGTTCGATATCGACAGGTTTAAAGAGGTAAACGACCGTTACGGTCACCTCGCGGGGGACAAGGTGCTCAAGGCGGTAAGTGCCGCCATCAGCAAGGAGATCCGCGGGTCGGATGTGCTGTGTCGCTACGGAGGGGATGAATTCACTGTACTTATGCCCGACACTGACGTCGAAGGGGCTGAGGCGGCCTGCCGGAGGATAAAGGAGGCCGTCTCCAAACTCCGCTTCACCTTTGACGACGAGGAGGTGAAGATCTGCCTTTCCGGAGGGGTGGCCTCTTATCCTAAAGATGCTCAAACGGTCCGCGACCTCATTCACAAGGCCGACAAGAGGATGTACGAGGACAAGAACTGTTCCCTCCCCCAAGATCGGCATTGACCTTCTTCCCCTTTTACGGTAAAGCTCCCCGGGATGGTGAGGGTGCTCATCCTCGACTGCGACGGGGTGATGTTCGACTCCAAGGAAGCGAACATCGCTTACTACAACCACATCCTCGCTGAACTCGGCCTCCCTCCGATGGACGAAGAGGAAGTGGAGTTCATCCACTCAAGCACCGCCGAGGAGGGGGTGAGTTATCTCCTTGAGCGCAGGGAGTTCCGGGACATGGAGCGCTACAGGAAGGTGAGGGAGGGGCTCGATTACCTGCCCTTCATCCGCTTGATGAGGCCCGAGCCCCACCTACGGGAACTCTTGGAAGGGGTCCCTCCTGGAGTTAGGAAGGCCATCTCCACCAACAGGACTTACACCATAGGGCACGTACTTGAGCATTTCGGGTTGAAGGACCATTTCGACTTCGTGGTCTCGGCTTTGGATGTATCCAATCCCAAACCCCACCCCGAACCCTTGCTAAAGGTACTGGGGCATTTCGGCTGTGCGCCGCGGGAGGCCCTCTTCGTGGGGGACACAGAACGCGACTCCCAAGCCTCCCAGCGGGCTGGAGTGCCTTTTGTGGCCTACAAAAACAGGGATTTGGAAGCCGACCATTACATCGAAGACCTGTTGGAGGTCCTAGAGGTCATACGAAGTAGAAGACCCTAAATTTGGCAGGTTCCTCCAATAGTTCGTCGATCTTCCGCTGTAGTTCCGCCCTTTCCGGATCCTTCTCCCACTCCCGCCAGTCCTCGAGGCTTTTCCACGTGCTTATCACCACATAGAGTCGCGGGTCATCCACCGAGCGCAGGGTCTGGCCGGAGATGTATCCGCTTGCCAGTAGGGCCTTGGCGCGGAGTTGCCTGAGCAGCTGGGCCAGCTCTCCCTCCTTCCCCTCCTTGATTCTCCTTTCAATGATCACCTTGATCGCCATCTTCGTCACCCCCTTTCGTATGAGGAATAATAGCCCGTTTCCCAGTCCTTGCAACCATAAAAGTATGCGTGGTAGCCTACAAGCTGTGCAGGGCAGGGTGGCTTACTTCGACTGTTTTGCCGGTGTGAGCGGGGATATGATCCTCGGGGCCCTGCTCCATGTAGGGGTTCCCCTCCAAGTGCTGGAGGAGGCCTGGCGCGGAGTGGGCCTTGAGGTGAAGGCAGAGGTGAGGAGGGTCAGCCGTTGTGGTATAGGGGGGACTAAACTCGAAGTGGAGATCTCCTCGGAGAGGATGTCCCCAGAGGAGATGGCGGAGAGGCTCTCTAAGGCCCCCCTGTCGGCCCGTTCCAAAGAGCTGGCCCTTAAGGCCCTCGACCTTTTGCGGAAGGCGGAAGAGGCGGTCCACGGGACCCCCAGGGCCCACTTCCACGAACTGGGGGACCCTGACACCCTCCTCGATTTAGTGGGTGCCGTGGCGGCTGTAGAGTATCTGGACCTCGAGGAGGTCTTCGCCTCCCCTGTGGCCCTCGCCAGGGGGCAGGTGTTGACGGAACACGGCCCCTTACCTTCGCCTTGCCCGGCGACGCTGGAGATCCTTAAGGGAGTGCCCATTTTGGCATCGCCCATGGAGATGGAAAACGTCACCCCCACTGGTGCCGCCCTCCTGAGGGTCCTGGCCACTTCCTTTGGTCCCATACCGGAGATGATCCTGGAGGGGGTGGGATACGGGGCAGGGACCATGGATCCCCCTCAACTCCCCAACCTCTTGCGAGTGATGGTGGGTAGAAGGCCCAAGGGGGCGGAGGGACTTTGGCTTCTGGAGGCCGATCTTGACGACTTGAACCCGGAGATCCTCCCCTATGTGGAGGAACGGCTGCGAGAGGCAGGGGCTCGGGACGTCACCTTGGTCCCCATCCGGATGAAAAAGGGCAGGATGGGGGTGACATTGCGTTGCCTGGCGGCAGAGGCGGAGAGGGATGGACTGATGGGGGTGCTCTTCAGGGAGTCGAGTACCCTCGGGGTGAGGGGCTGGAGGGTCGAGCGATGGGTCCTCGAAAGGGAGACCGTCGAGGTTTCCACACCCTTCGGTCCCGTCAAGGTCAAGGTGGGAAGGCGCGGGGGAGAAGTGGTCAACGTCGCCCCCGAATACGAAAGCTGTCGTTCCCTGGCCGTGAGAAGGGGGATACCTTTGAAGGAGGTCTACCGTCAGGCGTTGCTGTCATGTGAGAAGATCCTTCAGGGTGTTGACACGGCTGTGCAAAACAACGTTAGATAATGATGATGGATGTCTTGATCCTTTACGGCGAGGTGGTGGGCTTTTTCGATCTCTGGCAGGTTCAGAGGTTTCGGGAGAAGGTCCCTTTCGGGAAGGCCATCGTAGTAGCGCGCAAGGAGCCAGCGAGTAAGGTCCTGGAGGAGGCAGCCAGAGGGAATGTAGAGATAAAGGTGGCCAGGGATCCCAAGGGGGAGGCCAGAAAGATCGCCCAGCAGTTAAGGGAGGAAGGGAGAGATGTCCGGGTCCGATCCCTCGAAGAGGTAGCCGACCGTTCCATGATGAGGGACGTCTTTTAGGCCACCCCTGGGAAATAAACGAAGGAAGGAGGGGAGGAGATGAATTCATTGCTTCTGGCGGTGATCGTCTTTGTGGCCTATTTAGTGGCTTACCACACCTACGGCAAGTATCTGGCGAAGAAGATCTTCCAGCTCGATCCGGCGCGGGTCACCCCCGCCCATGAACTACGGGATGAAGTGGACTACGTGCCGGCCAAAAAAGAGGTGCTCTTCGGTCACCACTTCACCTCCATCGCTGGGCTGGGACCCATCGTGGGCCCGGCCATCGCGGTGATATGGGGGTGGGTGCCAGCGGTGCTGTGGGTGGGTCTGGGGCCCATCTTCTTAGGGGGTGTCCACGACTTTTCCGCCTTGGTGGCCTCCATGAGGAACAAAGGGGTCTCCATTGGCGAACTTACTGCTGGCCTGGTCAACCCTAGGACCAGGACGCTCTTTCACCTCATCATCTTCTTCGAGCTCTGGATCGTCATCGCCATCTTCGCCCTCAT
>CAZGDM010000016.1:0-33080 GCA_964525275.1 uncultured Thermodesulfobacteriota bacterium | reverse complement strand
CCAGGAGATGATCCTGCCGCAGGTGGAGACCGAGGTCTCAAAGGAATCCACCCCCCTCTCCCTCAAGGCCTCCCATAACCCGAGAAGCCTGAGCCTCTCTGCCGCCTTCGGGGAGAGCTCCTGGACATCTATCCCCGAAAGCCGGTAAAATCCCCTCGAAAGGTAAAATACCTTCATGGGCCACCTCCTCCAAATAGCTTCTCCCACAGGGGGTGGCCCCCTATTTTACCCCCTCCCTCACTGTCCCACATCTGTCTGAACCAGGAGAGGCTTGCCAACGACCATATGGTATAGTTGACACGTTGTTTTATTTGGGATAAGGTCCTTGGTCGTGACGGGAGCAGAGGGAGGGAGGACGATCTCCCAAGAAGAACAGAGGGCCCTCCTCTCCAAAAAGATAAAGGGGTTTGTAGCCTTCGCCTATGCTCACAGCTCCGCCTTCAGGGATAGGCTCGACCGTCACGGCATCTCCCCTGAGGAGATAAAAGGTCTCGAAGACCTCCCCAAGATCCCTCTCCTCAGGAAGGAGGAAATTCGCGAAAGGCAAGAGGTAGATCCCCCTTTCGGTGGGCTTTCCCCTCGTCCCCCTCGGGAGGCTGGCCGGATCTACGTGAACCCCGGGATGGTCTTTCAGCCCCTTGAAGGGGAGGAGATCGTCAAAGGATGGACAGAAGCCCTCTTAGGGGTGGGGATAAAGCGCGGCGATGTGGTCCAAAACACCTTCAATTATCACCTATGGCCCTTCGCCCTCACCATTGACCGGGCCCTTCAGGCTTTGGGGGCGACGGTAGTGCCCATGGGGGTGGGCAACACCACCCTGCAGGTAAGGGTGATGCGTGACCTCAGGGTGGACGCCTTCGTGGGCACCCCCAGCTTCCTCATGACCCTGGCTGAGCGCGCCGAGGCCATGGGCCTCGACCCAGCGAAGGACTTTCGCCTCAAAGTCGCCCTGGTCACCGGGGAAATGCTCCCGGAGGGGCTTCGCGAACTCCTGCAGAAACGCTGGGGGGCGGCGGTGAGACAGGCCTACGGGACCGTCTTCACGGGGTGTCTCGGTTACGAATGCCATCTCACCCAAGGGCTCCACATCCCCGAAGGGGTGATCGTGGAGGTGGTCGATCCGGAAAGCGGCACCCCTGTACCCCCAGGGGCTGCAGGGGAGGTGGTAGCGACCTCTTTTGACCCCTCCTTCCCCATGATCCGCTTTGCCACGGGGGACCTCTCCATCCTGGTCGAGGAACCTTGCCCATGTGGCCGTCCATCACCCCGCCTGAAGGGGATCCTCGGCAGGGTTGATCAGGCTACCAAGATCAAAGGTACCTTCATCCACCCATGGCAGACCGATCAGATCGCCGCCCAATTTCCCGAGATTTTCAAATACCAGGTAATCATCTCCCGCAAGGGTTACACCGACGTCCTCACCTTCGTCGCGGAGGTGAGGGAAGAAGGGGTGGACAAAGACCGCTTGAAGGCCCGATTGCAGCAAGCCATAAAAGAACATCTCACCATCAAGGGAGAGGTGGAAATCGTCCCCGCGGGGTCCATCCCCGACTGGCACCAGAAGATAGTGGATAGACGCCAGTGGGAGTGAGATGAAGCGGATCAAGGTCGGAGGGCTGATGCAGTCTGACGGCAGGGCCTTGGTGAGGGTTCTATCCGTTCCCGACCGGCCCGGCATCGCCGGAGCCGTCCTCAGCGAACTCGGCCAGTACGGGATAAACATCGAGTTCCTGGTGGAAGGGACGGACATGGAGGGTTGCGGTAATTTCACCTTCTGTATAGATCAGAAGGACCTCGGCACGGCCCTTGGGGTGTTGGCGGGGGTGAAGGGGAGGATAGAGGCCAAGGGGATAACCTACACCCCCGATGTAGCCATCCTCAGCATCTTCGGTCCCCACCTCAGGGAGAAGCCCCAGGTCCCTGGGCTCATGTTCAACGCCCTGGCCAGTTGCGGGATCAACGTCATGGCCATAAGCACTTCCATATCGACGGTGTCCTGCGTCATAGAGGGGATTCATCTGGAGGAGGCCATAAGGGCCCTGCAGGAGGCCTTTGAGATCCCCTATCACCAGGTCAGGAGGCGCCCTAAGGATTACTGAAGATTTGACTTGGTGTCCATGCTGTAATAAAAATCGAGGGAGAATCCCTTAACGGGGTAGAAAGGAGGAAAGGAAATGCTGGTACGCGATGTAATGACCTCCAATGTGATCACGGTGCCCAGCGATACCCCGGTCCTTGAGGCTGAAAGGATCCTCGAATTCCACAAGTTCGAAAGGCTGCCCGTGGTGGACAAGGGAAAGCTGGTGGGCTTGGTTACCAAGGACGACCTCCTCAAGGCATCCCCCTCCCAGGCGACCACATTGAGCCGGGGGGAGCTTCTCTATCTTCTGTCCAAACTCACAGTCGGCGAGATCATGAAGAAAAAGGTGGTAACCGTTCCGCCAGATATGCCCATCGAACAGGCCACAGCCATCGCCCAGAAGAACAGGGTGGGATGCCTACCCGTCGTCGAAGGGGACAGGGTGGTGGGAATCCTGACCACCAACGACATCTTCTACAAGATCCTCAACCCCCTTTTCGGGATAGGTGCGGAGGGCAGGAGGATCATCGTCTACAGGGCTGGACAAAGCGAGAAGATGGAGGAAGTGCTCCGCACCATAAACGAACTGGGTCTCAAGGTGAAGTGCCTCTGGACCGTGAACTGCCCCGAAGAGGAAGGAGAACTCGATCTCATCGTCCACTTTGACGAAGAGGACATCTCCGAGCTTATCTCCAGGCTACAGGCGAAGGGATTCCAGGTGGAGGAAAGGGAGTTCAGGCCGTAGCCCCTTCCCGGTGGCGGGGAAGGAGCACGGTAAAGGTAGTCCCTTTTCCCTCTTGGCTCTGGACTGAGACCGACCCGAAGTGGGCCTCTACTACGCTTTTGACGATGGAGAGGCCGAGGCCCGTGCCCACTATCCCCCTCGTCTCGGCCGACTTCACACGGTAGAATTTGTCGAAGATCCTCGGGAGATCCTCTTCAGGGATCCCCACCCCAGTATCAGCCACCGTGACCTTGACATAGTCCCCCTCGGGTTCCACCCTGACCTCTATCCTTCCCCCTGAGGGGGTGTACTTTATGGCGTTAGATACCAGGTTGGTGAAGACCCCCTCAAGCCCCCGCGGGTCGCCCAGCACGGAGGGCAGTCCTTCCCGAGCCTCAAATCTCAAATCGAGTCCCTTTCCCTCCGCTTCGGCCCTGTGAAACTCCACCACCTTTCTCACTACCTCTTCCAGTTGCAGGGGCTCCTTCCTCTGCAGGGCCATCCCCGCCTCTATCCTGGAGATCTCAAGGAGGTCGTTGATGAGATCTAAGAGCCCCTTGGCTCGCTCCCTCGCCCTCTCCACGAACTTCCTGTCCTTTTCCGCTATCTGTCCCCTTGCGACGATCGCCCCGAGCATCTGATCTATGGCTGAAAGGGGCGACCGCAGCTCGTGAGAGACCATGGCGATGAACTCGCCCTTCATCCTGTCGATCTCCAGGATGTAGCTCAGGTCCTGCAGCACCGTGACCGTCCCCATCACCTGCCCCTCCTCGTCCTTGACCGGAGCGGTGTGGGAGCGAATGAGGGTATCCCCTTCTTGGATCTCCTGGCTTATGGCTGTGTCCAAGGCCTCGAGCACCTCCCTTATGGCCTTCACCAGCTCCCCTTGGGAGATGACCTCCTCCACTGCCCGGCCCAAGACCTCCCCCGAGGAAAGCCCTAAGAGTCTTGTAGCAGCAGGGTTGGTCAAGGCAATTCTACCCTCATGGTCGGTTACCAGCACGCCATCGGCCATGGAGTTGATGATGGTCAACACCCTTCCCTTCTCCGTGGCCACATCTTTAAGGGTACGGGCGGCCTCGCGTCTCAGGCGTTCTGCCTCTCGTTCAAGGCGCCTCCGCTCAGCGGCCCTCTCCACCACCAAGCGAAGCTGGTCTGGGGTAAAGGGCTTGGCGATGAAGTCATAGGCCCCCTTCTTCATCGCCTCGACGGCGGAATCCACCGTCGCGTAGCCGGTGATCACCACCACGGGCAGGGAGGGGTCGCGCTCCAGCAACCGCTCCAAGACCTCCATCCCACTTATGCCGGGCATCTTCAGGTCGAGCAGCACGACCTCGATCTCCGAGGGATCCTCGGCCAGGGAGAGCCCGGCGTTGCCATCGGGGGCGGTCAGCACCTCCCAGCCGTTCTTAGTCAAGATCCGTTGACACCCCTCCCTGATCACGGCCTCGTCATCTATGACCAGGACCTTTCCCCTTTCCGTGGCCATTGTCACTTGGAGAGCAGGGCCTCGATCCGCTGGACCAGCACCTCTGGTTCGACGGGCTTGTCTATGTAGTCATCGGCCTCCGTCTCCATCCCCATCTGCTGGGTGTAGCGGGTAGTGGAGATCTTGGAGACCACGGCGGTGAGCAAAAGGATCGGTATGGAACGATACTCCGGATCGGCCTTGAGTTCCTTGCAGACCTGGTAGCCGTCCTTGTCGGGCATCATCACGTCGAGCACGATCAAATCCGGCCTCTCCGTCTTGGCCTTCTCCAATCCCTCAACACCGCCGTAGGCAGCCACCACGTCGTATCCCTTGCTCTCGAGGATGCTGGACACGGCCTCCACCAGATCAGGGTCGTCGTCCACAATGAGGATCTTCTTCGCCATCTTCACCCTCCTTTTTTTTGTTTTTATTGCACCTGAGGCCTGGGCAGGAGCCCCGCCCCCTCGGCTATCTCCTTCACCTTTTCCTCCCACTCGATGGCCATGATGTGTACACCCCTCACCCCTTCTATCTCCTTGAGTTGCTCTATGGTCTCTATGGCTATCTTTATCCCCTCGGAGGCCTGCTTCTCCTTGGGCACCCCCTTTAGCCTCGCGATGATCTCATCCGGCACATCCATCCCGGGGACCATGTTCTTCATATACCTGGCCATCCCCACTGATTTCAGGGGGGTCACCCCTGCGAGGATGTAGACCTTTTCGTGAAGGCCCATGTCCACCACTTGCCTCATCCACTCCCGGAACCGCTCCAGGTTATAGATGCATTGGGTCTGGATGAAGTCGGCTCCGGCGGCCACCTTCTTGGCGAGCCTCAGGGCCCTTATCTCGAAGGGATCGGCGAAGGGGTTGGCCGCAGCCCCTATGAAGAGCCGCGGCCTTACGGTCAGTTCCTCGCCGTTGATGAATTTACCCTCGTCCCTCATGGTCTTCACCGCCGCGATGAGCTGGATGGAGTCCAGGTCGAAGACGTTCTTGGCCTGGGGGTGATCGCCGGCCCGCTGATGGTCGCCGGTGAGGCACAGAATGTTGTTTATCCCCAGGGCTGCGGCCCCCAGAATGTCGCTCTGGATGGCAATGCGGTTTCGGTCCCGCGTGACCATCTGCAGGATGGGCTCAAAGCCCATCTCCTTGAGGATGAGGCAAGAAGCGAGGCTCGACATCCTCACCACGGCGGTCTGACAATCGGTGACGTTCACCGCATCGACCACCCCTTTGAGGAGCTCTCCCTTCTTCCTTATGGCCTCCGGGTCCGCCCCCCGGGGAGGGCCACACTCGGAGGTCACAGCGAAATGGCCAGCCCTGAGGATCCGCTCCAAGCGGCTCGAGCTCTTCATTTCACCAGGTCCTCCCTTATCACCTTCCTCGGCCCCCCATCGCGGCTCGAGGACCAGTCCTTGGGGGGCAGGATCTCGAGGTAGCGTCTCTCAAACTCACCCAGCTCCTTCAGCCGATCTATGATCAGCTGCCAACCGCACGGCACCTCGGGGTCGATCTCGCATTTGCCCCCCGAAGACCCTCCACAGGGGCCGTTTAGCAAGGATTTGGAACAACGGGTGATGGGACATATGCCCCCGGTAAGATGAAGGACGCAATTGCCGCAGCACTGACACCGCTCAACCCAAACCCCCTGTTTCTCCGCCCCCCCGACGAAGGTGGTGTTCACCCCAGGTAGCGCTGGGATCTGAGGGTAATGTTCGGCCAGAAACTGCACCCCCACCCCACAGGCGATCGACAGCACTGCCTGGTATTCCCCGATAAAGGCCCTCAACTGCTCCACGTACTCCGGGTCGCACTGGCGTTCAAGGGTCACCTCCTTTATCTCCACCTCCTTACCCTCGACCTTGCGGGCGGTCCTTATGGCCGAGGCCAAAAACCGCACTTCCTTCTCACCTCCCGCGGCACAGACCGCAACACACCCCTTACAGCCCGCGAGGATCAGCCGGTCGTAGGGCTTGATCATCTCCAAGATCTCCTCCAGGGGTTTCTGCTCCGCCACGACCATCCTTACACCTCCCTACCACGGCCCGTCTTCACCGGGTTAGGGCCAAGCTGTCTGATGTGCTCCGTCATCTCTCGGGCGATCTCGACAAACCTCCCCCCCATCGCCGCCGAGAGGTTGTACATTCTGAGCCTTTCTGGGTTGATGCCTATGGACTTAAGGACCTCCCTCACGTACTGAACCCGTTTTTTGGCCTGGAGATTTCCCACCAGGAAGTGGCACTCCCCCTCGAGGCATCCGGCTACATAGACCCCGTCCATCCCCTCCTCGAAGGCCTTGATGAGATGCACGGTGTCAACCCTCCCCGTACACGGCAGGCGAACTATCTTCACATTGGGCGGGCAGTCCAGCCTCATCGAACCTGCCAGGTCCGCAGCTGAATAGGCTCAGTGCTCACAGCAGAGGGCAAGGATCTGTGGCTCAAAGGACATCTACACCCCTCCTGCAAGGGCTCTGATCTTGGCCAGGATTTGCTCATCGCGGTAGTGGCCAAGCTCGATGGCCTTCTGGGGGCAGACCGAGGCACAGTTGCCACAGCCGCGACAGCGAGCTGGGTCGATCACCGAGTACCCATCCTCGCAGATATAAGGTACCCCGTAAGGACAGGCCCTGACGCAGATGAGGCAGGCCGCGCAGAGCTCCGGGTCCACCCGCGCCACTACCCCCCCCACCTCGATTTCGTCTCTGGCCAGGATCCTGCAGGCCCTTGCCACGGCCGCCTTGGCCTGGGCGATGGTCTCCGAAATGAGCTTGGGGCCGTGGGCGAGGCCGCACATGTAGATCCCCTCCGTTGAGAAGTCCACCGGCCTCAGCTTCATATGGGCTTCGAGGTAGAAGCCCTCGAGGGTCCGCTGGACTTTGAACATTGAGGCTAGTTCCTCGTTCTCCCTCGGCAAGACTGCCGCGCTCAGTACCAGCAGGTCGGCCTCGAGGACCCTCTGGGATCCGAAGGCCTCGTCCCATACCTTCACCAGAAGGCCCCTCTCCGATGGCTCCACCTCAGGGGGACGGTCCTCGGGGTACCTGGTGAAGATCACCCCCCGCTCCCTCGCCTCTCTGTAATACGCCTCCAGGGGACCGTAGGTCCTCATGTCGCGGTAAAGCACTTGTACCTCGATCTCGGGGGCCATCTCCTTGAGCTTCAGAGCGTTCTTCACCGCCATCTGACAACAGACCCGGGAACAATAGGGCCTCTCCTCGTTACGAGAGCCCACACACTGGATCATGACAACTCGCCGGAGCCCCCGGGGGTCGATCTCCCCCTGAGCGAGTCGTTCCTCCAGCTCCATCTGGGTGAGGACCTGGGGGTGCTCTCCATAGAGGTATTCCGTGGGCTTGTACTCCTCCCCTCCAGTGGCCAGGACCGTGACCCCGTGTTCCAACTTCCGGTAGGTCATGGTGGGGGCTATCATCACCCCCGTGGAGAAGTTGCCCTGGACCCCCTCATGGTCCACCACCTCGGCGTTCAGAATCACCTGGATCCTGGGATGGGCCATAACCTTCTCTGAGAGATCCTCGAGCAGCCGCTGGGGGTCCTCCCCTGTGATGGTCCATCGCAGTCGGCGAAGGTTACCGCCGAGGGAGGATTCCCGCTCCACCAAGAAGACCTCAAATCCCTGCTCCGCGAACCCCAAAGCGGCGGTCATCCCCGCAAGCCCCCCTCCGACAACCAAGGCCCTCTTACGCACCGGGAGGCGTTCCCTCTTCAAAGGCTCGAGCAGTGCCGCGCTCTCGACAGCGGCCCGGACCAAGGCCTTGGCCTTCTCGGTAGCGCCTTCCTTGTCGGCCATGTGCACCCAAGAGCACTGATCGCGGATGTTGGCCATCTCGAAGAGATAGGGGTTGAGCCCCGCCTCCCTGAGGGTCTGGCGGAACAACGGCTCGTGGGTGCGAGGGCTACAGGAGGCCACCACCACGCGGTTCAGACGCTCTCGAACAATGATCTCCTTGAGCCTCTGCTGGGCATCCTGGCTGCAGGCGAAGAGCGTATCCTCAGCGTAGACGACGTGGGGAAGGCCTTTGGCGAAATCCCTGACGGCCTCCACATCAACCACACCAGCGATGTTTATCCCGCAATGGCAGACGATTACCCCTATCCGCAGGTCCTCCCCCTCCACGTCCCTTTCAGGGGGCAGCTCCTGCCGGGCGGTGGCCGTCCACCGCGCCTCCGCGACCCAGGAGGCCGCCTCTGAAGCTGCACCGCTCGACTCCATTACCGTCTCCGGGATGTCCTTGGGTCCCTGGAAGGCCCCGCATACGTAGACCCCGGGGCGGCTGGTGGCCATAGGAGCCAAGGCGGAGGTCACAGGAAGCCCACCGATCTCCTCGAGCTCCACCCCGAGCCTCGAGGCGAGCTCCCTCGCCCCCTCTGGAAGCTCGAGGCCTACCGAGAGGACCACCATGTCGAACTCCTCCTCCACCACGCCCTCATCGCCGAGATACCGCACCAGAAGCCCACCCTCGGGCAACTCCTTCACCTCGGAGGGGATGCCGCGGACAAAGCGCACCCCTTCCTCTTTGGCGTGCTCGCAGTATCCCTCAAACCCCTTGCCGAAGGCCCTCACGTCGTTGAAGAAGATGGCCGTCTCCACCCCGGGTACGTGCTCTTTGAGAATGATGGCCTCCTTCACCGCGTACATGCAGCAAACCGAGGAACAATAGGGCCGACCGAGGACCACATCTCGTGACCCCACACACTGGATCCAGGCCACCTTCCGGGGCGGGCTGTCATCGGACGGCCTCCGCACCTCCCCTCGGGTCGGACCTGAGGCCGACAACATCCGCTCCAGCTCCAGGCTGGTCAGCACGTCCTTGTATCGGCCATAGCCGTACTCCTCCTTCAGCCGCGCATCGAAGGGGCGATAGCCCAGGGCCAGGATGACCGCCCCCACCTCCAGCTCCAGGACTTCGTCCTTCTGTTCGAAGTCCACCGCCCCTGTGGGACAGAATCGTTCGCAAAGGCGACACTTCCCCTTCAGGAAATAGGTACAGATCTCCTCGTCTATCACCGGCACCCGGGGAATGGCTTGGGGATAGGGAATGTAGATGGCCTTTCGCTGTCCCATCCCCTCGTCGAACTCGCTCGGGGCCTTGCGTGGACACTTCTCCATACACGTGCCACAACCGGTACATAGGTCCTCCCTCACGTGACGGGCGCGCTTGAGCACCTTAGCTACGAAGCGCCCCGGCTCCCCTTCCAGGGAGAGGAGCTCGGAGTAGGTGAGGAGGACGATGTCGGGATGCCTGCCGCATTCGACGAGCTTGGGGGACAAGATGCACATGGAGCAGTCGTTGGTGGGGAAGGTCTTGTCGAGCTGTGCCATCCTGCCGCCTATGGCCGGGGACTTCTCCACCAAGTAGACCTTGAAGCCCGCCTCGGCCAGGTCGAGGGCGGCCTGAACACCACCGATGCCACCACCCACCACCATAACGGCTCCCACAACCTCAGACTTCATCCCAGTAGCCCCTTTTCCTTGAGCACCCCCTCCGGGTCTATTAGGTGGCGTTTAAACCACCGCGATGCCCCAAGCCCCATGGCCAGTCCTACGGCCTCGGTGAAGTAGAGACAGGGGAGGGGTTCTTCCGGAATTTGGTACACCTCGAGGTTGTACTGACACAGTGGACAACAGGTGACCAGTACCTCGGCCCCCGCCCTCTTAGCCATCCCCACTATGCGTCCCACGAGCCTCTCCCCTATATCCCTTTTACCCATCGCGACGCTGCCGCCGCAGCAGTCGGTCTTGAAGGCCCAAGGGACCACCTCAGCCCCTATAGCCTCGAGGATCCTCTCCATCCCCTGAGGGTTCTCCGGGTGCTCCGCCCCCGTCACCTCAGGCGGTCTGACGATCAGACAGCCGTAATAAGCAGCCGCCTTAAGGCCTTGGAGGGGCCTTTTCACCTTGACGGCGATCTCCTCCGTCCTCTCGGAGAGGAAGTCCAGGAGGTGATGGATCTGAACCCCGTCTCCTTTCACCTCCTTCAACCGGAGGAAACAGGCCGAGCAGGGCACCACCACTTCCTCCAATCCCATCCCCCGGGCTATCTCCAGGTTGCGCGAGGCAAGGCCTTTGCCCTTCGGCGGAGGGGGGATGGCCGAAGCACCGCAGCAGTTCCAGTCCTCGAGCTCCACCAGCTTTACCCCTAAGGCCTCGCAGACTGCACGGGTCGACTCGTCGTACTCGCGGGCACTGCCTTCCAGGGAACACCCAGGGTAATAACCAACCCTGGTCACCGGATCACCTCCTGCACCTCCTTCACCCTCCGCACCCGGCTGGGCAGGACGGAGATCCTCCCCCGCCTGAACATCTTCCAACCGAGGCTGAGGAGCCTCTTCACCTCCTCCTTCCCCTTGCGCCAAGGAGCCGAACGCAGGATGTACCGGCCCATGAGGCCGAGCTCGTAGATCCTTCCACGTTTGCGGACCTCCTCAGTGAAGGCCTGGTGGAAGAGGGCGATCTCCCTGGCCTCCTCGGGGGGTACGGCCTCCTCCCTCAGGGCCTCCATGACCCTGGCGATGTCTATCCCGTTGGGGCAGCGGGTGGTACATGTGCGACAGGAGGTGCACACCCAAGGGGAGAGCCAACCCATCACCTCCTCCATCCCCAGGGCCACGGCCCGCACCACCTGATGTGGGGGGTGGTCCATGGTGAACACGGCAGGACACCCGTAGGAGCACTTCAGGCACTGATAGCATAGCTCCACCCGGACCCCATAGCGGTCCTTGATCTCGCGAAGGAACTCTTCCTCCCTCAAAGCCCGGCCTCCTCCAGCACCAGGGGGACCTTTTCCTCCCAGCCGATGGGAATTAGGTTCACCCCCTGGCAGATCTCCCTCATCCCCTGAATCATCTCCGCCGCGATTCTGGCCGATTCCTCTACCTTGTCAGGGGCCTTGAGCAGCCTCTCGATCACCCCTTCAGGGATGAGGACCCCTTCTACGTGCTTGTTGATATAACGGGCCATCCCCGCCGATTTCAGGATCATCAACCCGGCTATGACCGGGACCTTGAACTCCTTAGCCCTTTCCATGAAGCGCTGAAGTTGCTTCAAATCGTAGACCGTGGTGGTGATGAAGAATTCGACCCCTAACCTGATCTTTCGCTCCATATCTCTTAGTTCCAACTCCAGCAGCGGCCCCTGCGCGCTGGCATCCACCTTGGCCCCGACGCAGAGGTCCGGCGCGCCGTCGAGGTCGGAACCCGCCATGTCGTACCCTTTCTTCAATCCCCTGATCCCCTCGAGCAACCCCATCACGTCCACGTCGAAAACGGCCTTGGCCTCCGGATGGTCCCCCAGCTTGGGATCGTCCCCTGCCACCACCATGACGTTTCTCAGCCCAAGGAAGGCCCCTCCGAGGACCTCCGCCTGCAAGGCCACGCGGTTCTTATGAGCACAACAGACCTCAAAGATGGTCTCGTAGCCTCGATCTTGGAGGTATTTGGCCGCTGCCCACGACTCCACCCTCATGATCCCGCCCTGAAGGGAAGGGACATAGACGGCATCCACCTTCCCCTTCATGGGGACAAGCCTCTTCTCGAACTGCTCCGCCCCCACTCCTTTAGGGGGAAGCACCTCCACCAACTTCAGGAAGCCTCCCGTGTTGAGCCTCTCTCTGAGTTCCATTCTCCTCCCCTTTTAAAACACAGTCTTACTCCTTATTTTAGCCACGTTGACAACCATGGCAAGAAATTCCTCCATCCTTTTTGTAAAGGAGAAACGGGACGACAGAAAAGGGGTACAAACTACAACCAGCGTTTGCGTCTCTTGTAGGCCTTGACCTCACGGTAGGACTTGACAGCCCCCGAAGAGGCTATCCCGAGGTAGAACTCCTTCACATCCGGGTTCTCCCTCAGGTCTTCGGCCTTGCCCTCCATGACGATCTTGCCGTTTTCCATCACGTAGCCGTAGTGGGCGATCTGTAGGGCCATGTTGGCGTTTTGCTCCACCAAGATGATGGTCGTACCCTGTTCTTCGTTGATTCGTTGGATGATCTCGAAGATCTCCCGCACCAGAAGAGGGGCCAACCCCAAGGAGGGCTCGTCCAAAAGCAGCAGCTTGGGCCTCGCCATCAGGGCCCGGCCGATGGCCACCATCTGCAGTTCTCCGCCGCTACAATAGCCGGCCAGGGACTTCCGCCTCTCCCAGAGCCTGGGGAAGTAGTGATAGACCATCTCCAAGTCCTCTTTCCAGCCACCGCAGGTCCTGGCGGCGGTGCCCACCCTCAGGTTTTCCTCCACCGTGAGGTGCTCGAAGGGCGGTCTGCCTTCCAGGACCTGAATTATCCCCAGGCGGGTGATGGTCTCAGGGGCTTCGTTCTGGATGGAGCGTCCTTCAAAGGTGATGGTCCCCTCGGTGACCTTGCCGTTTTCAGGTTTGAGCAGCCCAGAGACAGCCCGAAGGGTGGTGGTCTTGCCCGCACCATTGGACCCGAGCAGTGACACGATCTGCCCCTTCTGCACCGAAAGGGACACACCCTTGAGGATCTGGATCACATCGGCGTAAACCACACTGATGTTGTTGATCTGCAGCAGCAATCCGTTCTCCCCCATAGCTTCCTCCTCAATAGGCGAAGGGCCAGAGTTTGAAACTCGAGCGGACCACCCGCCACACTTCAGCCAACCCCCGCGGCTCGAAGATCAGGAAGAGCACAATGGCCAAGCCGAAGACGAACTCCCGCAATGGTGCCACTGTGAGGGCAATCCCCGCAAAGGCCCCGAGGTTCATGACGAACTCGGTCGCCTGGCTGAGGATCTCGTTGAGACCTACGATGAAGATAGCCCCGAAGACGCTGCCAGCGATGTTCCCGAGTCCGCCGATGATGATCATCGCTATGTATTCGATGGAGAGCATGATGGTGAAGGGCTCAGGCGTGATACTCACGGTGTAATAGGCCCACAGCCCCCCGGCGAAGCCCGCGTAAAAGGAGCTTATGGCGAAGGAGAGAAGTTTATAGCGAAAGAGCGGTATCCCCATCCCTTCGGCCGCCAGATCGTTGTCCCTTATGGCGACGAAGGCCCGGCCATAGCGGCTGCGCATCAAGTTGGATGCCATCCACGTCATCACGATAAAGCAGCCGAAGGCCACCCACGCGAAGGCCCTGTCGCTCGACACATTCAAGCCGAAGAGGGTCGGCTCCGGCAGGATGATCCCTGAGGGCCCGCCCGTCAGGCTCTCCCAGTGCACGAGCACATACTCAATGATCAACTGCCCAGCCAAGGTGGCTATGGCCAAGTAGAGGTGTTTGAGCCTTGCCGAGGGCGTACCGAAGATCATCCCCACCAACGCAGTGATCACCCCGGCGGAGAGCACTGCAGCCCAGAAGGGAAAGCCCACCTTCGTGGCCAGGATGGCCGCAGCGTAAGCCCCCACTCCGAAGAAGGCACCATGACCTAAGGAGATCTGCCCGGTAAACCCGATGAGGATGTTCAAACCGACCGCGGCGATGGCCGCGATGGCCATATTGTTGAGCACGTAGAGCATGTAGGGACTGGCTACAAAGGGCACCACCCCCATGAGCAACACGATGCCCACCAAAGTCCAGAGCCTACCGAAATCGGTCTCGAAGATGGTGAGCTCTTCACGGTAGGAGGTCTTGAAGTTGCCGCACGGACGGAAGTGTAACCGTCTCATCTCCCTACACCCGTTCGATCTCTACGGACCCAAAGAGCCCGTAGGGCTTGACCAAAAGGATGAGCACAAGCACCACATAGGAGATCACCTCCCTCAGGGAGGTGGAGATGTACCCCCCGGTGAAGGACTCCAACAGCCCAATGATCAACCCCCCGATGATGGCCCCGCCGATGCTGTCCAACCCTCCCAGGATCACCACAGGAAAGACCTTCAACCCTATGTGGCTCAATTGATGGACGTTGATCCCGTTTATAATCCCGAGGACCACGCCGCTCATGGCCGCCACCACCGCAGCGATGGCCCATGAAAGGGCGAAAACCCTCCTCACGTTGACCCCCAAAGAGAGGGCGGCGGGCTGATGGTCGGCCACGGACCTCATGTAAATGCCCCATGAGGAGTACTTGAAGAAAAAGCCAAAGACGGCAAGAAACAGGATCCCGATGATGAAAGAGGCTACATATACCGGGGCCACGTACACCGACCCTATCCTGATGGCCAGCCCTTCGGGCAGGAAGGGACGGTAGTTGTGAAGGTTCCCCCCGAAGATCAAAAGCAGCAGCCCCCTGAACATGGCCGCAAGCCCCACCGTCAGCATGATCACCTCTATAAGGGCCTCACCTATGAGGGGGCGGAGGAAGAACCGCTCGATTATGAACCCCAGGGCAAAACATCCAGCCAAAGTGAGGACAAAACAAACGACGATGGGGAGTTTCAACCACGTGGAAAGCACTAAGAAGACGAAGGCCCCGATGGCCAGAAGTTCCCCGTGAGCGAAGTTCAGGACGCTGGAGGACTTGAAGATCATGACGAATCCCAACGCCGCCAAGGCGTAGAGGAAGCCGACCGAGAGACCGTTCACCAATACCTGTAGGAAGAAATCCACTTTGCCCCTCCTTCTCAGTCTACAGGGATGATCTTGACGGTGGTCTCGATGGTACCCACCGTGCCGTCGCGGTACCGGACCTGTCCCTTGACGTGGACCTTCTCCTCATCCCTGTACATGGCCTCGATGAGCCGCCGGTACTGCTCGTAGACGAAGCCCCTCCTCACCTTCCCCGTACGGGTGAGCTCCTGGTCATCGGCATCAAGCAGTTTGTAGAGCAACAGGAACTTGCGGACCTTCATGTGGTCCGGGAGCCTCTTGTTTACCTCCTTCACCTCCCCCTTTATCAGCTCTTCCACCGCGGGCTGCTGTGACAAGTCGGTGTAAGTGGTGTAGGGGATCTTCCTCTTTTCGGCCCAATCCCCCACCGTCTCGGGGTCGATGTTGATCATGACGGTGATATAGGGCATCCCCTCCCCGAAGATCACAGCCTCCTTTATGTAAGGGCTGAACTTGAGTCGGGTCTCGATGAAGTCGGGGGAGAAGGGCTCGCCTTTCTGGGTGCGCATGATGTCCTTCTTCCGCCCGATGATCACCAAGTGGCCGTCCTCGTCCAGATAGCCGGCATCCCCCGTGTGAAGCCACCCATCTGATAACGTCGAGGCGGTGGCCTCGGGGTCTTCGTAATACCCTTGGAAGACCGAGGGGCTCTTGACCAGGACCTCCTCGTCCTCAGCTATCCGCACCTCTGTACGGGGCAAGGGCTTGCCCACCGTCTCCGGCTTCACCTCGTCGTCGGGCTGGACCTGGAAGACTCCCCCTGCCTCGGTGAGGCCGTAAGCCTGCTTCAAGTTGAGGCCCGTGGCACGGAAGAAGCGTATCACGTCGGGGCTTATAGGATGTCCGCCCGTTATGGCAGTGCGGAGTTGCAGGCACCCCACCCGATCGAGGAGCGGCCTGTAGACCACCCAGGAGGAGATCCACCGCAGGCCCCTCAACCAGAAGGGCACAGGCTCCTTCCTCGACTGACGGTCCACCACCGCTTCCCCGATCCGTTTGGCCAGGTAGAAGCAACTCCTCTTGATGAAGCCCGCGTCGTTTATCTTGACCCTTATCCGGGACGCCAGGTCTTCCCAGAAGCGCGAGGAGGTGATGATGATATGAGGGCCGATCTCTCGCATATCCTCGGGGATGGTCTCCTGCATCTCGGGGAAGTTCATCACCATGCCGCCACACAGTGCCACCCCCATTCCCCACATCTGATCGACGATCCACGCCGGTGGCGTGATGGAGAACCAGTTGTCCTCTATGCCAATGGGGGCGGTCTCAAGCCACTTCAGGGCCATGTCGATGATGTTGCTATAGCTCAGCATGGCCACCTTCGGCAGCCCCGTGGTCCCCGAGGTCATGAGCATCATGGCGATGTCTCCGGGCTCCCCCTCCCAAAGCTCCTCCTCGAACCGCTGGGGCTGCCTCTTCCCCAGATCCTCCCCCATCTCCAACAGTTCAGCGAAACTCAAAAGCCAGGGGTTGTCCCTGTACGTCCTCATCCCGGTGGGATCGATGTAGATCACCTTGCGGACCTGGGGAAGGTCATCCTTGGATTCCAAGAGCTTGTCCACTTGCTCCTGGTCCTGGGCGAAGACGTAGACCGCATGGATGCGGTTTATCCCGTAGGTGAGCTCCTGGGCCACGGAAGAGGTATACAAGTTCATGGTGACGCCGCCCACGGCCTGGGTACCAAGCTCCGCAAAGAGCCACTCGGGGATGTTGTCGGTGATGATCCCCACGCGCTCCCCTCGCTTGAGCCCCAGGGCCAGCAGCCCCAGAGCCACCCGGCGGACGTAGTCGAGGTAATCCTTCCATGTATAGGTCTGCCAGATGCCGTAGGCCTTTTCCCTGATGGCTACCCTTTTATCCCCGAAGCGCTCGGCCTGTTTGTAAAGGATCTGTGGGAAGGTGTACTTGGTGAAGGAGGCGAGCACCTTCGGATCCGTCCTCTCCCTTGGCCCTTTCACTTCCCCTCCTCCCTCAAGCGACGGCGGTATCTCCCAGATAGGCCTTGATGACCTCTGGATGGTTCTGGATGTACTCCGGAGGACCTTCGGCTATCTTCACCCCGAAGTCCAACACCATGATCCGCTCGGAAAGGCTCATCACTATGGACATATCGTGCTCCACCAGGATTATGGTCTGTCCCCAGGCCTCGTTCAGCTCGATGAGGAACCGGGCCATGTCCTCCTTCTCCTCCAAGGTCATGCCGGCGAAGGGTTCGTCCAAGATCAGTAGCTTCGGCTCAAGGGCGAGGGCCCGTCCCAGGTCGACCCGCTTCCTCAGGCCATAGGGCAGGGAACCCACCAGCTTCTTCCTGATGGGCTGCATCTCAAGAAAGTCGATGATCTCCTCTACGACCCTCCGATGACGCACCTCCTCGTCTTTAACGCGACGGGAGAAGAAGGACGCCCCCCCGACGCCGTAATTACAGTGGCGGTGACGGGCCAACAACATATTGGCCACCACCGTCATCCCGGGGAAGAGCTCGATGTTCTGGAAGGTCCTGCCGATGCCCAATTTGGTGATCTGGTGGGGGTGGCGTCCCGTGATCTCCCGGCCGTTAAAGTAGATATGGCCCTCCTGGGGGTGGTAGTAACCGGTTATACTGTTGAGGAAACTGGTCTTTCCCGCCCCGTTAGGGCCGATGATGGCCACGAACTCCCCGGTCTTCACCTCGAAATCCACATCCTTAAGGGCCTGCAACCCCCCGAACCGCAGGCCGAGCCCCTTGACCACGAGCTCGGCCCTGCGGTCCTCAGGGGACCTGTTGGCGAATACACTCGGCTGTCCCCGATAGGCCTTCATTTCAGGAGTCTGATCTGGCCCTTCTCCGGTACGAAGAAGTTGGTAATCGGCGAATAGGTCCCGTCCTCGTGGATCTGGACGATCCTGGCGACGAAGGAACCCTCGTGGTTGTCCTTGGTGTAAGTCACCGGCGGGATGAGGCCGCCGAAGTCCTCGTTGCGGAAGCTCTCCATGGCCTTGTTGATGGTCTCGCCGGTGATCTTCCCGAACTTCTCTTGGGCCTTCCGGAGGGCCCTCTCCATGATCATGGCCACCGCGGTGCCCTCCCAGTAGGAGCAGTCGAAGCCCTTGACGGTCCTGTACTTCTTGCCGAGCTCAAGCATCAATTTCACCCCGGGGACGTTGTCCGAGGGCAGCCCGCCGCAGAACTGCATGAAGAGACGGTCCCTGATCAGGCCCTTGGCCAGCTTGAAGAAGTCCGGGTCTGTAGAGGTCCAGGTACCGATGAAGGGCACATCGTAGCCGATGCGATCCGCACTCTTCAAAGCGATGGCTATGGCCGCAGGGAGCATCTGAACCACGATGTACTGGGCCCCCGCCTTCTTAAGCCTCAAAAGCTCGGTGGTCAGGTCGACTGTGGCAGGAGGGAATTCCTCTATGCCGACGATCTCTATGCCGTGCTTGGCCGCGTATTCTTTACAGGGACCGTGGATAGACTTCCCGTAAGGGTTGTTGTAGGTGAGGAGCCCGACCTTGGGGGTCCCGCCGTGGACCTTCTTGATGTACTCGAGGATGGCGTAGGAATCCAAAATGTAGCTGCCGAAGGGCAGGTAGATGTAATCGATGGGTGGCTTCAAAAGGCCCTGATAGGTCGAGAAGTTGAGGGTCGGGACCTTGTAGCGCTGGATGATGGGCTTGATCTGGATGCCGGTACCCGCGTCCCAGGTGGCGAGCATGTCCACTTTCTCCAGGGTACAGAACCTCTTCACCAATTTGATTCCCTCGGGGATCTTGTAGGCGTGGTCCACCACCGTGAGGTCGATCTTCCTGCCAGCAATACCCCCCTTCTCGTTGACGTACCGAAGGTAATCCCGTAAACCCTTGGCGTGGTACTGTCCCCAGGTGGAGGCCGGACCGGTGAGGTTTATCACCGCCCCTATCTTTATGGGCTTCTCCGCGGCCCAGCCCGTCCCCAGGGCTGTCAGAAGGAATAAAAAGCCGACCAAAACCGTTAACCAACTCCCTCTCTTCATACTCCACCCCTCCTTTCGGACTTTTTGGCCCTTAAAAGGGCCTGTCCTAATCCATCCAAGCCTCCCCGTAGGGGAAGGCTAATCCCACTTGCGTTTGTCGACGATCTTCTCCGCTCCTTCCTCTATGCTGCCAGGGGGAAGAATCTCCACCCCATCAGGACGCACCCGGCAGAACTTCGGAAATTCCTCGGTGAGACGCTGTACCAAGTCCTCCCGTTCCACACCTTCCTTGACCTCCACCCGCAACAGCAGCTCGTCCCTGGCCCCTTTGCGGTCTATGACCAGCTGATATCGCATCACCTCTTCAAAGCGTCCGAAGACCTCCTCCACCTGCTTGGCCACTACAAACATGCCCCGGACCTTCACCGCGTCCGTAGATCTGCCCACGATGGCCACGATTCGGTGAGAAGTCCGACCACAGGGACAAGGTTCGTCTGTATAAGAAGCCAGATCTCCCGTACCGTACCTGATGAGGCCCCAAACGGGGTTGTGGAGAGGTGTAGCAACTATCTCCCCCACCTCCCCCGGAGGGAGCTGACGTCCCGTGTCGGGATCGACGATCTCGATGAAATACTCGTCCATGAAGTGCATGCCGTTTTTCTCCTCGCACTCATAGGCCACACATCCGCCGAGATCGGTAGCGGCGTAACACTGATAGGTGTCTATGCCATACTCCTCCTCGAAGACCTGCCTCATGGACGGAGGGAGGGGCTCCCCCGTGAACCAGGCCTTGCGCAGGGAGAAATCCCTTCTGAAGTCGTACCCCATCTCCTCCGCCTTCTTGATAAGGGTCATGAGGAAGCTCGGCATACCGGCATAGCCTGTGACCTTCAGGTCTAACATCACCTTTATCTGGGCCTCAGTGTTCCCCACCCCGGTGGGGATCACCGTGGCCCCACAGGCCCTTAGTCCTTCGTGAAAGAGGATGCCTGCAGGGGACATGTGGTAAGTAGCGGTGTTGATGACTATATCCCCCTTGCGAAAGCCGGCAGCGTAAAAGCTCTTTCCGAACCAGTCGATCTTCTCCGTATGGTGGGGGCCGTAGATGGGACCCGGTGTAACGAAGATACGATCGACTTCCTCAGGGGGAACAGCCAGAAAACCCCCGAAGGGAGGGTCCTTGCGTTGACGTTCTATAATGTCCGGCTTCCTGGTTATGGGGAGCTTCTCGAGGTCTTTAAAACTCTGTATGTCGGATGGCTTAAGCCCTGCCCTCTCAAAGACCTCCCTTGCAGCCGGAGCCCTTTCATAGGCCCTCTGAAGGGCTTCCTTCAACCTTCTGAACTGCTCCTCCTCCCTCTCCTCCGGAGCTAAAGCCTCTCTTTCGTCGAAGAATTTACCCGCCTTCATCCCCTCTCTCCCTCCTCGCAACGGAGTTTTAGCTAAATGGTTTGGGGATGTCAAGCCATAAGCCACGTCCCTTTTGGCCTCGTAAAAAATTAAATCATTTATAAAACATCCTTCGGTTCCTCGCACCTTGAGGGCACAGGGGAATTGATCTACAATGGCTTTAGGGCCCTTGAGGCCCTTTTTCACAAAAGGGAGGCCATGCTTGAGGTAAGGGAACTGACTAAGAGCTTCGGGGGGCTGAGGGCGGTGGACGGCTGCACCCTCTCCGTGCGCCAAGGGACCATCACCGGCCTCATCGGCCCCAACGGAGCGGGAAAGACCACCCTTTTCAACCTCATCACCGGTTTCTACAAACCCGACAAGGGGGAGATCCACTTCGGGGGCGACAGGATCGACGGCCTATCCCCTCATGAGGTGTTCCACCGCGGCCTCTATCGGACCTTCCAGATACCTCGGGAGTTCCCGCAGATGACGGTCCTGGAAAACCTCATGGTGATGCCCCCTGGGCAGCTCGGGGAGCGCATATGGGCCTCCTGGTTCTTCCCGAGGGCGGTAAAGCGGCAGGAGGCCGCCCTCAAGGAACGCGCCTTGGAGGTCCTGGAGTTCGTGGGACTCATAGACCTCAGGGACGAGTACGCAGCCAACCTGTCGGGAGGACAAAGGAAGCTGCTGGAGCTCGCAAGGGCCATGATGGTGGAACCGAAGATGGTGTTACTGGACGAGCCAGGGGCCGGGGTGAACCCCACCCTGATGAAGAAACTGGTGGGCTATATAGAGCGCCTCTGCCACGAAAGGGGCATCACCTTCCTCATCATCGAGCACGACATGGACGTGGTGATGTCCCTCTGCAACCCCGTCATCGTCATGAGCGAAGGGAGGAAGCTGACCGAAGGGCCTCCAGAGGAGGTCAAGCGAGACCCGCGGGTGTTGGAGGCCTACCTCGGGGGACAGTACCGATGAGCCTTCTGGCGGTGGAGGGGATCAGGGCCGGCTACAACGAAGAGGTGGACATCCTGCAAGGGGTTTCCCTGCGGGTGGAACCGGGACAGATTGTGGCCATAATCGGCCCCAACGGGGCGGGGAAGTCCACGCTGTTGAAGGCCATCTTCGGAATCCTCCACCCCAAGGAGGGCAGGGTGGTGTTCGACGGGGAGGATATAACGGGTCTGCCGCCGGAGACGGTGGTCCGGAAGGGGATGAGCTACGTCCCCCAGGTCCGCAACGTCTTCCCCTCCCTCACGGTCCAGGAAAACCTCGAGATGGGTGCCTTCATCCGCCGGGACGGGTTCTCCGAGAGGATCGAGGAAATCTACCGGATGTTTCCGGACCTCAGGGAAAAGCGCCATCAAAAGGTGGGACGCCTTTCGGGAGGACAGCGCCAGATGGTGGCTATGGGCAGGGCCTTGATGCTCGATCCCAAGCTCCTGCTGCTGGATGAGCCTTCGGCTGGTTTAGCCCCTGCCATGGTCGAGAAGGTCTTCGAAAAGATCAGGGAGATCAATCGCCGGGGGGTGGCAGTCCTCATCGTGGAGCAGAACGCGAAGGAAGCCCTCAAGTTTTCCGATCATGGCTACGTCCTGGCCATGGGGCGTAATGCCCTCGACGGCCCCGGACAGGAGCTCCTCCGGAACGAAGAGGTAGCCAAACTCTATTTGGGGGGCTGATGCTCGAGCTTTTCGTCTACGGGATCGTACTGGGGAGCATCATCGCCCTCGGGGCCATCGGGCTGACCCTGGTTTACGGGATCTTGCGTTTCGCCAACTTCGCCCACGGGGAGCTGATGACCGCAGGGGCCTACGTAGCCCTCTTCCTCGTGGGAACGCTTCTGCCCCATTTGGGGATACCCAATGACCCTTTGAGCCCCTTCTCCTTCGGCTGGAGGATGGTGGTCGCCTTCCCTTTGGCCATGGCGGCGGTGGCCGCTGTAGCCGTTTTGCTCGACCGCGTGCTTTACCGCAAGCTCCGCCAGAAGGGGAGCACGGCGGTGATGATGGCCATGTCGGCCCTCGGCGCCTCCCTGATCCTCAGGATGATCGTCCTCATCCTCTGGGGAGGTGACTACCGCTCCTTCTTCCCAGGGGTCCTGAGGCCGGCGGTGGAGCTCCCCTTTGGGATAAAGGTGAGGCCCGATCAGATCCTCATCCTCGTCGTGGCCACGGTGCTGGTCGTGCTTCTACACCTCTTTCTGCACCATACCAAGATCGGCAAGGCCATGCGGGCCACCGCCGACAACATGGAGCTGGCCCGCATAAGCGGTATTAGAACCGAGCAGATAATAGTTTGGACCTGGGTCATCGGGGGATGCCTTGCTGCCGCGGGAGGGGTGCTCTACGGGATAGACGTCCAAATCCACCCGGGGATGGGTTGGAACTTCCTGCTGCCGCTTTTCGCCGCTGCCATCCTCGGGGGGATCGGGAAGGTCTACGGGGCTCTCATCGGGGGGCTGGTGATGGGGGTGCTACAACAACTCTCGACGGCCTGGCTCCTTCCCACCTACAAGCCGGCCGTGGCCTTCATCGGGATGATCGTCATCCTGCTGCTGAGGCCCCAGGGGATCTTCGGAGGCAAGGACTGATGGAGTGGGGAGGGATCCTCGCCTACCTCGTCTCCTTCGCCATCATGGCCTCCATCTACGCCGTCTTCTGCCTAGGGCTCAACGTCCAGTGGGGCTACACGGGGTTGTTCAACATCGGCATCGCGGGCTTTTTCTGCCTCGGCGCCTACACCTCCGCCCTGATCACCACCCCCAAGCCCACAGGGGTCTACGCCCAGTATGTGAAGCAGCTCTTCGGCCTGGGACTCCCCTTTCCCTTCGGTCTCCTGGGGGCAGCTCTGATCTGTGGCCTGGTGGCCTTCCTGGTCGGGATCCCCACCCTGAGGCTCCGAGAGGACTACCTTGCCATCGCCACCATCGGCATCGCCGAGACCTTCAGGCTCATCTTCAACAACGAGCAATGGCTCGCCAACGGCCCTCGGGGGCTGATGGGGCTACCCCACCCCCTTCAGGGGCTGGTGCCTCCCGAGTACTACAACTACCTGTACTTGGGAATCGTCTTCTCGGCGATGTGGCTTATCTACCTGGCCATCGAGCTGGCCATCCGCTCCCCCTGGGGGAGGGTCCTCAAGGCTATCCGGGAGGACGAGATCTCCGCTGCCATGAGCGGGAAGGACGTCTTTCGCTTCAAGATGCAGTCCTTGGTCCTGGGCTCCATGATCATGGGGATAGGGGGAGCCCTTTATGCCCATTACACCAAGGCCATCTCCCCCGACGTCTTCACCCCGCTTTACGGCACGTTCATCATCTGGGTGATGCTGATGGCCGGAGGAAGTGGTAACAACCGCGGGGCGATCCTCGGGGCCTTCTTGGTATGGGGCATCTGGATCGGGACGAAGTTCCTCACCGACCTTCTACCCTACACCATGAAGGCCCGCGCTCCATATATCCGTTTTCTCATCGTAGGGATACTGCTTGAGTTGATCCTCATCTACCGTCCCCAGGGCATCCTCGGAGAGGAGAAGAGGGTTTCGCGGTTCCTGGAGGATTGAAGAGGCCGGGGACCCAGGGTCCCCGGCCTGGATGTCACTCCTTCGGCACTTCGTACTCCAATCTGACGGTGACGATCTTACCGCCGGAGTACTTCCAGATCTCGATGGGGGTGACCACGTCGCCGTTTTCGTCGAAGTCCACCGAACCCGCCGCCCCTTCATAGTTGATGTCTTTGCCCTCGCCGAGGAGCTTAAAGGCCTTCTTGAACTCGCCGGGCAACACCACTTCCCCCGGCGGGTTGGCCACGTAGCGGAGCTGATCACGGACGTTCTTGGAGGTGATGGGAAGGCCCTTCACCTTGGCCGCGTAAGCGGCAAGGCCTATCACCGCGGTGGCGTCGTAGGCGTTGGTGATGAAGGGAAGGGGCGGAAGGACCCCGTAGGTGGCCTTGTAGTCGGCCACGAAGACGTCGTAGGCCTTGCCCTTGGCTGCACCGGGCGCGGTCCCCATCTGCCCCTCGAGGTTGGAAGCCCCCACCGCCTTCACGATGTCGAAGGACTTGGTACCGTCGCAGAAGAGGAAGCTCCGGAAATTGAAGAACTCGATGGCCTCCTTGAGGTAGACCTTGGCGTGCTCGGGATAGCTGAAGGCACAAAGCACATCGGGCTTCTTCGCCAGGGCCTTTTTCAGCTCGGCGGTGTAGGACTCGGCGGCCTTCTCGTCATGCGGCACCATGGCCAGGACTTTGCCCCCACGCTTCTCAAAGGAACGCTTGAACTGCTCCGCCAGACCCTGGCCATAAGGGTTGTTGACGTAAAGGACCGCCGCGGTCTTGTAGTGCTCGGCGGCGAGCTTCCCTGCTACCACTCCTTGCAGCGCATCCGAAGGACAGGTCCGGAAGAGGAAGTCGCGACCTTTGTCGGCGGGAAGGACCGTTATCAGCGGTGAAGTGGAGGCTGGCGAGATCTGGATCACCCCCTTAGGGATGGTCACCGACTCGGCCACGGGGATGGTCACCCCGCTGGCCAAGGCCCCCACGATGGCGATCACCTTGTCCACTTCCACCAGCTTCTTGGCCGCGTTGATGGCGGGGATGGCAGAGGTTTCGCTGTCCTCGTGGATGAGTTTGATCTTGAAGCCCGCCTCCGCCATCTGCTTGGCCGCCAGTTCACAACCGTTCTTCAAATTGGGGCCGAATTCCTTAAGAGGCCCCGTGTGGGACAGGAGCGTCCCCACCTTCACCTCCTGGGCCTGGGCGATGGACGCCACCAGGAGCAAGGTCAGTAACACCACCATACCTCTTTTCATTCCCCCACCTCCTTGGGAAATTTTCAGCCCCCCTACTTTACGGGAGGCCCTATCCTTTTTCAAGGTGTCCCTTTGCCCTTTTCCGGGGGAATGATTAAATAGGTCCTCAGATGAAGGCCATAAGGCTCTACAACGTCAGGCAGAACAACCTCAAGGGGTTCGATCTGGAGATCCCCCTGGGGCGGCTGACCGTCATCACCGGGGTCTCCGGGGCGGGAAAGTCCTCCCTGGCCTTCGACACCCTCTACGCCGAGGGACAGAGGCGCTACGTGGAGACCTTCTCCCCTTACGCCCGCCAGTTCATGGAGCGGATGGATAGGCCGCGGGTCGACAGGATCGAAGGGATACCGCCTGCCATCGCGATCGAACAAGGCGATACCGTGAAGACCTCCCGTTCCACCGTGGGGACCATGACCGAGATCACGGACTACGTGAAGCTCCTCTTCCCGCGCCTCGCCCAGCTTCACTGTCGGCGCTGCGGCCGCCCCGTGAAGAGGGAGACCCCCGAGGCGGCCTTCGAGGAGTTGAGGAAACGCCTACAGGAGGGAACCCCCCTGATCATCGCCTTTCCCCTTCACAAAGGGACCGAAGGGGCGAAAAGGGATCTCATCTCCCAAGGCTTTTACCGGATATGGCATGGAGGGAGGCTACTGTCCGTCCAGGAGGCCCCATCAGGGGAAACCTGGGAGGTCGTCGTCGACAGGCTTGCATTCAGGGCCTCCGAACGTCCCAGGATCATCGACTCCCTGGAGATGGCATCCTCCAGGGGCGGAGGGCGCTTTGCTGTGCATCCCCTGAGGGGCGAACCGTTGCGCTTCAGCCAGTACCTGGAGTGCCCATATTGCGACATTCCCTATCGAGACCCCATACCCAATCTCTTCAGCTTCAACTCCCCGGTGGGGGCCTGTGAGGTGTGTCGTGGCTTCGGCAGGGTAATGGATATAGACCCCGACCTGGTGGTCCCCGATCCCAGCAGGTCGATAGAGGAAGGGGCGATCAAACCCTGGAGGGGGGTGGCCCGGGAGGAGTTCGAGGATTTGATCCGCTTCTGTCACCGCCGCGGGATCCCCACCGACAGGCCATGGAAGGACCTCACCCCGGAGCAGAGGCGACTTATCATGGAGGGAGATCACACCTTCTATGGGGTCAAAGGGTTCTTTCGGTGGCTTGAGACCAAACGTTACAAACTTCACGTGCGGGTCTTCCTCTCCCGCTACCGCAGCTACGTGACGTGCCCCGCCTGCCATGGCACCCGCTTCAAGGAGGAGGCGCTGTTGTGGCGCCTCCGGGGCAAGAACATCGCCCAGATCTACGCCATGAAGATAGAGGAGGCCTACCGCTTCTTCGAGGAACTAGGAAGCCAGAGGCTTGACGAGGCTTCGGCCCTCCTTGTGGGAGAGGTGAAGAAGCGCCTGGGCTACCTTCTCGAGGTGGGCCTGGGCTACCTGACCCTTGACCGCCAATCGAGGACCCTCTCCGGGGGCGAAGTGGAGCGAGTGAGCCTCACCAAGGCCTTGGGGTCCTCCCTCGTGAACACCCTCTATGTCCTCGACGAACCCACGGTGGGGCTCCACCCTCGGGACAGCGCCAGATTGCTAAAGGTCCTCAGATCCCTCAGGGATCAGGGGAACACCGTCGTCGTGGTGGAACACGATCCCGAGATCATTCGTGGGGCCGATCATCTGGTAGATCTCGGGCCAGGGGGCGGGGAACGGGGTGGGGAGTTGCTGTACAGTGGCCCTCCTCAGGGAGTGCTGAACGAATCCCGTTCCCTCACGGGGCGCTACCTCAGGGGAGAGCTCCAGATCCCCGTGCCCTGCAAACGACGCAAGCCCAAGGGGGAACTCGTCATCAGAGGGGCATCGCAACACAACCTGAAGGGGATAGACGTGAGGATACCCTTAGGGGTAATGGTGGCCATCACGGGGGTGTCGGGATCGGGTAAATCCACCCTGGCAGTGGACGTCCTCTACCGCGGCCTCAAGAGGCTCAAAGGCCACTACGAGGAGCGCCCAGGCCGCTTCGACGCCATAGAGGGGGCCGAGGGGATATCGGACGTGGTCCTGGTGGATCAGCGCCCCCCTGGCAGAACCCCCCGGGCTACCCCTATCACTTACCTCAAGGCCTTCGACCCTATAAGAAAGCTCTTCGCCTCGCAGCCCCTGGCCCTCGAACGGGGCTATACCCCTTCGACCTTCTCCTTCAACTCCCCTCAGGGGCGCTGTGAGGAGTGCCGGGGAGAAGGATTCCAGCGGGTGGAGATGCAGTTTCTGTCGGACGTCTACTTAACGTGTCCCCGCTGCAAAGGTGCCCGCTTTCGAAAGGAGGTCCTCGATGTGACCTACAAAGGCCTCAACATAGCCCAGGTCCTCGAGATGACCGTTGAGGAAGCAGCCGATTTCTTCCCCCGTCCGGACATACGCCGGGCTTTGGAACCACTACTGCAGGTCGGCCTTGCCTATCTTAGGCTCGGCCAACCCCTTACGACTCTGTCCGGGGGCGAAGCCCAAAGGCTGAAGCTGGCGGCCCATCTCAGCACCAGGACGAAAGGGCCCGTCCTCTTCATCTTCGATGAGCCGACCGTGGGACTTCACCCATACGACATCGCCAAGCTTATGGAGGCCTTCGATCGCCTGGTATCGGAGGGCCACACGGTCTTGGTGGTGGAGCACAACCCAGAGGTGATAAAGGGGGCGGATTGGGTGATCGACTTAGGTCCTGAGGGGGGAGACGAAGGGGGATGGATCGTGGTGGAGGGAACCCCTGAGGAGGTTGCTCAACACCCCTCTTCCCACACGGGTCGCTTTCTCAGGGACTACCTCGAAGGAGGGCCTCCTGGGGTTGAACCCAGCGGGGTGAGGGAGGCGCCTCGAGGTTATGGAGAGGACGGGGCCATAATCGTGCGCGGGGCGAGGGAACACAACCTGAAAGACCTAACCCTCTCCATCCCCAGAGACAAGATGGTGGTCATCACAGGGGTATCGGGGTCGGGGAAGTCCACCCTGGCCTTCGACATCCTCTTCGCCGAGGGACAGAGGCGTTATCTGGAATGCCTCCCCAACTACATTCGCCAATACCTCAAGGTCATGGACCGCCCTGAAGTGGACTCCGTAGACGGAATCCCCCCAACCGTGGCCATCGAACAGAGGACAAGTCAAGGAGGGAGGCGTTCCACCGTGGCAACCCTCACCGAGATTTACCACTTTTTGAGGTTGCTGTGGAGCAAACTGGGAATCCAATACTGCCCCGGCTGTTCTTCCCCCATCCACCCCCAGAGCCCAGAGGGGATAATAGGGGAGGTCCTCAGGCGTTTTCGCGGACAACAGGTGGCCATCCTGGCTCCCTTGGTCCTGAGGAGGAAGGGCTTTCACCGGGAGCTTTTGCAGAGGCTGAAGCGGTCGGGCTTCAAGAAGGCCCTGATCGACGGCCGCATGATGGACCTTGATCCGCCGCCGGAGCTTGAACGGTTCAAAGAACACACTATCGAGGCCGTAGTGGCGGAGTTAAAGGCTGAGGGGAAGGACCTCACCGACTCGGTCAGAAGGGCATTGAAGCTGGGTAAGGGATGGGTGAAGGTCCTCGGTCCTCAAGGGAAAGAAGTCCTCTTCAGCACGGAACTCTATTGCCCTCGCTGTCATCGGGGGTTCGAGCCCCTTGATCCGCGCCTCTTCTCCTTCAACAGCCGCTTAGGCGCCTGCCCCGAGTGCGAGGGGATGGGGAGCTTCAGCGACTTCCTGCCGGAGTTGGTGATCCCCGACCCCTCCCGTCCCATTGCGGAGGCCATCGCCCCTTTCGAGCACCCCGCCTTAAGGCGACAGAAGAGGAGGCTCTTAAAGGAGATCGAAGAAAAACTTAGGTTGGCCATGGATACTCCCTTTGAAGCCCTCCCCGAGGTCAAGAGACGGAAACTGCTCTTCGGTGGAGACGGCTTCCGCGGCCTCATCCCCACCTTGAGGGAACTGAACCTCTGGCTAGAGGAGGAGCTGGGGGATGTGCTCTTGGAGTACATGGGTGAAAGGCCCTGCCCCAAGTGCAAGGGCAAAAGGCTCAAAGAGGAGGCCTTGTGGGTAAAGGTCAAGGGGTGGGGGATAGGCGATCTGGTGGCCCTGTCGGTGGAAGAGGTGGAAAGGGTCCTGCGCTCCTGGAGGTTTACCCCTGAGGAATGGGCTATAGCGGAGGGAATCATGGCGGAGATCATGGAACGCCTCCGTTTCCTCAAGGAGGTGGGGTTGGGCTATCTGACCCTGGACCGCAGGGGGGACACCCTGTCCGGGGGAGAGGCCCAGAGGATAAGGCTCGCCGCCCAGCTGGGATCAAATCTCACGGGGGTCTGCTACATCTTGGACGAGCCGACTATCGGCCTCCACCCCCGCGACAACAGGCTGCTGCTCGAGGCCCTCAGGCGCCTCAAAGAACGGGGAAACACCATCTTGGTGGTTGAGCACGATCCCGAGACCATCCGTAGGGCGGATCACATCATAGACCTGGGCCCAGGGGCCGGGCCTAAAGGGGGAAGAGTCGTGGGCCAGGGAAAGGTGGAGGACATCAGGCGCTCCCCCCTTTCGATCACGGGAAAATGGCTCGACGGCAGGGGCCGCCGCGAGATCACCTCGAGGTTCCGTCCCCCCAAGGCCTGGATCGAAATAGTGGGGGCTAAAAAGTACAACCTCAAGGGGATCGACGTGAGGATCCCCTTGGGCACCATCACCTGTGTGACCGGGGTATCGGGGTCGGGGAAGTCCACCCTGGTGATGGAAGTCCTCTACAAGGGGCTTAAACAGTTGCTGAGGAGGGGTGAGGCCCCCCAAAACGGCTTCAAGGAGATCAGGGGTTGGAGGGCCCTCAGACGGGTGGTCGAGGTGGACCACTCCCCCATAGGCCGCACCCCCCGCTCCACCCCCGCCACCTACGTAGGGGTCTTCGATGAAATAAGGCGCCTTTTCGCCCAAGTCCCGGAGGCCAGGGCCCGCGGTTGGGGGCCAGGCCGGTTCTCCTTCAACGTCCCCGGAGGGCGATGTGAGGGCTGCGGCGGCCAGGGAAGGGTAAAGGTGGAGATGGAGTTCCTCCCGGATGTCTACCTTACGTGTGAGGAGTGCGATGGTCGTCGCTACAACGAAGAGACCCTCTCGGTGAAGTACCGCGGTATGGACATCTCCCAAGTCCTCGAGATGACCTTCGCGGAGGGATTGGAGTTCTTCGCGGCCATACCCCGAATCCGCCGGACTTTGGAGCTCCTGGTGGAGATAGGCCTTGATTACCTCACCTTCGGTCAGCCGAGCCCGACCCTGTCCGGCGGCGAGGCCCAGAGGATAAAGCTCGTCAAGGAACTCGCCACCCCCTCCACCGGCACCCTTTACGTGCTGGACGAACCCACCACTGGGCTCCACATGGCCGATGTCGAGCGGCTCATGAAGATCCTGCACCGCTTGGCCTCCCGAGGCGATACGGTAGTGGTGATCGAACACAACCTCGATGTGATAAAGGAGGCCGATTGGATCATCGACCTGGGACCAGAAGGAGGGGAAAAGGGGGGATACCTCGTCGCTGAAGGCACCCCCCTCGAACTGCTAAAGTCGAAGGACTCTTACACTGCCGAAGCCCTCAGGGAATATCTGGACGGGCATTAGCCCCTTACCTCCAGCAACTGCACCTCGAAGATCAAGTCCTCTCCCGCTAAGGGGTGATTGGCATCGAGGGTGACCGTGTCATCGGTAAGCCCCGTGACCGTAACCCTCACCGCCTGACCGCTGGGTTGCCTCAACAAAAGCTGCTGACCTACTTCCAACTCCAAGTCAGGCGGCACGCGATCCCTCTCTATCTCGAGCACCAGCTCCTCCCTGTAAGGGCCGTAGGCCTCCTCCGCGGGGACCTCGAAGGTCTTCGACTCCCCTGGGCTCATGCCCAGAATCGCCTCCTCGAAGGCCGGCATGATCTGTCCCACCCCGAGGGTGAACTCTAAGGGCTCCCCCCCGACGGAGGTGTCGAAGACGGTCCCGTCCCTGAGTTTGCCGGTGTAATGGACCTTCACCACATCCCCTGCCTTTGCTTTGACCATAACTGCACTCCTTTCCTCGCCCCGCAAGGGGCAAAAAAGTTATTGCTGAAATTATTTTAGACCTCTACCCCTCCTTTGTCAAAATTTTTCTCACAAAAGGGAGAGGAGGAGCTCCCGGACCACCTTGGCGGCCACCACAGATGAGACGCCTGATGGGTCAAAAGGCGGGGACAATTCCACGACGTCAACCCCCACTATCCTCTCGAAGGGCAACTTCCCGAGGAAGGACTCAAGCTCCTTGAAGGTCCACCCCCCAGGCTCCGGAGTCCCCACCCCTGGACACACCCCTGGGTCGAGGATGTCGAGGTCCACTGTGAGGTAGAGGGGAACCTTTTGCAGTTCCCGGGGAATAGGCGTATCTGGCCCCTCGCCGAGAAAGGTCCCTTTTGCCTTAGCCCATCTCCACTCCTCAGGGGCCCAAGAGCGGACCCCCACTTGAAACACCCTCTCCGCCCCCAGCTCTTCAACCACCCTCCTCATCACCGTGGCGTGAGAAAGCTCTGTCCCTAAGTACTGATCCCGGAGGTCGGCATGGGCATCTACCTGAAGTACGGTGAGGCCCTCATAGGGCGCTTTCAACGCCTTCACCGCCCCGAGGCTGATGAGGTGTTCTCCCCCGAGGAGGAAGGGAAGTCTTCCCGCAGACACCACTTCAGAGACGGCCTCCTCTATTTCACGGATGGCTTTCTCCGGAGTACCGGACAGTTCCAGATCACCCCGATCGGCGACCGGTGCCCCCTCGAGATCCCTCTGGAGCCCAGGGCTAAAGCTTTCCAGGTTCCAGGAGGCCTGCCTGATGGATGAGGGGGCAAATCTTGAGCCCGGGCGGAAACTTGAGGTGAGGTCGAAAGGACAACCTATGAGGACGATCTTGCTCTCATGGAGAGGACAGCGACAACTTAGGAAGGTAAGGGGGGATACCCTCAAGCTACTCCATCCCAAAGACTACAGCTGCCAGGACAGCACCAATCCTCTTCACCTTGAACTCGACTGCACAGCTCTTGACGTCACGGATGACCCTGGAACGGAGGGCCATTCCCTCCTCCGCCATACGGCGGACGATGGCCTCGGCCTCCTCCCGATGCCCCCTGGCGGAGTACTCCATTATGAGACCGGGTTGCTCTGGGTCTTCAGGAATAGCTACGGCGACGGCAGCGGATATGACCTCTCCGGGGATCTCGCTGATGATGTAAGCAAAGGCCGCAGGAACGATGCTCCCAGGATCGAGACGCGCCACCCCCTCTTTGCAGCCAGGAGGGAGGATGCTTGAGACCTTTACGATATTCAGATCCCCGATCCCTGCATCGAGCAAGGCTGCGTCAAAGGCGTTAAGAGGCGTAGACCCCTCCCCTCGGCCGCAGGTGAGGAAGAACCTCTTCGGCTTCGGAAATAGATCCACTAAGCCCTAACCTCCCCCGAGGCCGCCAAGGTGGAAAGGGTGGGGGCGATCACCTGCTCTCCCTTCTCGGGCAATTCACCCCTGGTCATTTCGAGGGTGGAGTAACGCTCGGCCTTGAATTGCTCCTTGATGTATTCGTGGGCCTTCCAGGGGTCCACCCTCGTGCCGCAGGTGAAGACGTCCACCGCCGCATAGCCGTATTCAGGCCACGTATGGATGGCGAGGTGGGACTCGGCTATCACCACCACCCCGCTCACCCCATGGGGGTTGAAGAGATGGAAAACGCTTTGCACAATCGTGGCCCCACACCGCTTAGCGGCCTCGGTCATGATCTTCTCCACCCTCTCCTTGTCGTTCAACACCTCTGGATCACACCCATAAAGCTCCACCAAAAGATGCCTCCCCAGTGCCCTCAATTTTCACCCCCCTTGAGTTTGTTTTTTAAATCCCCAAGGATCTCACCCTCCCTTCTGGAGCTTTAATATAAGGAAAACCCCCGCCCCAGCCCCTCTGAAGCTTCGAGAAACCGAATCGGAGGTCTAATAGACCAAAAAAATTTAGCAACTACCCCTCTTCAGGGCAAGTTGCCACTTCCACCGGGCGGCTAAATTATATTCACTCTTTCCGAGATGTCAACCCCCTGTCGGGGCTCGATACATCTGAGACAGTTCAGTGTTAAAGGAA